>DUFK01000038.1:0-46095 GCA_013331945.1 Nanobdellota archaeon
TTTCTTAGTTCTGGAGGAACTACGTTCTCTTGCGAGGTTTCTTCTTGGGCCTTTGATCCGAAAGTGGAACCACAGTTGCAAATCTCTCCATTGAAACATCCTTCTACACCGATTTCTACTTCTAATTCGCTCTTTGCTACTAAACTACCGCTGATAGGTTTTGAGCCTGGAGAAAATATTGGTGTACTTGTAATCGCCACGACATTTGTAGAGGTAGTTGTACTTCCGCCACCTCCAGCGCCGCCAATTCCACCAGAAGTTGTAGTCGTAGGAGTTGTCTGAGAAATAGTAGTGGTGGTCTTAGTGAATGATGGAGCAGTCGTAGTTGTTGTGGTGGTGGTTGTTCCTGCGGTAGAATCTGTTTTTGTGGTGGTGGTTATTGTTGTCTTTGATCCAGTAGTTGGATTGATGCTGACTTGGGTTGTGGTTTTTTCACCAGAGCTTGTTGAGGGGGGCGATGTTCCTGTATCTGTACCTATTCCGCCAATGCTTCCACCAGAGCCAGTGCCTGTGCCTGGCGTAGGAGTTGTGCCATCGCCTGGAATCACCTTAGGGATAGTATCTATTACAGGAGTTCCGGGAATTGTTTTAGGTATATCATCAATGATCACATCAACCAAATTCTGCCTGCACGCACCATAATCATAACCACTATCCTTGCAAAGGGTATCGCAGGATTTTACTTCTTCGAAGATTGCTCCTCCATCTGCTTCTGCAGATTCTCCTTCGAGCCTTATCAGAAATGAGGCCATGTTTGAGACTTTTGAAGTGAAGAGAAATGCAGAAGAGACTATGGCTGCCAGAAGTATAATAGTTACTGCTAATGTAACATGACTCGATTTGACCATTCTGCTCTTTTCTACCCTTTTTTCTTTTATTGGAAAGTGAAGGAAACTTAAAAACCTTGCTATGTGTAAAAGTTTTTAAGGTTTTATAAGTAGTAAGAGCGGAGGCAAATGGGAAGGAAAGTCTATAGTGGATTGGTTGCATTACACCCCTACCTTGAGGATGATGCGCGCGTCCCGGAATCAAGGGAATTTGATCCCGGGGAAATCTCGGAGAGGAGGGTCAGTGTTGCAGCCTATAATGAAGCAGAAACGCGGGAAAGGATAATAAGGAGTTACATAAATAATCCGGGGGCATACACAAAGAGAATCCCGAAGCAGTTGCAAGATGGAAAGTATGATAGAGATATAACTATCGAGAATCTTATAATCGAAAGAGAGCTTCCGTAAAAATTGTGGCTCAAGATCTAAGCTCAAGCTCCGGCCTGATTTTTAGTAAGGTTTATAAAAATTTTACTCCTCCTGCAGCGGTAAAGAATAGTCACAAAAAAGAGCTGCACCAAGAAAAGATGAAAGATGAAAGCATGATTTGGACCGAGAAATATCGCCCTTCTACTTTTGAGGAGATAAAGGGGCAAAAAGAGATTCTTGCGCGCGCTGAAGCATTCGTAAGGCAGATGAACATGCCCCACTTGCTTTTCACAGGTCCTGCCGGCACGGGCAAGAGTACACTCGCGACTGTAATTGCAAAACAGATGTTCGGCGAGAGCTGGAGGGCAAATTACCTGGAACTTAATGCATCCGATGAAAGGGGGATCGATGTCGTCAGAAACAAGGTGAAGGATTTTGCACGCACGAAGAGTATAGGCAAGGTGCCATTCAAGATACTCTTCTTGGACGAAAGCGATGCTCTTACACGAGAAGCACAGCAGGCGCTAAGGAGAACGATGGAGATGTACACGCACACTTGCCGCTTCATCCTGAGTTGCAATTACAGCAGCAGGATCATCGATCCGATACAGAGCAGATGCAGCATCTTCCGTTTTAGACTATTGGGCAAAGATGAGATAGGGGAGATTGTGGATAGGATTGCGCAGAGGGAAGGATTGAACGTTGATGCGAAAGCGCGAGATGCGATATATAGGATAACCGAAGGGGACTGCAGGCGCGTGATAAATATATTGCAGGCAACATCTTCTGTGAGCAAGAATGTAGATGAGAAGATTATTTATGAGATGATCTCAGAGGCAAATCCTAAGGATATAGAAAAAGTGCTCAGCACTGCCCTTAGCGGAAATTTCCTCGACGCAAGAAATTTGCTGCTGGATATAATGCTGAAGAACGGACTTTCTGGCCTCGATATAATCAAAGCCATGCAAAAGGAAGTATGGAATCTAG
Organism: Nanobdellota archaeon; assembly: GCA_013331945.1. Taxonomy (GTDB): domain Archaea; phylum Nanobdellota; class Nanobdellia; order Pacearchaeales; family UBA12030; genus UBA12030; species UBA12030 sp10106u. The sequence continues at coordinate 2,184 of DUFK01000038.1, forward strand.
CTATAGAGGATAAAGTTAAGGTGGCTCTTACAGAAAAAGTTGGAGAGATAGAGTTCCGAATAGTTGAGGGGAGTGACGAATTTTTGCAGCTTGAAGCGCTCCTTGCCTCATTCTCTGTGGCAGGAAAATAGATGGAGGGCTGCGCTTATTTGTGGCACAAAGCCTGGATTTTTCCCTGTGCATCTTTATTTTTGAAAACCAGTCGGAACTAGGAGTAGCACAAACAAGGCTGATACTAATGGCATCAACAAAAGTCCTCTAGTTCTTGCATTCATGTCTCCCTTTGCTAAGTCCTCGAGCAGAGCTCTGGATGCCGGGAGCATATTTCCGTACATTTTATAAAAATTCCATACTTAAATAATTTATAGTATTAAAGGTAAAAAAGGAAAATGTGGACAGAGAAGTACAGGCCTAAAAATCTGAAAGAACTTGCAGGGCAGGAACTCGCATACAGGAGATTAGAGGATTTCGTAAAGAATTTTTCTAAGCAGGATAAATTAGCGGCACTCCTGTACTCCTCATCCGGGAGCGGCAAGAATTCTCTTGTGTATGTGCTTGCAAAAGAGCTGGGGCTCGAAGTCCTAGAGTTCAATGCTTCGCAACTGAGAGATAAGGAAAAGATAAAGGGGATTCTCGCTCCTGCAACACAGCAGCAAAGCCTTTTCGGAAAGGGCAAAATCATTTTCGTAGACGAGGCAGATGCATTCACCGGGATAGATAGGGGGGGTCTTGCCACTATAATGGCCCTCTGCGAGAAAACAAAATGGCCGATAGTGTTTGCCGCAAGCGACTTATGGGATAAGAAACTGAATGATCTCAGGAGCAGAGTTGCCTCATTCCAGCTAGCAAAGCTAAGCTATATTGATATCGCGAAGATCCTGCAAAGAGTGTGTGATGGGGAGAAAATTCCCTTGAGCAAAGAAATTATCGAAGCCCTTGCCGTCAAGTCGCGGGGAGATGCAAGAGCTGCTATAAATGACCTTCAGTCAATCGCTTTCCTGCAGAACTTCATTGAGATAGATAAGAAGGTGATAGATTCCCTCGGAGAGAGGGAGAAAGAGGGGAGCATCTTCAACTCTCTCTCTCTGATATTCAAGAGCCGGAATGCCAGAGATGCCATGGATGCCTTTGACTCTGTAAACATGCCCTTGGATGAATGTATTCTCTGGCTGGATGAGAATCTTCCGCTAGAGTATAGCGGAAAAGAGCTTGCCGAGGCCTATGATGCATTAAGCAGAGCTGACATTTTCAGGAGAAGGATCATGAGGCATCAGCACTGGCGCTTCCTTGCCTATGTCAGCGTTCTTTCAACAGCAGGAGTTGCTGCGGCAAAGCTTAGTGACAAAAGAAGCTATGTCTCGTATAAGCGCCTTTCGCGCTTGCTGAAGATATGGATGGCCAAACAGAAGAACCTTACGCGGAGAGAGATTGCGGGAAAGATTGCTCGCCACACTCATTGCTCAAAAAAACAAGCTTATAAGGACATGCCACTCCTTGAGATTATTTTTAGAAATTCAGGACAAGAAGAGATTGCCTTGGTTTCCAAGCAGCTCAGGCTTGATGAGGATGAGGAGAAGTACCTGCATGGGTTGAGAGCATCCGTGGCTCCTAGGCCCAAAGCATGAAATCAAAGCATGAGCTACTCTCCCCACTTGCACAAGAGGGAGTCTAATGTTACAAGAAAGCCAGTTTTTCCTGTTCTCCAATCCTCGCTCTCGCGGGCTAAGGAGAGGTCATCAACACGAAAGCGAGTTAGATGGATCCCTTGCTCATCCAATGGCTCTCTAAAGGCCTCAACAAGGTCTTCTACAGATTTATATTCTGGTTCGCGCCATTTAAGTTTTTCACTTCGCGAATTCCCGACTGTGCCATAAAGCCCGTTCTCTTGGAAAAGATACATTACATGCCCTTTACTCTTGTCTGTGAAGAGGTTAAGAAGAATTGTCCCATAGCGTTCCCCTAAGAAGAGAGCAGCTACAAATGCGCTGTCTACACAATTCCCTCTTCGCTCTTGGAGTACACGCAGTGCAGAATGCAAGGGCATTGTGTTATCGCGATAAGAGATGTTCTCATCAATAAACTGCTGTATCTCCCTTGGAGAATAGCTAAAAAAGCCGCTATAATCTTCAAAACAGGAGTAATCTATAGAGTTGGAACTAGAAGAACTAGAAGTAAGGAATAGAACCAGCACCTTGGTTGGTGCCTTTCGCCCCGCTAAGATTTGTTTGTTCCATGAGATTCAGGAGATATGTTCCGTTTAAATACTTTCCCCCCCTCCACCCTCCACTTCCCCCATATGCCCTCCCCGAGCTAAAGAAAGGTTTAAATACCTCCCAAGATAAAGCCAGAATTATCCTAAAGGGGATAAAAAGGTCTCCCAAAAAAAGGTCAAAAGATCAGGACATCAAAAAATGAAGATAAGTGAACTAAGAGCCAATCAAAGCAAAGTTGACCTAGATGCCGAAGTATTATCAGTCAGCCCTGAGAAGAGCTTTACGAAGTTCGGAAAGGAAATAAGGGTTGCGAATGCCAGGATAAGGGATGATAGTGGAGAGGGTTCTCTCACACTATGGAACAACGAAGTGGACCAGGTTAAGCCAAACAGTAAAATAAGGATAACCAATGGCTTTGTGAAGGAGTTTCAGGGCGAGCTTACAGTAACCGCCGGGAAATTCGGAAAGCTAGAGGTGTTAGAAGACAAAGAAGAGTAAGCTTTTTCCAAAAAAGCTTATGCAAAAAACCAAGTGAAAAATGGCGAACAAATGGGAAGAAGATGAAGAAGTCGATGAGGATGAAGACGATGAGGATGATGAAGAGGAGTAATCTTTATCTCTGATACCTGTGTGTTTTATTTATTTTAGTAATCCTATTCAGCAAATTTCTAATTTTCTAGAATTATACGAACTAATCAGAGCTTGAATGTTAGTGCAATGTTCCCGAAGAGGGAAAGGATTAGCAATCGAGGAAGTAAAGAATAACTTGAATCTACTTTTGGCCAGGCTTTAGAAAGACGATTCCTTTCTTCACTTTCGTGAAAGTATCATCCGGATCCATGAATCCTTTCTCATAAAAGAATCGTAGACAGAACCATCGATTGATGTCCTCTGCCCTGATAGTCCAAAAGGTGAAGTGACCATAATCCCCACCGTTTACTTTGTACTTTACACCGATTGCCGGGTAGCCGCCTATTTTCCCCTCTTCCATTCCTCCTTCCTTCTGAAGCTTCTGGCGTGCCCTACCATAAGATTTGGAAAGCTCTTCCTGAATATGTTCGGATTGCCCCCTCAGGCTTCTTGCATCCTTTTCTATAGGGCACCAATCGATAATGATTTCAGCTTGTGACCAATAGTTAATTGTTCCACGTCGTTGCACCAAAAAAAAGCGAATAAATCTGTCAGTTCCACTTTCTTTCTCGGGAGTGAATTTCCCAGGGTCTTTGGGATCCCGATCAAGACTAGATTCATAGGCATAAACCCAGTCATTAGACTTTTTATCTTTACTATTTTTAAAAGCAAAGGTAAGTGCTTCTTCTAATCCGGACACAAGTGGGGCACCATGTTCTATCTTGAGGGGTATCCTGTAAGTCTTCCAGATGTTAGTGAACATCGGCTCGGCAGTCTGTCTGTTTCCGTATGCACTCACAACATTACTCTCCAAATTTTCACCCTTATTCGAAGAAAAAGCGGGTGCGCTTTGATATGGTGCTTTTGCTTCTTCATTTGTTGCATAGCCTAACCCCGAATAGCTGCCAATCCCCATTGTTGCAGCTAGTAGTGCTGTTAAACCAGCTTTCCTTACATCCTTTTGCACTCTATGAAAGAAATCATTACTGTATGCTCCATCAGCCGGGTTATCTAACCTTCTAGATTTTCCCATTTTTACCTATTGATTAAGACGATGAAGTAATATTTAAACATTCTTGTCGAGGCAGAGTAAAAATTTCGCTTAAACGCTGTTGGTAGACTGAATGAAGTGAGAGCCTGCAAGAGGTGGTTAGAGGTTTAAGGCACTCACTTGATTATGCCTATCTGCTTCAAGGTCCGAATCACCTCAGGCCAGCTTCTCTTCGCAAGAGCTTTGCCTTATCTGTTCTTTCCCAGGTGAATTCAGGCTCCTCTCTACCGAAGTGGCCATAACAAGAAGTCTTCTTGTAGATCGGCCTGAGCAGGTCAAGCTGCTTTATCATTCCGCTTGGACTTAGTGCGAAGTGTTTCTTCACGAGCTCCAGAAGCTGGCCGTTCTCTAGTCCTTTTTCTGTTGAGAAAGTATCAATCATCAGACTGATGGGCTCTCTTCCACCTATGACATAGGCGAGCTGCACTTCGCATTTTTCCGCAAGGCCGGCAGCAACAATATTCTTTGCGATATAGCGTGCCATGTATGCTGCTGTCCTATCTACTTTTGTAGGATCTTTGCCAGAGAAAGCTCCTCCGCCATGATTCCCAACTCCGCCATAGGAATCTGCAATGATCTTTCTTCCAGTGCATCCGGAATCAGCAACAGGCCCTCCGATGATAAAGCGGCCTGTGTTATTTATGAAGAACTTTGTCCTCGTGTCCAGCCACTTTCCACATACAGGGAGCACTACCTTTTCCTTGATATCCTTCCGGAGTTTTTCGATATCATATTCATCATGCTGGGCTGCAACAACAATCGCGTCAGCTCGCAGGGGCAGGCCATCCTTGTACTCTATCGTGACTTGGGATTTCCCATCTGGGCGCAGGTAAGGAAGCTCTCCGCTCTTGCGCACTTCAGCCAGCTTTTTCGTAATCTTATGTGCGAGCAGGATTGGAAGAGGCATGAGCTCTGGAGTTTCCGAGGTGGCATAACCAGACATCATTCCCTGATCGCCTGCTCCTGTTTCGCCTTCTGTGCCCTGCTCTCCTGCTCCCTTTGCATTGACTCCGAGGGCGATGTCAGGGCTTTGAGTATTGATAGAAGTGAGCACTCCAACCGATTTGTAATCAAATCCATATTCTGGCTTTGTGTAGCCGACATCTTTCAGAACTCGCCTCACGACATCTTTTACATCGACATAAGTGCTAGTCGTGATCTCACCAGTGACAAGGATGAATCCAGCTCCGCACATTGTCTCGCATGCAACGCGCGCGTGCTTATCCTGCGCAAGGATTTTGTCAAGAACATAGTCAGAAATCTGGTCGCAGATCTTATCTGGGTGGCCTTCTGTTACGCTCTCTGATGTGAAAAAAAAGTTTCCTTTTCTCATTTTTTAGTCTGGGAAACTTTTTTTTGGTTTCCCCTTTATACCTTTCTTGTTGAGGGAAGAAAAAAACTTATTTAAACCTTTTTGATTTAGGGAAGCCATGGCAGCCAATGAATCTCTTGTCGAGAAGATACACCAATTCGGAGTAGAAGCCATGAAGAGGAATTCTGCCATAGGCAGTAGCATATCCCATGCAGTTATTGGATTGCTGCAATATGATGGCACTCTTGAGGGAGCGACAAAGGAAGATATTTCAAATATAAGGGGAGTTGGGCCGAAAGCTGTGCCATACATCTCAAGAATTATTTCTGGTGAAGATATAAAAAATATTCTGGGAGAAATTCCATACTTATCGGGAAACAGGAGATATGCTAAGCCAGGTCGCGGTCTCCATGACAGCGGGAATTGGGATGGCTCTTGGGATAATGCTGTTTCAAGAGTGGAAGGGGACTAGATTAGAGTTCTATAATTACCAAAAAGCTTAAATATAACCTAAGATTATGCTAGATTATATCAAATAACAAAATGGTTCAGAACATCATAAACCTAGAAGAGCACGAAGACCGGGTGATTAGCATAGTCAAAGCAAAACACGGCCTTAGAAGCAAAAGTGAGGCCATAGCGCTCATAACTAAGGCATATGAAGAGAATTTTCTTGAGCCTGAGCTGAGGCCGGAGTACTTGAAGAAGCTTGAAAGGCTGAAGAAAGAAAAGGGAATTCCTTTTAAGAATATCAAAGAACTAAGGAAGATTATTGAGGGGTAAAATGTACACTTATGAGATAATTCCCTCATTACAAAAAATACTAGATAAAATATCAAAAAAGAACAAGACTCTTTACGAACAAGTCCTCAATAAAATTGATGAGATCACTACATCAGAAAACGTCGAGCATTATAAAAATCTACGTTATGATATGAAGGACGAGAAGAGAGTTCATATCGGGCATTTTGTTCTGGTGTTCCAGTTTATTAAATCCAGTAATAAAATTATATTCACCGACTTTGATCATCATGATAAGATATACGAGAGATGAGAAGAGATTTCAAGGCCTAGAACTTCATCGAGCGCAGGCGCGAGATCATTCATCATAAACTTTAGACCTCTTATCTATCTTGGTAATAAGCAATATTCCCTTTGCTTCATCAAAAGTGTACAGAGCCCTGTAACCACCAATTCTATAGCGGAAAACTTTTTCGCCAGAGTCTCTACCCATGAATTTTGCATCGCTTGGAACAGGATTCTCTTTTAGCCTTTCAATTCGCTCTAAAACTCTTTTAGCAATGTACTTGTCAAGTTTTTCCAAAAAGATTTTTGCCCGAGGTGAATACTCGATATTAAACATCATAGACTAAGCTGTTTCTTCAGCTTATCGTGAGAAATAGTCTTCCCTTCCTTAAGGTTGCGCCTAGCCTGTTTTATTGACTGAATATCATCCTCTGTCAAAGTAATATCCTCTACATACCCCCTTATGAAATCTAAATCTGCCTGAAGTCTTGCTAGTCTTGTCATCATTTCTCTTGCATTAACCTTTACTTCTTGCTGTCCCATGATAGATTTAGAGTATTGTGGTATATAAGTTTTTCTAAAGAAACCTAAAACTTCATCGAGCGCAGGCGATCCCCGCACCTATTTTATGGCAGTAAATATCCCCCACCCCATCTTTTTGTTTTTGACTGCACCAGCTATGCTCTTATACCTTTCCTGTAAGTTCTTGTAAGTGGCATCTTTTGATTTAGAAAATTTCTTCATCCTATTTTCTAGAATAGTGTAAGTCTTTATCATATCTTTATCTTTCTGTTCAGCGGAGATTAACTTGAATCCAACTGAGCTTAGTATTCTTCTATAACTGTTAAAAGACAAACTTTCTGCCCAGTTTACCATTTTATAGATAAGCTCCTTTTGTCTGGTATCGAGTTCTTCTTTTTTCCTTTCTCCCAAAAAATCATCAATTCCAAGAACTCCTCCTTTCTTAAGTAATCTATAAAGGTTGCTGTATAAGGATCTTTTATCGACTACTAAAAATAGGGCGTCCTGACTTATAATATGAGTAAATTGTTCGTCCTTTTTGAAAAATTTGCTTAGATCGCTGCCGCTTCCCCTAATAAATTTGATATTCAATTTAGGTTGGCCTCTTCCCTTTCTCCTCTGATTGGTTTTTTGGAGGTGGGCTTTCGCATCCTTTATCATCTCATCACTAATATCCACCCCCACACCCGAACAGCCATATCTCTCGCATATCATAATGAGAGTTCTCCCTGCCCCACAACCAACATCCGAGATAATGGAGTTTTTGTCTATCTTAGAGAGTTTATTCACTTTGCTGATTAAGAACTCTGTTGCATTTCTATAGGCTTTTTCTAAAGATTTAGTCCTTTTAGTAAACAAGCCAACATGAAGGGTATGATCACTTAAGTCCCACGTTTCATCGTAGTATTCCTTAAGTGTATTAAACTTGTTCCTTGTTTCTCTTTCTTGACTAGACACCTTGCTTTCCATCAAACCCATCCAAAAACTAAAAATTAGTCTTAGCTAAATCTCGTAATTCATTTATCACTATATTTAATTGTTCGGAATCACTAGTCCCGAGTGTTGAGAAATCCCGGAAAAGGTGAGAACATACTTTTGAAAGCGTTTTGCGATCTTTTTTTAATCTTTTAAGAGCTGATTCGACTATTATATTGCTTCCTTCCAGGCTTTGCAGTAGTGCTTCTTTCTTTTGCAACTCGCTTCTACTCGACATCCCTTTCGTGACTTTTCCTCTCAATATTGGTATCTCTTTCTTCTGCATTTCTAATTGCTCGCTAAAGCTCAAAAGAGAAATAAATCCCTGCTCCATAGAGTACATGATAGCCATGGCAAATTTTAAATGGTCATTTCTTGCTTTTTCGAGTCTTTGAACAAGAGCTAGGTAAATCCTATGGTCGTCATTCATATTTTTCAGCACATCGTTGATCTGGGAGACTATACTAAACAGTTCAACAGAAGCTTGTTTTAATGCTTTCGAAGCGTCCTTAGCAGAGTTCTTATTCAGCGTAATTCCTTGACCACTAACATGTTCTGAGAAATACCCTATGAATTCTCTTGAAAGAACGAACTTCTGAAAGAAAAAATCCGCTTCATCAACATGTTTGGAGATACCTAAGTAGGAATTCGCGAGGTCCCTTAGCCTATTTTGCGCATCCCTTAGGATTTTTCGGTAGTCCATCTTCTTTGTGATATAAATCCCCTACGATTTAAAAACGTTACTATCATATTTTCACCTCTTTTAGTAAATAGTCAACCATATGGCCTAGCAACTTATAAGTCTTGACTCTTATAGATTCTTGACTCTTCCAACCAGCCCTGTAACTAAGTACGTGCTCTTTTAGAATCTCTCTTAACTTCCAATCACTTGCGTCATCCATTTCCAGTCCAAGAATATCCTTCCTCGGAAGACCCGGATAAACATCTAGGAAAGAGTATACTTTCTTGCCAGTCATTAGTTTTGTTAGAGCATGCTGATCTGCGATATTCCCATCTGCTGTGTTAATGAAAATTGCTCCTTCTTTAAGCAAGCTTAATTTTTCTTTTGATAAAAGCCCATTCGCCTTGTGTGCTGGTAGATGAACAGATACAATATCACTAGTTTTCATCAATTCATCTAGACCCATGTGTTTTATATTCAACTCATTTTCAAGATCGGTTTTTCTTGTTTTTGAGTAATAAACTAGCCTGATACCTAATTCCCTTGCTATCCTTGCTACTCTAGTTCCTATTCTTCCAAGACCTATAATCCCAAGCTGTTTGTTTTTCAGACTGTAATTTAGCCCTTTTAGTTCTTTACTATCAATTATTTTATCACCAAACATCTTCTTGATCTTCTCCATTTCTATAACTCCGGCTTTTCTCGAATCAAGAACAATCGTTTCATTCTCTGAAAAGAATTTGTAGTACTCAGCAGAGTTAGAATTAGATAACTCAAATCGTTCAACATTCATTTTGAAGGCATTCTTAGCTAATTTTTCTAAGTAATCAAAATCTTCACTTTTTCCGACAATTCCGAGCGACTTATCTTCGATTAAACGCTCTGGGATAACCTGGCTTAGATTATCATTTGTTATGTTGAATTTAACCATCCCTAGCTTATGGAAGTGATGTAGGAATTGCCCTCTCCTTATTTCCTTCTCATTCTTTTCAAGCAATCTGTACTTTCTGAAAATCTCCTGTAGCACTTGCAGAGCTAACTCTTCAGCATTCTCAGCATCCTTTTCTTTCAAGAAGTTTCTTTCTAACAGGGTAAATAACCCAGCAAAAACGACCTCTGCAACAGAGTCTGTTCCATAGTCTGGAATATTGTAGACTTTTATTCCTCTTGCCCTTACAAGTTCCATGTTGATTCTGTGCTCTTTTTCATGAGTCCAGAAGATGATTACTTTTAGATCCTTATTTAAGTTGATGATTTCATCCGGGATATTTGTCCAGCAGGAGATTATGACATCAGCCCCCTCACATCTATTCATAAGTAGTTGGATGGGGGTATTATCCGCAGCTATGTGAGTATAACATTTCTTATGCTTAAACAAGTCTGGATTTTCTGTGTATTGACGTTCAAGGTTCTCAGGTAGGCTTGAGGGGTACTCTTCTATCTCCTCTGCTATACTATTCAGTATCTTTCTGTGCTCAGGATAGAAGATTACACTGTCCAGTATCACGACTTTCTTGAACTTCTTCAGTCCGCTTTCATTCCCCACAGCCATTTGTGGCTTCATTTTGGTTTTAATCTTAGTTTTCATTTTCTTGATCGTCTTACTCTTTAGTGGCTATGGCTCTTTAACTAGTTTTCTTCGAGATTTTATGACGAAAAGGTAATATTTATAAGTAAATAGTCAATAATTGTAATAAATGAGCTATAAATTAGACCTAAAAGATAAAAAGCTCCTCTACGAATTGGATTTGAATAGTCGGCAATCTCTCAGCGAACTTGGGAGAAAGGTTGGACTAAGCAAGAATTCTGTTAACTATAGAATAAGCAACCTTAGAAAAGAGGGAATCATCAAAAGATTCCACTCAGTGATAGATACTGGTAAATTAGGGTACATCGGTTTCAGGCTTTACTTGAACCTACAAAACACAACCCCGGAAAAGGAAGCTGAAATCATAGATTTCTTGGTAGGAAAAGAGATTGTTACATGGGTGGCCTCAATTGAAGGAAATTATGATGTAGGGGCGCTAATCCTGACTAAATCGATAAAGCGGGTGAATGAACTTTGGAAAGAATTATTGGCAAAGTATACCAATTACATTGATAAAAAACTTTTAACAATAATGACTAGGGTTTCCTACTTTTCCAGGGCATATCTACTGAATCTTAAAAGCAATATTTACGAATGTGTGCCTATTTCAGAGCCAGAAGAGGAAGGTTCCAGAAACGAATTAGACAAAACCGATAAAGAGATACTAAAAATATTAGCACCAAATTCTAGGACTCCAATTGTAGACATTGCGGCAAAAATAGGTATTAGTGCGAAGACAGTCATATCTAGAATCAAGAATCTGGAAGAGAGTAAGATTATAATTGGATACAAAACAGTTTTCGATCTAGAAAAGATTGGTTATCAGTATTACAAACTCCATTTTAAACTCCAAAATGTAAACAGGGAAGAGGATAGTAAGCTAAGAGCCTATGTTAAATCTCATCCAAATATAATTTATGACGATGAGGTTTTGGGGGGAGATAATATTGAGATAGAGGTCCAAGTCAAGGATGCTTCAGAATTAAGAGAGCTTATAGGGGATATTAAAGAGAAGTTTGGGAAGAGGATTAGAGATTACGAGATTATGCATTTTCTTAGAGAGTATAAATACTTATTTTTACCAGTAAAGATCTAAAACTTCTCAGAACTTCATCCCACGCAGGCGCAAAATCCTCTCCTTCATCGGAGGATGTGTTGANNAAAAGAGAGGCCATTCCTTGCGCTGAAAGCGGATTCACGATGAACAAGTGCGAGGTCGCTTCTGTGACCCCTGTTGCGCGAAGGGGTTTTTTCTTTGAGCTCGATTCAAGCTTTTCAAGCGCGCTCGCAAGAGGCTTTCCATCCTTCAGGAAGTGCGCGCCTGACTCATCTGCCAAGTACTCGCGGCTTCGAGAGATAGAGAGCTGTATAAGCATCGCTGCTATTGGCGCGAGAATTGTTGCGAGAATAAGGCCGACAATGCCTAAAATACTTCTGTCCTCGCGATCAGAGAATGCAGAAATGCGGGCGAAGAGGGCCACGTATGATATAACTCCAGCGATGGTCGCTGCAATTGTGCTTATCAGGATATCACGATTCTTTACGTGCGCCATTTCATGCGCGAGAACTCCCTTGAGCTCTTCGCGGGAAAGATCCTGCATAATCCCTTCTGTGACTGCGACAACTGCGTTCTGAGGATTGCGGCCTGTGGCAAATGCATTTGAGATCGGCATTGGCACGATGTAAACGCGAGGTTTAGGAACTCCTGCCTTCTTTGCGACATCGGAAACCATAGAATGGAGCCATGCATGCTTCTTATGATCGGCTTCCTTTGCCTTGTACATCATCAGCACAATCTTGTCTGAAAAAAAGTAAGTGCCGAAGTTCATCAGCACTGAAAAGATGAGTGCAAAGGTGAGTCCTGTGCTTCCTCCGAGAAGCCATCCTATAAGAAGAAGGATTCCCGTAAGCGCTCCCAGCAGGAGCGCTGTCTTGATTTGATTGAATGCCCCCATTTTGTTTTTCCCTTGCTTTATCTAAAAGAGATTTATTGTTTAAAAGCTTTGTGAAACGACTGCCCTGCCCTCGCGAGAAATAAGATTGAGAGCTTCTTCGTAGCCGAGAGGCTGGATGTCTCTCTCATCGAGCTTTGGCTTTACTTCTGCCAACTCTTTCTCATCTAGAGAGACACAAAGCTCGGGGAGGTAGAATATTTCCCCACCATCTTTCCTAAAATGTCTGCCGAAGTAATCTGCTGCATTTGCAAGGCAATTCTCAAGAATTCCACCAATGAAGAGCACGGAGGAATGCCCAGCAACTTTTTCAGCCAGATCTGAATGTGTAGTATAAACTTCTCGGAGGCCCCGCCAAAATTCATCAGAGATCTCTTCGGGCTTTCTATCCGGAAGAGGCACACCTAAGGAAGTAGTAGTGATTACCTCATTTCTTTCATCGTAGAGGCATTTGTAGGTAGGGTCGCTCAGAAGCGCTGACTCCCTAAGCGCATCTGAAATGAAATCTCCATCAGAATACTTGTGCACAAGAACCTTTGTGCCGGAATCGAGTGCGTTTTGCACAAAGGAAGAGACTCTTTCATCTCTTTCCTTGTACGGCTCATAAGGGCCTATCATCAAAGTCTCATTGACTTGCTTAAATGCATATGGATGAATTATGTTGAGCAACATTTTTTCCCCTGTAGCCCCTAGAACCCCAAAGAATAAACTCAAAATAAAAGTATAATAAAAAAATAAAAATAATGCATCGAATAATCTATCCGATAAAGAGACTAATCCCTTAGTACTTCTTTTTCTTCATATAACATTCTTTGCAATAGACTGGCTTACCATCTGCAGGCTTGAAAGGAACTTCACATTCCTGTCCGCATTCAGAGCAAGTTGCCTTGTGCATTTCTCTTGGGCCGAAGCTTCTCTTGAATCCGCCTCCGCCGCCCCTGTTGAAATCTCTCATGTTTTCTCCTATATTTTCTCGTATTGACACAATCATCCCGTTAAGGACATTTGTGCGTGGGAAAGACAATAAACACTTATTTAAAAAAGTATCTGTTTTGGCGGCCTTGCACACAAGCTAGGTTCTGCACATAAATGGGGGCGGGGATTGCACATGAAAGAGAAGTCTATTTTGGTGGAGGAATTCCGTAACGGTGATTAAATTTCTAATTCTTCATCTAAATTGAACAACATGTTAAAAATCTCGGTGCTTATGGTTTTTTCTTTGTATATTTTGCAATACAATATTTTAATTCCTTGCTCAGCCATAACTCTAAGATCTTCCCATATCTCATCTATATTATTTATTACTTTATCAATACCATACTTAGAGATTAATATTGAGATCAGAAACGTTAATTTCTCCTCACTAAAATCGCTGAGCCGTCCCATATCAGAAGTTTTTCTAGTTTTCACCACAGTCTCACAATCAGAAAAAGTATTTTCCTTTATTTTATCGGTGTATTTGTAAGCTATGATGATAGATAGAAATATTATCTCTTGTTTTCCGATTCCGTATTCATTCCAAGCTTTTGCTAATGGGTCTAGATACGCTGCATTTATACTCTCGCTAATAAGTAAATCTCTCTTTATCAGTTTTTTTTCTACATTATTTGCTATAAATTCTTTTACGTTTTTAGCCATTTGGTACACCGTGTTGATTAAGTCTTACATTAGTTCCATCATTATTAAGAGTCATAGCAGTAAAGATATTTTCTTTTGAAGCGGCATAAACCCTATCAAATTTATCATTAGTTGTAAACAATATCACCTGAGCATTTCTAAATAAATCACTCAAATTAGTACTTGCTATCTCTAAGCTTTCTTTGTCGATGGATGAGAATGGATTGTCCATAAACACAAAGGGTAGTTTGTCTCTACCTCTTTTATCCATAATACGAACAAATGCCGCCATTATAATTATACCAAAAAGCTGGTTCTGACCTCCCGTTAAATAATGTTTGGTAGAGCCCTTCTCTACAAATTTAAAATCTATGTTATTATTATCGGTTGTTATTCTAACATTTAATTCAGAAATTTTATTGTTTTGTTCTATTAGGGAGTTGATCTCAGTTTCCAATTCTGAGGCTATGTTATTTAGTATTTCTTTATTGAATCTGTCGAATATTTTTTTGAGATACTCCCCAGTCTTAATATATCTGTTTAAGGTGGTAATCTCTTCACTCTTATCCGATATTTTTTCGCGTTCCTGTTTTAGTCTAGAAATTTCACTTTCAAATCTTCCAATATTACCTCGATAGACCTCTATGTTTCTCTCAGCATCGCGAATTTCGTCGCTCAGAGTCGTAAATTTGTTTAGGTTACTTTTATATGAGTTAACATCAATTTTACCTTTCGGTAGTTCCCTTTGAACTTCGTTTTTAAGTCTGATAATCTCGGCTCGTTTCTCATTACATTTCTTTATCTCTTCAGCCCTATCAAGTATTGATTGCTTTTTTTCATCTATAGCTTTCAAGATTTCTGGTATCCTAAATATTAAGTCTAACAAGAAGTCCAAGCGCTCTTCTGATTCAGCAACCATCAGCTCAGAACTGATTGATTTTTCCTCTTCCGAGCCTTCCTTAATGGGAGTTCCACAGACACATTTCTTCCTTTCTAACAAGTGAGTTAGAAATATCTGGCGGACATTAGCCGGTAAACTTTTTACTTTTGGTTCTTTTTTTACTATTGCATTCGCTCTTTGCAAAATTAATTTTCCGTTTATCAAATAAGCATTGGTCAAGATATTTGTATAATTAAGATTATTCTCTTTTTTTAGTTGTTCTTCTATCTCTTTTTCCTTTTCTTCTAATACACTGAACTGCTTCATAGCCTCCTGGAGATCATGGGATTTACTTAATTCCTCTTGCAAAATATCACGTTGGGATATAAATTCTACTTTTGTTTTTTCCTCTTCAGCTATTTTCTTCTTCTCAGCTTCACTTAATTCTAACCGTGTGGCAATCTCTTCACTAATATCATTCATTCTGCTACTCTGTTTAGGCATTTTACTTGATGATCTGTACCACTCTTCAACTAGCTCCCCCACTAACTCACTCACATTTTCTATTTTTTCTATGTTGAACAGTTTCCTAAGTCCATCTCTTATCTTTAAATTACTATTTGTGGCCGTGTGTTGAAGATATTCTCCATCAAAAAGGTAAAATTGGATAAGATCTTTTGGTAAAAATTGACTTAGAAATTTATAATCATTAGATATACCTAACTTTTCTCCAGCACGGTAAGCATTTATAGTAAAATCGGTACTAGTTGGATATGTTGCACCTTTAATAAATGTGGATGCTCTTCTTATACTCAAGCTGTCTATTTCATTATTCTCAGGTATTTTAATGTCCATCTCTACTTCGACAAGAGTTTTATCTCTAATATAAGACAATTCATTTGGTATCGGCTTCTCATCCTTCTCCTCTGTTTTAGTTCCTAGTAGAAATTGTGTTTCAACGCCATAAAGACACCATCCTACCGCATTAAATAGTGTTGTTTTTCCAGCTTTTATCTCACCGGTAGACAAATTGATGTTCTTATTACCATTAGGTTCAAGACCAAATTTTATTTTAGCCTCTTTATAGCATCTGTAATTTTTCAATCGAATCTGTTTTATGTACATAGGAAGCTACTCTCCTTCTATAAGTAATTTTATCCTCTTTTTTATTTCATCGTTGTCTAGATTCCTCGTTCCAAGAAGAGACAATAAGGGATATAGGTGCTCTGCTTTTCTTTTAACTGCATCTTTTAATCCCCCATCTTCTTCCTGTCTTAATTCTTCATCTATCATGGAATTCAACAATTCCATCTCTGGTTTGTTGGATTTTTCAGCTTTCATATTTTCTCACATTATTAATTATGCTATATACGTCTATATTTAAAAGTTTACCTATATTTTCTAGTTCAGTATAGCAATCGGACTTATTATGGGAAGATATGCTAAAAATAGCTAATCTTCTGAACTCACTTGCTGTAACCCTTTCTTCTACTTTTTTGAATTCATTATCCTTTTGATTTTTAGTATTGACTAATACACAAATATCGTATATTTCGGCCATTTTTTTACCTTCAGATTTTCTCAGTATTCTGCCTCTTCGCTGAATAAATTGTTTTGAATTTCCAGAACTAGAAATAAAAATAGCTCTGCTAAGTCTTTTAATATTTACTCCCTCATCTAATACTTTCATGGCAATAACACAATCTATTTTATTTTCTGATAAATCTTTAAGAATAAGATCTCTATCTTCGTCCTTTGTTGATCCGTCAATTTTCCTATATTCGATATCGAATTTATCCATCATAGTTAAATATTCTGATAGTTGCTCCCCATCTTCCACGTAAACAAGCAAAGAATTAAGTTTATTCTCTTCTTTTAGTTTATGCAATATCTGTTCGAATACTTCAATCTTGTTTTTTGCTTTTTTAACAATCTTGGCCCTTTCTGTTAGAATCAACATTAAACGATCATCTTCCAATTTAGTATTTCCTTTAATCTGAATACCTCTTAAGTATTTTTTAGTAAGTTCTTGGTATTCTTTTGTTTCATTTTTGGATAGGTAGGCAAAAAACATATAGTAGTCATAGGGGGTTAACCACCCATCACGTATCGCTTCTTTCAGTTGGTATTTAAATATTACATCTTTGAAATAATCCAAAAGCTTTTGGGTACCATCAATATCGAAATATCTTACTGGTGTTGCTGTAAGCCCAAGCTTATATGTATATTTGCCTGAGAGAGCATAGGAAAGATTTTCAGCGCCTAACCAATGTGCTTCATCAGCTATAAATAATACTTCACCTTTATATTTTGCTAGGATGCTATTAATAAACCACGACTTTGATAGTGAGACATAAGTGCCAATGACAATACGGTTGGTTTGTTGTGAGTCTAAGATGGATCTGTAAATAGCATCTTTTGTTTCGTCTTTTGAAATTATTATCAAATCAAAATTTTCTACATAATTAATTATATCCTTCTTCCATTGAGATACCAATACTTTAGTAGGACAACCTATAATAACTAAAAGGTTACTTGGATGTTTATCGCCCATATATTTGATGCAGGAAATTGCTAAATTAGTCTTTCCTGTTCCTGTAGCCATCTCAACTATCCCGGAGTATTTATTTTGTACCCATTTATTCTCTGCAACTTGTTGATGTGGCCACAGTGGAGGTAGCTGTCTAATTGATTTTCTAATCATATTTTCAGACCCCTTATACGCCTTTGTGATAGTATTCTTGAACTTTTCAGGCATATCTACGATTAGATAATCCCGCCTATTTATCCTACCTTCCCAATAATTATCAAAATATGCGGAATCACTTTCCAAATACTTCCGTTCTTCAGGTATCCAGCTTCTGAAGACTTTAAATTCTTCAATATTATCAGTCAACCCTTCGTATGTCTCATTAATTGATCCAGAAAAGCTTATCTTATCACCTACATCATCTGTAAAAATACCAAATTTCAAATGAAAAATACCTTTCCCCCTACATATAACAAATTTTATCTCAAGCCGATTGGTAGCTATTAAATACGCTAAAGCTGAGACATTTTTATCGTTCATAAGCTCACGAAGTTTCGCTTCGTCATCTATTTTCATAGACTTTAATATCTCCTCTGGTTCTTTTTTTGCATGAAGAATTGCTTCAAAATCCTCATTAGAAACTAAATAAGAGACTAATAATTTCATTGTTCCGTCTTTATTGATCATAGCTGACAATCCTTCAGCTATTAATTTTAAGGAATTAGAAGAGTAGTATGCAGATACTCGTTTGTAAGATTTTGATATTTTGAGGACAGGTGTAAAGAAATCGCTAACGATATCTGTTTCATCCGAATTATACTTGATATCTAAATTTAATTCTTTAAATGTCATTTTATTCCTTTGGTCGATTTTTATAGTTAAAAATAAACAGTTCCTTCCCTACACGTGCTTTCTTTTGTTGTAGATTACGTGTGCTATTATTTATGCTATATCTCAAATTCCATCTATGTATATTCAGCTCTACCGAGTTTACAAGATTGTATGACCTCTGCACGCCAGAACAATTATCATAAGTAATAAGCCATTTATGCTTGGAATTTCTTATACATTTGGCAAAACGCTTGTGCCTAAAATTTATATGAAGAATGCCCCCTGCCCCATATAACTTAGATTTACTATTCGACATGTAGGGGGGATCTAGAAAAATAAATACCTTTTTTCCTTTATACTTTACAACATCCCAATAGTCTAAATTTGTTATTTTCGTATTTTGTAGAATTTTTGATGCTTCTGATATGCGCTTAATTGAAGAATCTGTAAATCGTTTCTCAAATGCCTGTTGTGAATAGCCTCCAGAATCAATTAATCCTGAAAAGGTTATTCTATTTAGAATAAAAAACCTGGCTGCTTTTTGCAGCCCGGTTATAGTCCTTTTTTTAGATTTAAGGTACGCGTATAGCTCCATCCCATTTTTATACTTATTTTTGTGCTTTCTTATTTCAGTGATTAGTTCTTTTGGGCTTTCTTTACAATGTTTCCAAAAATAAAATAATTCTGTGTTAATATCATTAATCCAATATTTTTTATTAGGATATTTTTGTTTTAAAGCAAAAAATACAGATGCGCCACCCGCCATTGGTTCTCGAAATTCATCGTATTCTGGAACTAATGGCAGTATTCTCTTTAATGCTTTAGACTTACCCCCCGGATACCTTAGTGGACTCTTAACAATGTGACAATCCCGCCCATTTTTCTTCTCTCTTTGTAATTGTTCTTCTACTAACGAGTTTGACATTTTTATTATTTAACTCTTCCTCCCTCCATTCACAAAGCCATCTATTCTGCTCTCAATATCCTTCTTATCCATAAGCTCTTTAGGTATCCTATATTCCATAGATTTAAAATGTGCCTATATTGCATTACCCTTGTTTTGCTTCTTTTGTCCACACATCATAAGCCTCTTTAGGATTTCCATCCCTCTTGATAAGCCCTGCAGAATTGAAAGGAACTTGCACATCCTGGTCGTAAAGGAAGCTCCAGATGAGGAACTCTGGTCCTGTATCTGTATCTCTAGAAAGGGTAAAAAATCCCTTTACGAAAGCAACTTGTTCTGCCTCATCGCTCTCGAATCCAGGAATCAGCGAATCGCTCGGCCATCCGATCTCTACGAAGGCAATCATCTTTGATGTGTGTTTCCTGAGTTCAGTATAGTAATCTGCAGGGATGGCAGAAGGATCCCCATAGATTATCGAGGGATAAGTTGTGAAAACTGCCAAATCTGTGGAAAATTTATCCATCAAAAACCATTCTGCCTTTGAGGCATCATTAGTTCCTCCAAATAAACCCCCGTGCAGACCTTTCATCTTCTCAAGCTGGAATACTGTGAAGACCTTTGTTCTGGGTGAGACTTCTTTTATCCCCGCATAAAGCTCATTGTAGAAAGAAGCGAAATTCTCAAACTCCCGCGGAGATTTCTCGTAAAAGATGTTGCTCTCCAATCCAAGCCCGATATAATCCGGATGGTATTTCTCGACGTAATCCAGGGCAAGAGCCTTGTATATGGCCTTGGTCTCTGCATCAAGAGGCCTTATCACTTCTCCATTTTTCTGCTCGAAGAACTGGAGGAGTAGGATGGGAGTAAATCCATTCTGGGGAGCGAGTTCTGTAACAACAAACGGGGCTGAATTTTCTTTTCCAAGCTCTGCCCAATCTCCAGCCCAAGTTATGATATCTGCTCCGGATTCATCTGCCTTTGCAAAGAACTCTTGAAAATCTCCAGCCTGGAAACTTTTTGGAGAGAGGCTGAATCCCATAGGTGTTTGTCCCGCGCTCCCGGCTCCGAACCCTGGGCCCTGTGCCCCTTGCTCTGAGCCCCGCGCTCCCGACCCCGAGCTCCCAGCTCCCGGCCCCGAGCCATCTTTTCCGCATCCTGCACCTGCTAGAATCAATGATGCAGCGAGGAGAAGAAAAAGAGAAAGCTTGCCCGTGTTCATTTTCGAAATTGTGCTTATCATCTTATTTCTCAATCCTGCTTCTTGGGATCTCTACGTAGCGCCCGCTAAATTTCCCCCTCGGATGATTTCTCTTGTACCTGTATGCAACATATATAGCAACGACAATAAGCACGAGCACTAAAAAGGCTGTTGTCCCGCCGTACTTGCCAAGAGTCAGTGTTATGAACGCTGTAATGCCACCTATCCCCCTTCCAGTTATCTCTCTCTGCCCCTGCTCACTTTCTTCTGCCGATGCCTCTTGCTGTGGAGCGTTTCCTTTTTCTCCAATCTCGCATTCTCTGGAAACAGGCGGTGCTTTTGCTCTTGTTCCGCACTGATTGAAGTCCCAGCAATTTCTTGTCTGCTTTCCGCTCTCGCACTCGCCCCATGCATTGCATCTCCAGCTTTCTACACAGGCTTGCTGCTCTTCTGGGACTAAAACATCTTCACTCTCCCTATTATTGCTTCCGCCAGTGCTTCCACTAGATCCCGAATCACCTGTCGGAGTCTCTTCTGAAGAGTAAGTGGAAAAAGAAGTTACGCTAAAGATAAATTCTCCTCCGCTATACGAGACTTCTGTGCAGATGCTAGATGGGCATGTCTCGCCGTTTCGCAAAGGCCTCGGATTTGTGTAGCTAAGGCCGAGAAGATGCACGAAAGCAGACTTGTTCAGCTCTGGCAGGCTTGCTGAGTTTATCTCAACCCGGTTGCTGGAGATGTTTGCATAACTATCTATGTCTGCTCCCCCGCTTAAGTCAACAGCCGCCGAAAAGTTTATTCTTCCGGCACTCGGCTCGTCTAAGATGAAGTTCTCTATATTTGAGACATTCACTTGGCTTAGATTTGTTGTTATTCCGCTGAAGCTGTTCATGTTGGAGATATAGAATCTCCATGTTTCTGTACTTCCGGCATTGTTGTATGAGTCTGTGCAGCTGACGTTCCATGTGTAAGCACCAAGTCCCAATCCAGTAAGAGAGAAACTTTTTGTTATATTTCTTGTAACACTCGCTTCTGTCTGGTTCAGCTGACCATTTAACATGAGAGAGCAGTTGCTTATCGATGATGCGTCCGTCACATTATAGTTCAGAGTTATGTTTCCATCATTATTTCCTCTTCCATTCTCTGGAGATATTGATTTAGCTACAGGCACATCTGCATCTGTATATGAGTTGTAATCAATCGAAAAGTTGTAGAGCTCGGGGCTTGCGACTGCGCTGTCGCTAGTGAAGAGAGCTCTGTACTGAAAGTATCTGTTATTTGTAACAGAAAGTGCTCCGCTCACAGGATTAGTGAGTGCCCCTGAAAAAGATGCATCACTGCAATCACTCGCGGAACAGGAGCGCGCGCTGAATGTAAGGTCTGTTGTTACGGTTGTTGTTGCAATGCCGAATGGGTCACCATTCCCCCCATTGAAGTCAGAGCCGTTTATTTTTGTCCATGTAGTGCCGGAATCTGCCGAGCTCCAGATGTCTTCATCGCCCTCTATGAGGATAAAGTTGCTGCCGTCAAAATCCGCAACAAGCGCATTCTGACCTTCTCCGCCATTATAATCATCGTTTACTTTTGTCCAGCTAGTGCCGGAATCTATGGACTGCCACACATCCTGATTGAATATTATGTACAGATTATTTGAGGAATCAACAGCCATGAATGTTGCGCCATTACCATCTCCGCCGTTGTAATCATCTTTCACCAGGCTCCAGATGGAGCCGGAATCCACAGAGCGCCAGACATCGGACTGGGCATCTACGACATACAAAGTACTGCCGGAAAGAACAATGCCCTTTGCATTTCCATTCCCTGCGTTGAAATCAGAGCCATTCACCTTTGTCCATGTAGTGCCGGAATCAACAGACTTCCAGACATCTTCATCTCCTTCTATGATGATGAGATTGTTGCTGCTATCTGAGGCCATTACTTGCGCATGCTGATCCTCTCCGTTATAATCGTCATTCACTTTTGTCCACATCAAGCCAAAATCTGTGGAGCGCCAGACATCGTCATCGCCTTCTATGACGAATAAGTTCTTGTTTCCATCCATCGCCATGACATTTCCGCCGTTGCCCTCACCGCCATTCAAGTCATCCTTCACCAATCGCCAGGTTATGCCGGAATCTGTGGAGCGCCAGACATCGGACTGGGCATCTACAACAAGTATCAGGGTGCTTCTGAGATTCTCGTTCCAGCTTATGTTATTCCAGACAGAAACGTTCGTGCCATCAAAAACTTTGCTTGTATAAGTTCCAGAAACATTTCCCTTGCCGAGCTCTACATGATTAACTTGCCATTCTGTATTGTTGTAAGTGCCTGCAGAAAAATCAGACTGGTTTCCCGAGAAAAAGACTGCAAAACCGGTAAAGCTGAAGGTAGAGAAATTGTTGATGTAGAGGACGATTACCGCGAGGAGCACTATTACTGCGAGGATGGAAATCCCATTCTCTAGTGCCGAGCCTCTTTTTTTCATTTTTCTTTATTAAGGAGTGAGCAAGTTAAACTTTAAAAGCTTTTGAATACCTGTATAGGGAAACATCAAACGAGAGGAAGGAGAGGAAAAATGTCTTACGACATAGTCATAGGAAGAGATGAAGCAGACAAGGTGCGCTTCGGGAGCGATGGCCTCATCTACTTGGGCAAGCTCTTCGTAAAGATGGGCCAGACCTCTTCTATGAGCAATAAAATCCTGATGGATGTTGCGCGCTCGCACGTTGTGCTTGTCGCGGGAAAAAGAGGATCAGGAAAATCCTACACGCTCGGAGTCATCGCTGAAGAACTGACTCAATTGCCGGAAGAAGTAAGGCAGAATGTCGCACCACTCATCTTCGATACCATGGGCATCTTCTGGACCATGAATTATCCTAATGAGAAAGAGCTTTCCTTGCTGCAAGAATGGCAGTTGAAGCCCCAACGATTGCCAGTGCGAGTCTTTGTTCCATTCGGATTCATCAAGAAGTACGAAGAATTCGGGATTCCATTCACGAAAGAATTTTCAATCAATCCGGCAGAGCTTGATGCGGCAGATTGGGGCCTTACTTTCGGCTTGAGCATGAATGAACCCGCAGGCATCCTTCTTGAGCGCACCATCTCAGACTTGAAGGAAAAGGAAAAAGAGTTCAGTATCGACCACATCGTACACGAAATCCGCGTCGATGTTAAGTCAGAGAAAGAAGCAAAGAACTTGCTTGAGAATCTTTTTCTCGGAGCAAAGACATGGGGCATTTTTTCGGAGAAGGCAACAGCAATCAACAAACTCGTTGAAGCTGGCACAACAACGATCCTTGACTTGAGCCAATACAATGTGCAAGGCGCTTACAATGTTCGCGGGCTTGTGATAAGCATTGTCTCCCGCAAGCTTTTCCAGGAAAGGATGCTCTACAGAAAGAAAGAGGAAGTTGAAGCAGTGCGCCATGGTCTTGAATACTTGCGCTACAGGGAGAAGAGAGAGATGCCGATGGTGTGGCTAATGCTGGATGAAGCTCACGAATTCCTGCCGCGAGAAGGAAAGACAGTTGCAACAGAAGCTCTAGTTCAGCTGCTGCGGGAGGGAAGACAGCCTGGAATATCATTGGTGCTGGCAACACAGCAGCCAGGAGAGATAGCGAGGGATGTGATGACGCAGGCAGACATAATAATTTCGCACACAGTCACCTCAAAGCCAGATGTCGAGGCGCTGAATCTGATAATGCAGACTTACCTGCTTGAGGATATTCAATCCTATCTCAACCAATTGCCCCATCTGAAGGGAAGCGCAATCATCCTTGATGACAACAGCGAGAGGATTTATCCGATGCGCGTCAGGCCAAAACTTACATGGCATGGCGGAGAAGCGCCCACGGCGCTTCGCGTGAAGAAGAGGATTTGAGGGGGGATTTGAAGAAAGTAAGAAATCTCTTTCATAAACTTTATATATTTCCAGTGCTTCCCGGGATGAGCCAATTCAAAAGGAGGTAGTGCAATGGCAAGAAGGAGAAGAAAGGCCGCTAAGTAAGTAATAATCAAGAGGGGAAGCAATCTTCGATTTTATTTTTCTCCTCTTATTTTTTTATAAGATTCTGAAATCCACCCGCACGCGATACTTGCGCGGCGCTATCTCTCCTATCTTTTTCCAGCCCAGGATTTTTATTTTCTTCTTCGCCTTGCGTGCCTCTTGCTGGATTCTCGCGAGCGCTGCATGGGGAATCTCTTCTTCGAGCAAGAAATCATGGTAATTTATAGTGCATCCTTTTTTCGCGAGCGGGAAGGCCTCGGGGAGGAAGGTTTCCTTGAGTTGGGGGCGAGGCATGACGATCCTATCAAATTTTTCTTTTCTTTTTGTGAGAGTGCTTGCAACCCTCTTGAAATCTCCGGGAAGAAATTTCAGGTTGGAGAGCTTGTTGAGCTTGATGTTTTCCAAAGCGTATTTCGCTGCATCTTTGTTCAGCTCATTGGCCAAGATTTCGCCTGCCTGCGAGTTCCTTGCAATCACTATCGGATACGGAAGAGCGCCTGCGAAGGCCACGAGAATGCGCTCGCCCTTTTTCACCTGATGGGCGATGTCAAGCCTGTCTGAAGAGAGGCGTGGAGAGAAATAAACTTTCGCGATATCGAGCTTGATGCGGCATCCGCTCTCCTTGTGCATGGTCTCAAAGCTCTTACGACCAGCAATCACTTTGTATTTTGCTTTGCGCAGTCTGCCTGAAAAAACCCCCACTTTATTTACTACAGTCTTTATATGCCTAAGATTCAAGAGCACTTGGCCGATTATCTTCTCGCGCTTTCCAAGTTCCTGTGGGAGGTGCAAGATAGCGATCTCTCCGACAACATCGAACGCTCTTGGCAGGAGTCCTAGCTCTTTCTTTGATAGTTTTCCTGCAAGCGCTTGTTTCAGGTTCATGAAATCTGCAAGAAAAAGCCATAATTAAATCTTTGTGGGCTTTAGGCTCAGAACTTATTTTTTAGCTAGACTATCAATTGAGCTGTTAAAGCAGGAGCTGTCTGCCACCCAATTAGCATCAAGGTAATTTTGAGTACCATTGAAAATCCCCACTGCAGCAAGCTGCTGGAATCTTGGATTTGAAAGATTGTAGAATTCAGTCGAATTTGTGACAAATCCGACCTCGACTATGATTGATGGTCTTCTCGGCTGCTTGTTGATGACGTAAAGGTTATCTCTGAATATAAGGCCCCTGTTACGCCGGTGGATTTTTTTTACAAGCGCTGCCTGGACATACCCCGCTAACTCTCCATCTTCAGAATCCTTATAGAGGGTCTCGGTTCCGCTTTCCCGCGGATTGATGCCTGCCGAAGAGCCGGCTGCATTGTTATGGACGCTTAAGAAGACAGTGCAGTTACGTGCATTTGCTATCTGTACTCTCCTCTTTAAAGAAACGCAGTAGTCCGAGTTCCTTGTCATCACAACATCATAATCAGTCAAGGAGGTGAATAATCCACTCAACCTTGAGCTTATCCCTAGATTGAAATTCTTTTCATTTGGAGGCCTACTGCTATTGTATTTCCAGGCCTTTCCGACCTGCACCATATCATCCCATCCAGCAGCACCAATTCCACATCCTGCAGAGCCATTTGCTGTCCCTCCATGACCTGGGTCGATGCAGATTATTGGCTCGCATATAGATCCATCACCTGTATCTGGACCAGGATCGTCTTTGCTGTCCTCCTCTCCATCATGGGTTGCGAAGGAAGAACTTGAGAAGAAGAGAGTTATTAGAATGCCTAAGAAAATTAAAATTGCGGCAGCGACAATTTTACTTCTGGCCTTTTTTGATAACAGTCCAATCATTTAACCCCCGCATTTTCTACACTTGCAAATTAATATTTACAACTTAACACTTACAACCTAACCTTTCCGACATACAAGTCGTAATCGCCATCTTTATTTGAAGAGTATGCAATAGATTTCCCATCTGGAGAGAATGCTGGAGAGAGTTCACCGTAACTTGTTTTGGTCAACCTTGTCTTTGATCCTTTCTTGTTCGCAGTATAGAGTTCACCATCTAATGTGAAAGAAGACATCTTTCCATCAGGGCTCCATTGCTGATATCCTAAATCCCCTGCATCTTCGGATTCCCCTAAAATGATTTTTCTGTTCTGCTGAAGGTCATAGGTGTAAGTAAAATATTTTCCATCTGTTTGATTTTCCGATCCCCTCCAGACCTGGTACAGAATATTTTTCCCATCTGGAGAGATGCTAAAACTGTATACCTCTTCCCCAGCAAGACTTGCTTTAGGGCCTAAAGGAGCGCGAGCCTTTCCATTCTTAAGGATGGAGTAAAGATTCCCTCCGCGAGTTACGGTTCCGTAAGTTGGGCCTTCTATGAAAGCAATTCTTTTCGAGTCGGGAAACCATCCGAGCCCCTTTACTTTATCCTGCTTCCGGATATTTCTCGCGCTATTATTCGTTAATAGTCTAGTCTTCGCAGTATTTGTGTCATAGAGTATAATATTAGATACATCCTCCCAATTAGCTCCATTAAGGTAAGCTATATGTTGTCCAGATGGAGAATAAAGCGGAGAATCAAGCCCATCTCCCCCCACCAAAAGTTTTTCTTTTCCACTCTTTAGGTCAAGTTCGAAGATTCCGCTCTTTCCTTCTAGCTCATCAACTGCATAAATGATTTTCTTTCCACTAGGGTGCCAGCAAAATCCTGGCTTGCTGAATACGAGACCATGAGACTGCGTCTCTTTATTCACAATTTTTTTCAATCCGCTCCCATCCTTGTTGATGAGGTAGATTTTTCCCTCTCGGTCCTGGAATGCAATTCTTTGGCCATCAGGGCTCCATTGGGGGTAAAGTTCATGTCCGGGGAGATTTGTGATTTTTCTTTGGTCCGTGAGATTTATTGCGGGACTTACTGCGGCAACTTTTTGCTCTAGGCCTCCAAAAAGCGCGGGAGCAATCCCCAGACCTAAGTAGATTGAATAAAGAAGTCTCTTAGTTCTCCCCGACCCTGCCATGCAGGAATAAGTGCCTAAAAACTTATATAAGTAGCGATTTCTAGCGCATTTTCAGAATTCGGAAGGAAAACTGGAAAAAGGGAATGTTTTAAAGATTTTTCTTTGCCTCTTTTATCCTTTCAAACCGCTCCTGTGCGGCCACTGCACATTGAACTCGTGCTTGTACACCGATGCGAGCTTCTTCTTAAGCTCTTCAAAAGTCTGCAAGAATTCGCTTGAATTTGACCTTGAAGCGCGGCTTATGCTCTCTAAGTTCCTGTTTTCAATATAGGCCTCATATGGTGATGTAGGAAGGAACTTCTTTGCCTCGAAGACGCAATCATGCATTGAATCGAATAGATTATTCCAGTACATGGTGAATTGGGGCTCTCTTTGTACAAGGCTTTTGAGCATGTCTCCTGCCTCTTTCAAAAGCTGGTCCATCTTATCGCGCTCAAATCCTCCGATCTTGGCATTGTGCTCTATCCTGGAGATCATCCTAGTGATTTCATAGAAGTTTTCGACAACAAGCCTTATGTCTGATTCGAGCTTCTCCTTACTGTCCACGGCTTGAGGCATGGCAACTGCTGCAAATTCAACAGGTTGCTCTTTTTTCTTGAATGGCCAGAATGGCATTTTATTCTTCTCCTTTTATTTCTTGGTGCAGTGCTCGGAATGCTCTGCATTCCGGCACGCCAGAAATCCTCTGGATTTCTGAGCGCTTCTTCCTAAGAAGGTGCTCTCCTTTTTGATTATTACTTTTGAGAGAAGGTAAAGATATAAAAACATTTCTATGAAATTTGTCTTTTCTTGGCGGCGCTACACCAGCGCTATACCACTCCAAGTGTCTGGAAATTCTTGTATGTCTTGTCTATCTCTCCCTTGAGCAGGGACATTGCCCCAACAAGCGCGTTCATCGAGCTTATCGCTGAAGCTGCATTGCTCTTTATTCTTGCGACATGTGCATTAAGTGCCCTGCATTGGTTCGCTAGGCTCGAGTGGTTCTGCAGGAATCCTTCCTGAGCTAGCCTATTTATGAAATGAGCATCATTGTTCAGGTCATTCAAGACGTAGGATATAGCCCGGGGGTATGAACTCTCGATTGCATGCTTTATGTTATAGTAGCCTGAAATCTTGTTGCTGTAAATCTCATCCATTCCTACAAGAGTCTGATAGGCATCTGACACATACATGCTAAAAGTCTTTTGATGGAATTGATGCACCCTTTGCACATTCTCTGAGATTGTAGAGGCAAGTTTCTGGAGCGCGGGCACTACTTTCTGATTTGCGAAGATGAAATTCCTGTTTTTCACAAGGGTGCCAGTAGTCTCGGGAGAAAGAAATGGGTCACTCGTTGCAGTTATGATGTCTTGGCAGGCTTTTACAAAGGTGCTGGAATGAGTTATGATAATGTTGCTCTGGGAAGTGACAGCGTGCCTGGTCTCATGAAGAATGCGCCTTTTCTGCTCCTTTTCCACATCGCGGAGCTCTTTTTCTTTCATTAACATCTTATCTCCTCTTTTTCTTGTTCTTCTTATGTTCCGAAATAAGATGTAAATTATTTAAACTTTTGGTGGTATCTATAGAAGGACAAAAAGCACCAAAAAAGATGGTAGAGGACACGAACATCGAAAGGCTCGCGTATATCGTTGCTAGTGAGCTGAACATGAATCTCATCCCATTTGCTTGGTCTGTTACAAAGGCTGCACCTTATGCCTGCGAAGTGACGGGCAGGGCAAAGAGGAGCACGGGGCTCGGAGCCGCAAGTGCGGGACAGGCTGTTGTGGATTTAAGTGTCAGCGGCGCTGAGATAAGCGAGCTTACAAAGATGAATGGGATGATTGTTTCGCGCAACCTTTATACAGGCCAGAATTTCCGGACCTCAAC
Source organism: Nanobdellota archaeon (assembly GCA_013331945.1). Lineage (GTDB taxonomy): Archaea > Nanobdellota > Nanobdellia > Pacearchaeales > UBA12030 > UBA12030 > UBA12030 sp10106u. The sequence goes on from DUFK01000038.1 coordinate 30,933, forward strand.
AGATACCAGAGACTTAGCAAATAGGATCGCACTCAAGATTGAGAGGGCGATGAAGGCACAGCTTTCTTTGACTTCTTAAATTACACTTGGGAAGTTTTAAAAACCACAGTTAAGAAAGGAAAAGTAATATGGCAAAGGGAAGTGTGAAAGAAAACAGCAAAGAAATCACGGTCTTTTTTGATAGAGTGGGAAATACGTTAGATGTTTGGTTTGGAAAGCCAAGAAAGGCTATTTCTGAGGAAAAAGAGGAAGAATTCCTGATTAAGAGGGATATAAAGACTGGAGAAGTTGTTGGATTTGAAAAGTTTAATGTCTTTCCAAAGAAATCCCTTAGAGAAGCAAGAGTCTTGGTTGAAGAGATTTAGTTAATTTTCTTAAATTCTGCGTGTATAACGTAACCTTTAAAAGTTTGTTTTACATCTTGAGACTATGATAAAAAGAGGGCACGTAACGCCAGTATTAGTTGTAGCCATATTTCTCGTACTTCTTGCATCAACCCAAGTTTCTGCACAGCAATTTCCTGTTCCTTTCAATGAATTCATCAGCGCGATGATGGAAAGTGGGTTCTTTGCGTTCATCTTCTTCTTCGGCCTTTTCTTCGTCCTGGGCATCGCATCGTTGAGCAGGATATTTCCAAAGAATTATGCAACGCTCATAGCCTTGTTCGTAAGCCTGCTTATGACGACTTCTGCGTATTATTATGGTTATTTGGATAGGATCATGCAGGAGTTCGCAGGGCCTATTGCATTCTGGCTTTTCCTGTTGCTTATTGCGTTGTTATTTTTCTTCATGTTTATAATGCGAAAAGAGAGGCCACCTTCTTACAAGGTGGTTCTGCTTTTGCTGAGCGGCCTCGGTATTCTTGCGCTCGTAATCCTGCGTAAGGACAATGTTGCCTGGAATTACTTATCATGGGCTGTTATTGGATTGGGGATTGTAACACTTATTGTATTCGGGATAAATTTGATTGGCCTTATTCGCGCGGGAGGCGCTGGCGGAGCGGGAGGCGGAGGAAGAGGTGGTGGTGATGACAGGCGCGGGACAGGAGAAGAAGGAGAAAAAAAAAGAGGATGGCTTGGAAAAATTCTCAGATGGCCATTCAGGCTGATTAGGGATGGAGCAAAAGAGATTGCTGAGCGGTGGAAGAAGAGGAATGAAAAGAAGAGGGGAGAAGAAGAAGGCAACAGAGGAAGAGGAGGGAGAAGGCGTGAGCCGGGGGAGGAGAGAGGAGAAGGAACAAACGTCCTCATCCTGAATGCGCCAACTATAAGAGTGAATCAGAACGTCATCTTCAATATCAGAAACATAAGGCAGATAATGCAAGTGATAAATGCGAGGTTAAGTTAAAATGGTTTGGCCTTGGAAAAAGAAAGCACAGGGAGAAGGAGAAAAAAGGGAAGAAAGAATCAGTCAGAGCAGGGGAAACGAGCAGGAAAGGGCCGAGCGGATGTTCAGGAAAGATTTTGAGTCCTATGAGAGAACAAGCGCAAGAGCGCATGCTGGCGAAAGATTCCTTGTTGAAGTGGAGATAGGACAGCAGGGCGAAATAAAATGGCACAAGGGATATGACAAGTTTCCAGGAAAGATCGAACTTCCTACTCCTATGATTCTTGGAATCCCACCAGGAATTTATCCTGCAGTTGTAAGGCTTGTAGATTTAATGAGTGAACAGGAATATCTTGGAGAAACAAAGCTTACAGTTCTCGGTCCGGAAGGAGATAAGATTGTCAGGATTCTTTATCCGCAAGAAAGAGATTACTCTGGCCAGAAAGGAATTCCTTTCATCGCCGATATCGCAGCGCCAACTCCATACCATTGGATTCTTACACTGAATGGTGAGCCAGTCGCACATGATGAGCGAGAGATGCGAACCAAAATCGGATTCAGCATTCCGATAAAACAAGCAGAAGAAGTTCTCAAGAAGAGCCAGGATGGAAGAACCCATGAATTATTCTTTATCGTGAAGGATATAGATGGTAAGGCTATAGGGTACATCTCAAGAAAGTTCTTTTACAGAATTTCTGGGGCACGGGGAGGTTCTGAAGGAGCTAGCGCAGGAGCGCGAGGTGGGGGGGAGAATATAATCGATGCAGAGTTCAGTGAGGAGAAAGAAAGAGAAAAGCAGAGGGCGCTGACAGGCAGAAATCAGAAAGCTCTTCCATACAGAAAAGATTTGAAGTCTCTACCTGCATACTCGCAGTCAACGATAAATGATGTAAGAAGCCTACAGAAAGAATTGGATAACGACAGAAAGGCGCTTGCAACTGGAACATATAACTTACACAAAAAATTGGAAAAAGTCGCGAATAATATCGCAAGCGTGAGGGGGGGAAAAGGAGAGAAAGATAGGAACGAAGAACTGTCTGGCTTTCAAAAGAACCTTAGAGGATTATCGCAAGATTTGAGAAAGATCGAGAAGAATATGAGGGGCAATAGGAATATAGAACTTAAGGGAATATGTGGGATTTTAGTTTCAGTTTTAGGGAGAATACAAGAGTATGAACAGCAAATAGAAGCAATGGGCGGGGAGAAAATCAAACAGTTAACAGGAAGATTGGCAAGCATCATAGATACAATCTTTTACAAAACAGTACAAGTCTCGCGGCTTACTAATGGTGGAATATCGGCAGAACAAGTATCCTGGAGTTCTATAGAGGGCTGGCTTAAAGGAAGAAAGGGCTGAGAGCCCAAAACCAAAAGGTTTTTAAATATAGAAACCACTTTAAAGTGATAACTTATTTATTGGAGAGTATAAGATAAGGAAAAAGGTAAAATGGCACTTAGTGATGTTGGAAACTGGATGTGGGAAAATCTTGTAGTCTGGCCTGTATCAAATGCAGGCAGCCTTGCGAAGATTGGAGTCGGAGCTGTCGCAGCCTATTACTTGCTGAGAATTGGCGGATGCGCAATCCAGGGAACAATGAATGGGGTCAACAGCATCGTGGAAACCGGAAGAAACATATCCTCAGAAGCCTCCCAATTTGTTGGAACACTTGATGATCAGCTTATTACAGGAAGAAATCCGAAGGCTCTTTACTCCCCAGAAAACATAACTGAAAAAGACAGCAATGGGCAGCTATGGGTGAATTTCGCAAATGGAAGGACAAATATAACATACAGAACTTCTGAAGGCGGGCTTTATGATATCCTTGAAAGTGATGGAAGATTCAACGAGCCCGAAATAGTAAAGTACACAGCTCCACATGGCAGGGCATTCTCCCCAAAGAAAGAAGTGGGAGACAGCCATAACACCGTGTATGTAAGGGCAGATGCGATATACAGGCATGCCACAGAACTTCTGGAGCAGAGGCTGAGGGTGAAGTAGATTTTTACTTTTCAGATTTTTTATATTCTGGAGGGAAAATACTCGAGGACATAACTCAGCTCATAGAAAAGGATTTGATAAGTTCTCTAGTTCCTGATGGGGGGCCGATTGTCTTGAGGGCCATAGGTTATGACCCAGAAAAAGCTATGAAGGGAGCAGTAGAAATAGCTGGATCTAAGAAACCGGAATCAGTGGCTTATTCAGTAGGAGAATACGATTCTGATTGGCACAAATTTCCAGTCCAGTTTTATAAGTCGTACATGCTCGATGATGAAGAGGTAAAAAGAATCAGTCAAGTAGGGATTAAAGGCAGGAAGAAATGAGATGAGAACCGAAACTAAAAATGCGGGAGGAGTAGAGTACAGCTTGATGAGCTATGAGTTCTGCCCTGGATTTAAGATTGAGCCGATAGGAACACTCAGCATCAACACCGGTATTCTTGGAGTTAGGGCTTATTCAGTAGACGATAAAGAACTTACAGAGTTCAGAAAGAAAGAGACAGCTTTCATAGATTCAATCGACGGCAGGTTTGATGGGGAACCAAAAAGATCAAGCCTCGCAAGTGTCTTGGGGGGTTATGAAAAGACTGGGATTACGATACTCGGAAATTTTTTGTTTTCAGCACCAATCATTGGCCCTCAAAGAGTTGCTGCATTCGTGGCAGGCGCAGAGGTCGCTGGAAGTAGTGAAATAATCCCTGCTATAAACAACATAATCGGCTCGGAAAACCTTGTTTATAAATATCTTGACCTGCCTTCCTTCATTCGAGAGAGAAGCGAGGTAAGGGTGGAGGAGATTGTAGATAAGATTTATTTTTCTGTTCATCCAAGGAAAGAGAAAAGACACAGATTTATCATTGCCGCATCACTCGCAGGAATATTTAGAGAGGATTATCAGATATTAATAGAAGGGCTTAAATCTTGAGGATGTGCACACCCCAATTATTCAAATCATATTAAGTAAGATAGGTAGGAAAAAATTAAGATGCCAGAAAAGAATAATTCTAAATTCAGCTATATTCCTCTAGCAGCTATCGGAGGCTTAGCTCTTGGTGGAGTTTTGATTAACTCAGTTAATTCTTACACGACAGGACAAGTCTACCAAGGAAAATTGGAATGGAGATATAACCAATATTCTTCTGCAAAAGTCGGCGGAGGAGCAGAAGGACTAAGATTTCCAAAAATTCCAGATAATATAGACTCTAAAACCAGAAGAGAATGGGTGGATAGACTAGAGTCTATGGAAAATTCCTGCGAGCAGAATCTAGAAGGCATAATCAAGTTTTCTGAAAGCAATAAAAAGGAGCTAGTGGAGTTGACTAACACGGGATATGAGCACTATGGACTTGTTGAAAGATCCGGAGATGGCTTGAAACTAAAGGTAAACTCTGGATGGAAAAGAGATGTACTAAAATATATAGACGAGATACTTTCTGGAAACTACGCGCATACAGAAGATTTAATCAGAGAATCAGAATCTCATTCAATAGTCCACCCGGACATAGTCAAAAAATTAGGTGAGGTCAGGGGATATACTTCCGGAAGAGAGATAGTAGAAGATGCTATTAACATGATTCAGACCTATAAAGAATACGAAGGCCTTTCTGGAGAAGAAAGAAGCAAAGTAGCAATAGGCTCTATAGATAAAGCAACTGGGACATTCAGAGCGGCTTCTCAAGAGGAGTTAATAAATAGATACAAATTCGGAAAATTAATCCTCGGCGGACTAGCAAAACTTGATGTCGGAAGCACATCGCAGGTAACTATCGATGGAGATTTCCTAGACAACAACAGTATTGCTGCGAGATTCCATACGCATCCAAAAGACGACAAGAACTTTCAGCCATCTGATTTGGATGAGGCGAACACTTTCATCGCTGGACCAAATGTCTTGTTCAGTCAAAGCGGAGGGAAGCTGCACGTTTATCTGATTTCCAAAGGGAAATCAAGAGAGATTTATACTTCTGAAGTGAAATAAATAAAACTCTAAAACCACTTCTCTAGTCCAGCATAATCCAATCCATCTTATAATCTGTCTAAAAATTCTTTCGGGCTTACAATTTTTGTTCCCCTGAATTCCCTTATGTTAAGCAGGTGCTTGTCACCGCTTACCACAAAATCTGCTTTTGATTCTAAAGCCGCTTCTAGAAATTTGTTATCTGCCTTATCCTCTTTCACTACATCTAGCTTTATTCTTGGTTTTATTGATTTACTAAGCCTAACAAAATTATCTATTATAAAATCCCTATGGGCAGGCGATGTAAGGTCCTTAATCTTTGGTCTGGAGAAAACATCTTTTATTTCGTCGGTGATTTCCAAACTCGTGAAATTATCTACTCTTTCTAAGAGCAATAACTCAAAAACTCTCGAGGGGTTACTGTCCCTAGCTAAAGCAGCTGAAATAATAACATTCGTGTCTAAAACAACCTTAAGCTTTTCTTGCCTTGGCAATTTCCTCTTCTATTTCTCCTTTTGAAAGTTTATTTTTAATGCTAGCCCTCAGGTTTCTAAATTCCCTGATAAGCTTTAGTTTGTCCATTTTCCTCAGTACTAGAGTTTCTTTGTCTATAGGGGTCACAACAAAGATCGTATCCTTATCTGCATGGATGTAATCTCTCATCCCTTTTGGGATTATAACCTGTCCTTTTGTGGACATCTTAGTCTCTTCTACTTGTTCGAATACCATTTTAAGAAAGTAAGACATTCTTACTTATAAACTTTCCTATTTCCTTCAGAACCACTTCTCCAATCCAGCCTGCGAGGCTTTCTCTCGTGCATGCCTTAGCTTTTCAAGGGCACTTTCCACACGTTCTTCGCTGAAGTCATGCTCTCCGCACAGAATTTTCTTCACTTTCCCTTCATCTGCTTGTGAAAAATTTACTTTGTACTCTTTTGTTGTCGGAATCTTGAGGAAAGTCTCGAGGACTTCTTGGGGATCGAATTCGATAGGCGCTTTCGCCGCCTTCTCTGCCGCGGCAAATACTTTGCCCGCACTTTTTTCCTGATGTATTAAGTCGAGAGCTTTCTTTGGACCTATCCCCTTGTATCCTCCGGGATTGTAATCAGTGCCGACAAGGATTCCAAGCAAGATTAATTGTTCCTGAGTGAGTTCCAGCTCTTGCAGGACTTCTTTCAGTGAAATCATGGCTGGCTTCACTTCTACGAAACCCATCGCGATCTTTCTTTTCTTTGCCAGCGTCAAGTTTTGGAGCAAAAGCGGAGAGCCGAAAAGAAGAGAATCAAAATCCTGGGATGCAACTGCGTATGCATCTCCTCTTTGCACGATGAATGCAGCCTGCGCCTCTCCTTCACTCGGTGCCTGCACGCATGGAAGTCCCATTGCCTCAAGCAAGTGCTTGCTCTCCTCTACCATCTCTTTCGAGAGCCTTGAGGTCTGGCGTGCGAACTTGGCCATCTCTTCGAGCTCTTCACGTGCCTTGGCATCTTCATATTTCTTGTGCGCTTCCTGTTTGCGCGCTTCGCGCGCAGCCTGTTCTGCGTGCTTCAGCTTCGGGGCCTGGCCGTCAAAGACAAAGATTGGCTTGATCCCCTGTGAAAGAAGATTGTTAAAGCGATAGAAAAGGCCCGAAAGGTGCGAGGTAACGCGCCCCTTGGAGTCCATGAGGGGTGTGCCGTCTATCTGCCTGATAGTAGTCAGGAACTGGAAAATGGTGTTGAAGGCATCTACTGCCACTACCCTATTGCGCAGCTGCTCAAAAGTCACTTCCTTCTTCTTCACAAGATCTCCTAATTGGACTCCCATTTTTTCCATTTAGGATTATCCAGCATAATTTATAAATTTCTCTTTCTTTTGCACATCATGAAACTCGAATTCATCCCTCTCGATTACGATACCTTTTCGCTGGCTGGCAAGAGCTATATGAAAATCTTCGGCAAAACCTCGCATGGCAAGAGCTGCTGCCTCATCGATGAATCAATCAATTTCTTCTATGTGCTTTCTGATGATCCTTACAAGCTTGCCGAGCGCGCGAGAAGAATTGCTGGAGTGCAGCGGGTAGAAGTTGTAAGCAAGAGCTATATGGAGAAAGAGGTGCGAGCATTGCGCATCTTCTGCGAGCATAACAAGATGGATGATATTTCACATGAGATCAAAACTATTGATCCATCGGTCGAAACTCGGGAGAGAGATATAAACCAGGTAACACGTTACATCATCGAAAGAGGGCTGAAGCCACTTGTATGGCATGAAGTGGAGGGAGAGGAAATCGCAGAGGACGAAAGTACAAAATTCCTCGGTGTTGCAAATGCACTTGATGTCTCCTTGCTTCTGAAGGTGGAAAAAATCCATGAGCTGCCGCAAGATAAGCAACACCAATTCGTGCCGCGGGTCCTCGCATTCGATATAGAATCAGACGAATTTGAGCTCGGAAGGGGAAAGATCCTGATGATATCTCTTGTCGCAGATGGATTCCAAAAGGTGATTACATGGAAACAGATTCCGCACTCGGAGAGATATGTGGAGCATGTTGCGGATGAGGAGGAGATGATCCGCCGCTTCATTTCGTATGTGCAGGACTTGAGGCCAGATATCATCACAGGATATTTCACTGACGGCTTTGATTTTCCTTACTTGCGTGCGCGGGCGGAGAAGAATGGCATCGATCTTCGCTTAGGCATGGCAAATTCAAGAATTCTGTTCTCAAAGGGCAGACCTATGAATGCCTCTATCAAGGGCTTGGTTCATGTGGACTTGCTAAAATTCATTGAGACTGTTTACGCGCAGTACATGCAATCTGAGACCCTGCGTCTCGACGATGTTGCCCGCGAGTTTCTCGGCGAAGGAAAGTTTGAGCATGAGCACAAAAAATCGCATGAACTTGCGGAAGAGGAATGGCATAAATTTTTTGAATATAATTTGCAGGATTCCATGCTAACCTACAAGTTATTCCACAAGCTTTGGCCAGACATCCAGGAATTTACTAGAGTGGTGCAAGAACCGCTCTTCACTGCGACAAGACAGAGCATGAGCGGACTTGTTGAGTCTTACATCATCCACAACCTGCATAGGTTCGATGAGATCGCAGAGCGGAGACCGATAGATGAGGAGATAGGAAAGAGAAGGATGCGCGAGAAATACGAAGGTGCCTTTGTCCTGCAGCCGCAGGCTGCCCTTTACGAAGACTTGGCCATCTTCGATTTCACAAGCTACTGGCCCTCGATCATTGTTTCCTTTAATCTGTCGAGGCCGACATTTCTTGGTCACAATAAACCGACAGGAAGCACAGGGCAAGAATTCGTTGAAGCTGAAATCGGAAAGGGAGAGAAGACCGAGTACGTGTACTTCAGCAAGAAGCAAGGATTCATCTCAAAACTGCTTGGAGAGCTTATTGAATTCAGGAAGAAGTACAAAGAAGAGCTGAAACACAAGCCAGATGCGATCAAGAAAGCGAGAAGCAATGCTTTCAAGCTCCTGGCTAATGCATTCTATGGATATCAAGGATTTTTCGGGGCGCGCTATTATTGTCCTGAAGCGAGCGCTGCAACAACTTCAATCAGCCGTGACTTCATCAAGATGATCATTGAGAAGACCAATAAGGAAGGGTTTGAAGTCATCTACAGCGACACTGATTCGCTGGCTCTTCTTATGAATAAAAAATCAAGACAGCGAGCGCTTGAATTCCTAAAAAAATTGAATGGGGATCTTCCGGGTATCATGGAGCTTGAGCTTGAGGATTTCTTCAAGAGGGGTATTTGGGTTACCAAGAGGACTGGAGAATTCGGAGCGAAGAAGAAGTATGCACTCATCAACTGGGATGGAAAGATGAAGATAAGGGGATTTGAGACAGTAAGGAGAGACTGGTGTGCTCTTGCGAGGAAAGTGCAGAGCAAAGTGCTGCAACAAGTTCTGGATGAGGGCAAGCATGAGGTTGCGCTCAATTATGTGCAAGGGATCATCAAAGATATTCAGAAGAGAAAAATCAGCAAAAAGGAACTGATAATCAAAACCCAGCTCAAGAAACCGATTTCAGAGTATGAATCAGAGGGGCCTCATGTTGCTATCGCCCGCAAGATGCAAGAGCAAGGCCTTCCGGTAAATGTCGGGATGCTTATCGAATACTATGTGGCAGAGCCAAAAGCCGGAGATAAGAAATCAAAGGCGCGTGTACGAGATCGCGCAAGGCTTCCAGAGGAGGAGGGAGAGTACGATACAGAGTACTACATCAAAAGTCAGGTACTGCCGGCAGTAGAGAATATCTTCGAAGTCTTTGGTCTGCACGAGGGGGAAATCCTTGATGAGAAAGAGAAGCAGAGAAAATTGGAGAGCTTTTTTGGTTAGTTTACGAAAAAGCTGATCCGATACCATGTCTTTGGGCTATATACGTTTTACCAACTTTGTCTACTTTTTCTTTTGCTTCCTCAAAGCTATCATTAGATTTGTATACCACATCTACACCCATTAAAGCATTATCAAGCGTAAGAGTATCACATCCTCTTCTCATTTGCATAGGGAATTGTCCATGATTACGTAAATAGGTCTTAAACTCTCCTCCCAACTCTGCTTCGCGGGCTTTTTTGAATATAGCTAATGCTTCCTCAATCTCCTTCCTCATTGTCTCGTGTTCACTTTCTTTCTTAAACGTTAACCACGTTAACCTTTCTCTGGCGTGCAATTCCTCTTCTAATTGAGATTCATACTTTTCAAGCTTGGTTAGAAGCCCACTACAAACACCTTCTGTGCCTAAGAATACCTTGTATACATCACTGTATGGAGATTCATGAAATGACGAATGCTCTCGAAAGTGAAAGACGTCTAAAGGGATGTAATAGTTTACACCACTATTTCCCTCTGCAGCGAGAATCTGACTCCGATGATGATACAATCTATCACTTTCGGATAATATTTCTTCTATTTCTGAAGCAGTCCTAAAATCCCCAGGATATGGACCATGGAACATCCTTTTACAGAAATCAGGGGATAATTCATATCTACCATTACGAGCAAACCTAGAAATATCGCCTGTAGAAGTTATAATATTTACTTTCCACTGCTTATCTGCTTGTTCTTTGTTATATCTTCCGATAGGAGTTTCTGGGTCAAAAACATCTTCTAACATTTTGACACCATCCTTATCATATCCAATACCAAAATAATATTTCAGATGTTTCCAAAATATTCTGGATTTAGCTTTCATCTTTATCTCCGAATTTATTCCTGATTAGTAGGGGCGATGAAATTTATTAATTATTGTAGTCATCTAATATGACAACATTTAAATGGTAGTTGTTTCTTACTATTGATATGGCAGAAGTCAATTTGGAAGAATTAGGATTAACTAAAATAGAAGCAAAGGTTTACTTATCTTTGATTAAACTGGGTTCAACTACAACAGGACCATTAGTTAAGAAAACAGAATTGCATAGGGCAACTGTTTATGATGCTCTAAAAAGATTGATGGAAAAAGGACTTGTAACTTTTATTATAAAGGAAAAGACAAAATATTTTCAAGCTACAAGCCCAGAACATTTTTTAGAATTGATTAAGGAAAAGAAGCACGAATTAGAAGAAAAAGAAAGATTAAGTCAAGAAATTGTTAAGAAATTACAACAAATTCAAGAGCAAGCAAAAATAAAGGAAAATGCGGGCATCTTTCAGGGGAAAAGAGGGGTAAAGACTATTTTTGAGGATATCTTAAGGCATAAAGAGTACTATTCATTAGCTTCTTCTGGAAAATTCAAAGAAGTTCTAGGTGTTTATTTTGATCAATTTCAAAGAAAAAAGAAGCAACGAAAGATTAAAGCAAGAATTTTGATTGATGAAAGCCTTAAAAATAGTGATTATGCGAGGGTAATACATGGAGAAGTAAGATTTCTCCCTAAAGAGTATAGCTACCCGACTGCAACTTTTATCTATGGTGATAAGGTTGCGCTTTTTGTCCTTACAGAATATCCAACTGCATTCTTGATAGAAAGCAAAGAAGTTGCAGAATCTTATAGAAGTTATTTTGATTTACTATGGAAGAGAGCAAAAGCCTAGAACCCTCAGCGCTTCATCTCAACAACACTCTCTTTAGGGATGAAAGTCATCTTTCCAATTTCTACATGCCCATTATACGCATCCTCATACACTTTCTTTACATCCTCAAGAAGGATGCTCTTCGGAAAATAGGGCGCATCAAGGCAGAATGTATCTGCATATCCTCCCTCAAAACCGATGTGGAACCCATACTTCTGTGAATCCCTGATAAGAAGCAGAAAGTTCTCTTTTGTGATTTCCTTGCCTAGCCAATCCTTTAGCCCGTCAGAGGCAAATTGTGAGATTATGATTTTGTAACCTTTCTCAAGCATCTCCCATACAAGCTCCTCGTGAGAGTGGCCTGCATGTGCTGCAAAGGCTTCCACTTTGAGCGGGCGCAGAGCATTCTGCAAGCTCTTGATCTGAGTCTCTTGAAGGCCTACACCACCTAAAATGAGAGCATCCACTTTCTCTTCCTTGGCGACAGCATCTTTCACGAGCTCGGCCTCTTGAGCGGAATCTGCGATATCACACTCAATCCGTACATGCTTTATCCCCAGCATCTTCGCTACTTCTGCCGCATGCTGCGTAGTTGCATAATGGAAAAGGTAGCAATCCTTCCTTGTAGGAACTACGGTAAGCAAGTACGCGACTTCCCAGCCCTTTTCAAGAGCATGGCCAAGGGCGTATGCAGAATCCTTTCCACCCGAATATAAAATTCCGACTTTCATTTTTTTGGGGTTTCTTGTTGCACCTTCTTTGCTAAAGAAGGTGCTTTTATAAAAGTTTTCGTTTTTGGGCTTTCTGCTGCAAAAGGATTGGAGCAGAGCAAGCAAAAAGTAATTTAAAGGGATTTTTCCTTGCTGCAGGGAAAGAGAATAGAAATAGTATAGAAAAATAAAGAGGCAAGATGCAAGACAAAAGGGCCATATCTCCACTTATCGCGACAGCAATCATAATCGCCATTACGATAACTGCCGGAGTGCTTCTTTATGCAGTTATATGGCCCATTTTGACCCAAAAGGTGACTGGAGATGCGTGCGCTGAATTTACTTTTTCCCTGGACCAGGATTCTTCGTGCACGATCGCCACGGGAGGGCAAAACGAGCTCCAAATCTCGATCGACAGAACTAAGAGCTCATCAAAAGAACCAAAAGCTGTTGCATGGCGCTTGATATTGGATGCGGATCGAGGAGAAAAAGTTTTATTCGAGAAAGAGTGGCAAGTCCATTCAGGAGAGCAGAGGAAATTTTTTGAGACCATAAGCAATGTTACGCTACAAAAGCTGGGTGGGAATATCACGAGCATAAGTGTATATCCCATCATCGAATCAAAGGGCACAAGAACCTCGTGCCAAGACTTTGTGAGAACAATTCAGAGAATGAATAAGTGTGTGTTCGCACTTGATTCAGATGGAGATGGTGTTGGGAACACGCAGGATAATTGCCCTGCGCGGGGGAATCTAAATCAAAGAGATCTCGATGAGAACGGATTGGGGGATGCATGTGATAATACAACTATATTCTTTGTCGCTGCGGATGGGAGCGATGCAAATGATGGAAACGAGAGCGCACCATTCAAGACGCTTGCAAAGGCGCGGGATGTGCTGCGCACACGGATCTCAGTTGATATGAACTCATCAGCAGTCGTGGTGATTCGGGGAGGAAATTATAATATATCTGCGACTCTTTCACTAAATTACACTGACTCTGGAAAGAGTGGGCATAGAGTGATATGGAGAAATTATCCTGGAGAGACTCCGGTAATCTTTGGAAGTACTAGAATCACCACTTTCACTCCCTCAACCCAGCAAGGAGTCTTTGAAGCAAGTGCCCCGCAAAGCCTTTTTGCAAGTGGGAAGCTAGTCCTATACTGGAAGGGAGGACTGCTTGAGCCGGCAAGATATCCAAATGCAGTAGTTCCTGATTTTACCGCAACAGATCCATGGCGAGGTGCATTCGTCTACGCAAATGCGTCGAGCAACTTAAGTGAGTTAGTAGTCTACTTCAACCATACTGCGTTTGATTCAAGTACGTGGCAAGTGAATAATTCTCAAATCGTCATTTATACTGGATGGAATTACTGGAACGGATTCGGAAGGGTACAGAGCATAAACTCATCGAATGGTACATTGCGTATAGCTAAATGGGGCACTGGTGCTTCGTATGCGATTACGCCGGGAAATCGCTTTTACATCCAGAACATAAGACAGCTTTTGGATGCACCCGGAGAATGGTTTTATGATAATGCAAGCGAGAAACTCTTGGTTTATCCTCCATCCGCATTTCAGCAAGGAGATTGGGCATCTGCTCCATCTACCGATCGTATCTTCTTAATAGATAATGCGTCAAATATGGAATTCAGGGGGCTGAAGATAAGCGAATTCCTTTTTGATGGGATACTTGTCAGGAACTCCCACGACATCACGATAAGGGAAAATGAGATAAGCGATATCGGAAGCAATGAGAATCTTTACACAAGTGGCCCAAGGGTATCTGGAATAGGGATCAATGCATACTCGGATGGGGTTGGAGATAGGAATTTTGAGAAAGTCGTGATTAAAGACAATAAGGTGCATAATATAGGTGCAATCGGAATAAAAGTTAGCAGTTGGTCCATGACATGGATTCCGGGACAGGATCGCACTAGTGATGGATATCATTTTAAGACGCTTGTTCCCGCGAACCATCAAGTTACTGGGAATAGTGTGTATCACGTAGGAAAACTCTTCAAAGAATCTGCGATAGTCATGCGTACTGTGGGCGGAGTTGTTTCAAATAACACTATTTACGAGCTACCAAGAGTAGGAATTGTGCTTCAAGGAAACGACATGATGATAGAGTGGAACCATATCTACGACGTGAATCGAGAGACACAGGATACTGGAGGGATATATCACCTTGCAAGAAGCTGGCTTTATAGGAATAATACTCTCCGCCATAACCTTTTGCATGATATGGGGGGTTATGAATACAAGAGCCAAACCAACTCTTACCAATATCCTGGATTTTCGTGGGGACTCTATCCAGATGACTTTTCCAGCCAGTTTGAGATCCATGACAATGTGGTTGCAAGGACTGGCGGTGGATTTGTACAGATACATGCGGGAAGGGATAACTACATTCACGACAATATAGGGGTGGGAGGGAAAACAAGCCAGATGTATGCTCAAGGGGGATGGGGAGGAACTTCCTTTTTCTTGAATTACACCAAGAGCCTTGTCGGCATGTGGAGTGAGCTTGGAAACATGACTACGTGGGGATTTGATACCGCAAAGTATTATGAGAAATATCCTCTTTTGGCCAACGCGCCAGATCCAGAAACAATGAATGAGACCAGCGTGTATGACAACAACCGCTTTGAGAGAAACATATTATATTATCCTGGGAATGGAGTCTCTTCTGCATATTGGGTCAGGCATGTCGTCAATACCACTAATAACAGATTCACAAAGAATGTGATCTGGAATGGGAGTACAGGGCCTTCTCCATTCGTGCAGGATCCTGAAGCTTGGTTGCACGGAAGCAGTAACGGAAAGTACAGTTGGACCAAATGGAATTCCTTTGGCTTTGATGCAGATTCGATAATTGCAGATCCGCTCTTCGTGGATCCTGCGAATGATAATTATCTGCTGCAGCCAAATTCTCCCGCGCGGGCGCTTGGGCATCATGATATATTAGTTCCACACAAGTGAACGCAGGAGATGATTTAGATAGCCTGCGGGAAACATTTATATATTTCTAGGCCATTAAAAGAAGAGCAAAAATAGAGGGAAGACGCTCGAAAAGCCCTGCTTTTCGGCGCGCCGGAATGCAGGGCATTCCGTGCGGGTATAAAAGTTCATTGTTATTTCTGAATAAGATA
>DUFK01000038.1:46150-47156 GCA_013331945.1 Nanobdellota archaeon
GGGTAGGAATAAATTCTCGATTAGTTTTATAAACGGAGTAGATATCTTCTACTCAAGATGGAAAGTGAAAGGAGTGTGAATGACTATTACGACCAGTGCCATGTAGATTACAGGGTAGTATGGAAACTGGACGAGACCCTTTCTATGCATTATGGTATTTATGATGATATGCATAGAGACCATTATTCTGCTGTGATCAATACAAATAGAGTTTTATCAAATATTGGGGGATTGAATTCTTCTGACAAAGTACTAGATGTTGGCTGTGGTATCGGAGGCAGTGCCATTTGGATTGCGGAGAATGTTGGGGCTGAGGTCATTGGAATAAACAAGAATGAGGGACAGATCCAAATTGCTAACGAGATTATTCGCAAGCGCAATCTGGGAAGTAGAGTAAAAGTGATAAACATGGACTTTATGAAGACCAAATTTCAGACAGAATCGTTTGATGTGGTCTATGGAATTGAGAGCGTTTGTCATGCAGAGGATAAGAAAAGATTTCTTTCAGAAGCTAAAAGAATTATGCGAAATGGTGGAAGGCTGATAGTCGCAGATGGATTTTTAACAAATAACGAAGTAAGCATGCGGGAGAAAGAGGAGATGGATAAATGGCTTAGAGGATGGGCTGTTCCTAACTTATCTAGGATAGAGGATTTTTTGAGATATCTTAGAGAATTAAAGTACAAGAATATTAGATTTATTGATGTAACAGATAAAGTCATGCCTTCCTCAAGGCGGATGTATTTTGCAAGTTTTGCTGGCTATCCTGTAAGCAGACTACTGGAGATATTTGGGGCTAGGACAAAAGTTCAGACTGGCAATGTCATTTCTGCGTATTACCAGCATAAAACCCTTAAAAAGGGGCTGTGGAAATATGGGATTGTTTACGCCGAAAAGTAGAAGTATCATCAAAAAGTTAATTATTTAACCAGAGGATATCCTATTCTTTAATGCAGATTAACTCAGGGCAAGACTTAGACAAGTGGCGCAAAGCTGGAAGGATAAC
>DUFK01000010.1 GCA_013331945.1 Nanobdellota archaeon
AAGTGAACTTATCGCTCTTGCGCTTGGATTATTTTGCAGGAATATCTCAAGCTGCTCTTCAGTTCGGATTTGCCCATAGCCCATTCTTTCTCTTGTGGCTGGAAGGCCGCCATGATACTTGCTTATTGCAGAACTCAGTGATTGTCTTCTCTGTCCAATTAATTCAGATTGTGAAGGGAAGTGACCAATTTCACTGATTATCTCCTGGAGCATTGTGCTGACATTTTCCCAATCCTTAAGATAGCCCTTCTTTCCTTCTAATGGCTCTTCTCCTAGTCTCTTGCGAAACTCGTAAAATCCGCCATGATACTTATCGATAGCTGTAACTAGAGATGTATGTCCCATTTTCTTCAGCTTAGCTTGAGAAGGCATTCTTTCCAGTCCATTCTCACCCTTTACCTTTTCAACTTCCTCCATAACATTACTCTCATCCTGCCAGAACCCAGCTGGCTTTTGCAATGAGTCTAGTCCTAAAAGATTCCTAAAGTGCTCAACTCCACCATGTAGAATAAGCTGGTTCCATAAATCTGCTCTCCCTAGAGAGTACATCTCTTTTTGAGAAGGAAGGTATCCAAGATTCTTGATAACTTCTCTCGCTTCTGCGAGAACAGTTTCTTTTGTCCAATATCCATCTTCCTTTCTCCTTTGCTCCAAGCCGAGAGTATCTCTGATCTTTCTCAACCCTCCATGTCTCTTTATCGCCTTAAAAAGGTCGTAGCGCCCGATTTCCCTGAATCTTGGTTCCGATGGCAAGTCTCCTTCTACACAAATTATTTCTCGGCTCTCTTCCAAAATTCTTTCAAGTGTCCAATATCCTCTTGGTTTCATTTCTGCCATTATATTTCCTCCTTAAGTCCGCCATGGCCAGGAATTGCGAATTCGTATACCTGCTTGTAGTAATCCAAAACTCTATGAGCCAGCTTCGACACTCCATTCTTTTCAGAAGCGAATTTTTCTAGCTCTTCCAAAGTCCCTTCTGGATCTTTATTGAAGGGCAACTGGTATTGGTCTGTTGCAATTGTGTATATGATATCATCCAAGACGTACTTCACTTCTGTCGGAATTGCGTACACATCGTCATAAAAGCCTCTTGCTTTATCCATGCTGAAAGGCTGAAGGGAGTGTCCGATTCTCTTGATAGCTCCGGGAAGAGATCTAGAAAGCTGGACTGCGGAAGGGAAACGACTTGGCCATAGCCGCGCAAGAAGATCTGCGATGTCCCCTGTTCTTTCTGTTATGCCTGCCAGATCTCCAATTGCTCCCGCTTCCTTGTTCTCCTGGAGAAAGTCAACAAGCTGGGATTCTGTCTTTATTTTTCCATAACCCATCCTTTCTTTTACAGATAATATTCCGCCGTGATATCTTTGTGCGGCATTAGCTAGATAGGAAAAATCATGATCATATAGCCATGTAGTTGTGGGAAAATTTCCATTTAATTCTGGGTTATTTTTAATTGCGATATCTAATTCCTGCCGAATGTATTCGAAGTCTCTAAGAGAGTCTGAATCTCTCCTCAGAACGGATTGCCCTAGTTTTTCTCTCACTTCGTTCATCCCACCGTGGAACTTCGAATAGACCTCTAGATAAGTATACCCATTTTCGCCTAGCCAAGTGCTAGAGGGAAAGATCATTTTTATTTCTGGGTGATCTGTAAACATTTTTTCTATTTCTGCTTTGTACTTATCCCATTCTTTTAGCTGTTTCCTTCTTACTAAGGGAGTTCTATTATGAAAAACAGACTCTCCTATGGGGATTTCAAGAAGGTCTTCAAGCAAGATATCTCTAGCAGTTCCAGCCTTCACATTATAATTTCTTCTATACCACCCCAATAAGCCACTGAGCCCAATTCCATCCTTGTTTTTCCTTTGAAAATCTGTGGTTGATATCATCTTAGGCTCCTTTCCAGTAATCTCTAGAATTCCTGCGAAGGCTTTTTCTCTTACAGATTTATTATCGTACATCCCTCTTTTATCCCTAAGTTCCACTCCTGCATCCACCAGCCAATAGCTGATAGTTATATCTGCCACACCAACTATGCCAGATATTTCAGTAGTTGTTTTTCCTTCGGCAACATACCAGGTTCTAAGCTGTTCATCTGATGGTCTTTCTTTGCCCTTTAATTTTGTTTCTGCGATGCTCCTGATTTGGATATCATACCTTAGGAGCAGGGGACGTACATTTTGTGGTACTGTACCTAGCCTTTCAGCTATCTCGTTCATAGATATCATATCAGATAAGTACCATTGCTCAAGCTGTTGCTTGCCAGGATCGAATTTAGATGGCCTTCTCTTCTTTACTCCCTTCTCCTGCAGCAGACTTTTTACTTTGTATCTAGTAATACCGAGCATTGCTGCAATCGCATCGCTATCTTTTCCTTCTTGGTTATACCACTCATTCAGCTGCTCTCTCGAGGGCTCAACGAATCCTGCCGGCAACCTCTGCTCTGAAGCGCTGCGGATTGGAATCCCATATTTCTTCAAGTAATCGCCAATCGTGGTGGGAGTAACTTTATACTCATCGGCTAGTTCCTTTTTGCTCTTGTGTTCTCCAATATATTTCATGTCCAACTCTTCTTTAGTGGGGATTCTGCTTTCAGCAGATCTACTAGCCCTATGAGAAGGATCTCTAAGGGGGATGCCATACTCTTTCATCAGCCTGGTTATATGATGATTAGAAACTCCTAGCTCATCCCCTATTTTAATCGAAGATTTTCCT
Organism: Nanobdellota archaeon; assembly: GCA_013331945.1. Classification (GTDB taxonomy): domain Archaea; phylum Nanobdellota; class Nanobdellia; order Pacearchaeales; family UBA12030; genus UBA12030; species UBA12030 sp10106u. Next base: position 2,716 of record DUFK01000010.1, read on the forward strand.
TCAGCAACATACATCCGCTCAAGCTCTTCTTTTGTTGGATTGATAAAATCCTTTGGCCGTCTTGCCTCTGATATAGTTCTGACATGTATCCCAAAATCTTTCAGCCAATCACTTACACTTTTTTCTCCCGACTCTAGTTCTGCAGAGATGTTGCTTATTGCCCTATGATTTTCCTCGTATTCTCTCCTCAAGAATGTCTCTAAAGGCTCATCTAATTTACTTTCAAGACTTTCAATACGCTCTTCTCTTCTTCTAGTATAGGGGTTGTCTGTTTCATACCCTAATTTCTTTTTTACTTCATCCACCCCGCCATGATAAGCAATAGAATTTATGATGCTAGACTTTCCTATTTCACCTAACTCGGTAATTGTTGGAAAATGCCCGAGATCTGTTATAACCTGCGCCAGCTCCGTGTCAAGATTATCAAAATCCAGCCAGAACCCAGCTGGCTTATCATCACGTGGGGGATAACCCATCTCATCTCTGAAAGAGAGTAATCTTCCACCATGATAATTTCTAATTCCCTGCAAGATTGCCCACTCTTTTTCCTTTCTTAACTCGAGGTGGCTTGGAAAATGCTCTAAATTTTGTATGACTCTCTCTAACTCACCCATAATGTTTTCTCTATCCTTCCAAAATCCCTTAGGTCTATTCTTTCCCATCATCTATTCCCCCCGGGATCTCCCTTCCATCTAAGACTGTAAGCTCTGCTTGAGAATGGCTCATGGGTTTTCTGCAGAACATAGACGTCCATCCTGGACGGGCCTTCTTCTTTCAAATGCTGTTTTACTGTAAATCCATACTCTCCGGAAACTTCTTCGAACCTTTTTTCATTTCCTGCATCCATGTAATCCTTAGGTATAGTAATGATTGCGTATCCATTATGTCTCAAGACGCGAGACATTCCCTGCAGTGTTTTTGCTCTTTCCTTCTTTGGTTCTGTCATCTGGAATGCAAGAGAGCAGACTGCAAGGTCAGAGCTTTTATCTTTGAATGCCGGTGGAAGGGCGGACAT
>DUFK01000039.1:0-3640 GCA_013331945.1 Nanobdellota archaeon
GAATACACAAGAGATTATCTTGGGCTGAAGGACAGCTGGTTCCTGCCGCGCGGGAATGATTTTTCGATAAAGATTTTGGATGCCTCTGGAAACACATTATTTGATATGGCTCGAGGAGTGCCTCCAAGGAGAGATGTCTTTGCGCGCGATATAGATACGCAGATGCTGAGAGGTACAGAGACAGAGAGGATAACCATAAATATTCGGGTATGGCAAAAATAGAGATGAAGCTTTCTTTTCAAAAAAGAAATCTTCTGCAAAGAAAACAAAGGGGCAACACCCAAACCAGATAGTGCATGAGAAAAGTCACTTAACAAAAAAACCAAAAAAGAAATGTGAGGAAAGATGAGGGAGAAAATGAGAGGAAAGATGAGAAGAGAAATGAAAAATAAAAAAGGGTACATAAGGATTCTAGAGGCAGGTCTTGCCGCAATCCTCTTGCTTGGATTCATCTTTGTCGTCTCCATGCCGAATTATGTGAAGAAGACTTCTCTTGAGGATGAGATATACAAATCAATCACTTCTGCTCTTGATGAGATAGGGCGCGATTCAACTCTTAGAGGTTATGTTCTGGTGGATAATGAGGCAGAGCTCACCTCTTTTGCTATGCAGCGCCTTGGAGAGAGGAACCTTGAAGGTGCTGTCGCAGTGTGCGGGTTACAGGAGTTCTGCAGGCCTCCTTCAGGCCTTCCAGAGAAAGATGTGTTCGTGCGCGAGCGCGTTGTCACAGATGGAGCCCAGAATGTGAAGAAGGTTGCGCTCTATGTATGGACTAAGTTTTGAGGGGTGCTCTCGGAAAAACCTTTCCCTTGCGAAAGATTTAATAATCTTTTATGGCTTCTGGCTCCAAGAAAAAAAAGGGGAAATAAGATGGTTATCAAGATACTCAAGAACTTTTTTTCACGCATATTCGCCGGCATGTTCAAAGGAAGGAGCAATCTCGTGATTGGTTTCTACGGTCCGCCTAATGGGGGCAAGACAACTCTGGCAAACAAGATGTGCACTGACTTCACCGGCCAGGAGCTCGGAGCGGTCTCAAAGATCCCACACGAGACAAGAGAGGTGCAATTTGCCGAAGAAGTGAAATTCAATCATAAGGGTAAGAACATGGTCTTCAAGCTTGTCGATACTCCGGGGATTGCAACCCGGATTGATTATGAAGATTTCATGCGACACGGATTGAGGGAGAAAGAAGCAAAAAAGAGGGCCAAGGAAGCGACGAAGGGAGTCATCGAGAGCATAAAATGGCTGGATGATGTCAATGCCGTCGTAGTTGTGCTAGACGCAACCCAAAACCCTTATAACCAGGTAAATGTTACTATAATCGGAAACCTTGTGGCGCGCAAGTTGCCAGTCATCATCGCAGCGAATAAAATAGACCTTAAGAATGCAAACATCAAGAAGATTGAAGCTGCATTCCCAGAATACGAGGTTGTAGGCATCTCAGCCAAGTTCGGCAAGAACATAGAGGAATTTTATGAGAGCCTGTATAACCTTGCCAAAAAATAACCTGTGAAATAAAGAGAGGAAGATGGACACAAGAAAACTAAATTCCCTGACACTCCAGTTCGTTCCTTATTCAGACATTTCTAGCTTGAACAGCATTGAGCGCATCAAAAAATTACTTAAGGTAGTTCTCGATAATAAGATTGTGCTCATGCAGGGCAGGCTGAAGGCAGAGGAAGAATCAAGGCTGATTGAAGATACGATGGCTCTGATCGGAAGCGTAAAGGGATTCAGGGGGATTGAACTTGCCGTCCTCTCGCCGAAGGAGAGCGGAAGTGTTGTGGGAAATTTCAAAAGAGGCCTTGCCAGGATGCTTGTGGGGGAAAATGATTCTATAACCATCATCGGCCCTGCTTCTGTAGTGCGTGAAATGAGGCGAGATCCAAATAAAATCCAGCTTTTGTTGAAAGACAAGAGNNAAGCTTTCTACTGGGGAGATAAGAGAGATAGAGGAAGATGTCATTGATATCATCGGCCCAGACATGGATCCTGGCATGCCTGTAGTTTTGAATTTGGAAAGCATCCGCATCACAAAGCCCGGGAAGTTTGAGATAGATCTAGTGAATATCTTCAAGGGCTCGCCTCTTGTGTACAAGATAGAGGAGGGAAAGTATTTCATTGACCTGCCCTCTACATTCCTGCTGGGGAAGCATTCGCACAAGAAGGGGAAGTAGGAAAACGGGGCCGGGAGCGCAGGGCGGGGAGCACAGAGCTCAGGAGCACGGAGCGCAGGAAGAGAAGCCCGGGATGAGTATTAGAAAGATTTAAATATAACTTTAAGTTATACTTTATATAACACATTGTAACATCATTGTAACATGGAAGGAATGAAGGCTATAACAAGAACAAGGAAGATTGGCGGCTCTCTCATAGTGGCAATACCACGAGAACTAGTAATAGAAGAAGGCTTAAAAGAAGGAGAGGTTGTAGAAGTTAAAGTTAGAAAGGTAAAAAAAGATTTCTTTGGCGCTCTTAAGGGCATTGGACCAATGACTAAGGAGGATAAATTCAAAGGGCAACTGGAAGAGAATGAATAAGTACATAATTGACTCCTATGCCTGGATAGAATATCTTGATGGATCAGATTCTGGATTGAAGGTTAGAGATATTTTGTTGGGCGATGCCGAACTCTTCACTGTTTCTATAAGTGTGGCTGAAGTCGTAAGTAGGACGAAAAGAAGGCGGAAAGATGTTGATATCGCATATAACACGATTGTCAGAAATTCAAAAATAGTCGATGTAACTGAGGAATTAGGCCGAGAGGCAGGAATTCAACACGCAGAGATTAGGGCGAAAATCAAAGATTTTGGGTTAGCTGATGCCATTATTCTAACTACCGCGCGGAAATTAGGGGCGAAAGTATTAACTGGCGATCCTCACTTTAAGGGGTTTAAAGAAGTAGTTTTTATTAAATAATCATTCTAGAAGGAATGCCTGGATTACTTAATCCTTGCCCCTTCTACAAGCTTCTGAAGTGAAGAATAAGACTCTTCTATAGTTCCTCTATCTTGGTGCATCGGAGATACACTATTATCATACATCAATACTTCTCTTTCCTTCATTGTTCCAGATAGATTCACACTTCTCCTCAGGTTTATCTCTGGAAATCCGTGCTCTTCAATCCCTTTACACTTGTCGCATAAGGAATAGATAAAAGTAAGAGATTCTCTCTTGGAAAATAGTGGGAATTCCAGATGATAGAAATCATTAATCGGAAGCCATGCGTGAAGAATGTTCCTGATCTCTTCTGGAACTGGCTGATAGCGGTTACCTGTCTTAATTTCACCCGGTGGGATAGGTTCTCTTTCAAGATTAATTCCTGCCATAAATGCAGCACATATTCTGTAAGCTTGTGCAGAACTTCTCAGTTTAGTGAAAGGCGGACTTTTGGATGATTCCACCTCTAAATATGATTCGGCTTTTAGCTTATCAAGCCATACTTTATCCATTATAGAATGGAAGCCATGGAGCCACATATGCTCTACTCTTTCTCTTCTTGAAGAGGCTTCTACAATTCCATCCACATGCTCTTTGATACTGAATATCATCCATTTCCACAAGCAGCAAAATTAAAAAATGCTCTTGTTGGAAACCCCGGGGAAAAGGATTAAAAGACACTTCTTCTTCATGCATG
>DUFK01000039.1:3714-5243 GCA_013331945.1 Nanobdellota archaeon
AAATTGCACCTCGGATTTGAAAGGCTTCATGGAAGCAGGGATTATTTCCATTACGAAGATAAAAAGAATGCGATGCTCTTTGAGCTCGTTCCTATTCTGCACGTCAAGAAGGCAGATGATGCCTTAAACATCACTGATGTCTCTCCGATGCACGTCACATATGTGAAGGCAAGACTGAAAGCACAAGGGGTCAAGCATGGGAAAAAGAAAAATTTGGGAGATGAGATAAGGCTTGCGAAAGCGTTCTGTTACGCGCATGGTTGTTATGGGGCTGAATCGCATATACAGGCTTTCTCAGGATATGCACTTGAGCTGCTTGTGATACATTACGGCTCTTTCCTCGCTTTTGTGAAGGCTGGAGCTTCATGGCCCAAGGCCCTTTACAAAGGCAAGATAATTGTTGATCCTGCACGATTTTACAAGAATAAGGATTCGATCTTCTTTTCGATGAATGAGTCGAAAATATTGGGGCCTCTTGTACTTGTTGATCCTGTGCAGAAGAGCCGGAATGTTACAGCAGCGCTTGCCGAGGAGAAATTCCTGCAATTTTCTTCTGCGTGCAGCAAATTTATTGCAAGGTCGTCTCTTGCACACTTTGAAAGAAAAGATCTCAGTGCAGAGCAGCTTAGGGCAAAATTGCAACGCGGAGAGAAACTCTTTACCGCAGAGCTCAATCTTGTTCGCGGGAAACAAGATATTGTCGGATCAAAAGTGAAGAAGGCATTTGAGTTCCTCATATTGGAAGCAGAGCACTCTGACTTTGAATTGAAGAAGAAAGAGTGGAGCTTCTATCCCGAAAGGAATATCGCATATCTTTACTTTGTTGTAAAGAATCCCTCTCTTAGCTCTTTTATGGAACGTGAAGGTCCTCCACTTAAGATCGAGCAAGCTGTCGCCGCCTTCAAGAAAAAGTGGAAGGGATGCAAGATATTTGAGCGTGGCGGGAGGGTCTACGCAATCATCAAGAGGAAATATCTGCGTGCGGAAGATTTATTAAAAGATAAATTTTCTGAAAGAATGAAAGAGAGGTCCTTCAAGGTAGTCAAAGAGGTAAAGTGGCAAAAGAGTTAGAGATTTCCTCCCTCGAGAAGAGGAAGAAGCTCAAAGAAAAAATCCGCGAGCGCCAGAGGATTGAGAGCGAGATAGAGAAGGAGTTGAGCCAAAGCCTGTCGCTTTCTATCGCATTGATATTATCTTTGCTCCTTCTTGGAACTGTCTTTTTCCATTACTCAGAGAATCTGAAGTGGATTGATGCACTATACGTTTCGGGAATAACCATGACTTCTGTAGGTTATGGCGATATTACCCCTACGAATGATGCGTCGAAGATCTTTGCAGTATTCTTTGCCATAATCTCGATCAGCGTCCTATTCTACAGTGCATCCACTATATCTTCTGAGATACTTGCAAGAGTGAAGGAAAGAGTACTCATAGCACGTCTCAAGAGGCTCGAAGAAGGAGAGCCAGAAACTGACACTAGTAGAGTAAAGACTTCAAGTAAGGAAGAGAAAGAGGAAAGATCCTTTTTC
>DUFK01000040.1 GCA_013331945.1 Nanobdellota archaeon
AACATCAACTGCGTCTGCTGAGAATCCAAGCACCATGAGTGCTTCCTTCATCCGGTCTTTATGATTCCCCTGCAGTTCAATCGTGCCATCGTCTCTGACAGTTCCACCACAACTGAACTTGTTCTTTAGCTTCTTAGCAACTTCTTTGATATTGACACTTTTCGTGTCGATACCTTCAACAAGCGTAGAAAGCTTTCCGAATTTCTTCTTAATCGTCCTCACTCTGATTCGTTGTCCTTCAATCGCTCTGGTTTCGCAAGTGCAGGCAATCTTAGGCAATCCGCATTTAGGGCATATATTCATTTGCTTTGAGTATTAGTATCTTGTGAGCTTTTTATTATTTTCCTTTTTATCTGAGCTCTTCAATGGTTTTTCAGCGAGCTTCTTCCCCTTTCCTTTTCCATTCTCTTTCTCTTCTGCCTTCTTGCCTCTGCCCCGCGCCCTGCGCTCCTCGCTCCCGGCCCCGAGTTCTGCGCTCTGGCGCTTCGCATTCATAGCCGTGAGGATTTTTGCAATACTTCTCCTTATCTCTTTTATCTTTCCGGGATTGCTTACGCTCTTGCTTGCGCGCTGGGAATTCAGCTTCATCAACTCGAGTCTTAGCTCGTGCAGCTTGCTCTTGAGCTCGCTTGGATTCGAATCCTTTATTGTTTTGAACTTTAGTATTGCCATTGTTATTTCTCTTCTCCCGAGGCTTCGCTTATCTCTTCTGCAGTCTCTTCTACCTTTATTTTCTCTTTCACTCCATTTCCTTTCTTCTCCTTTTTCTTCTTAGGCGCTTTCGCGTTCTCTACCTTTCCATCTTTTATTTCCTTCCCCCCTTTCGAAGTACTTTCTCTCACCCCTCTTTCTTCTGCACTTTCAGGAACTTGTTCCTCTATGATCGTTTTCTCCTTTATCTCTATAATATCTGCATCAGGCGGAACTATCAGCACTTTTATACCGACAACTCCTGGTTTTGTATTTGCCACAGCATAAGCCTTATTCACTATTAACTCAGCCGGATGTCCTGTCTTCTTCAAGTATCCGTAAGCAAATCTCCAGCTCTTCGCTCTTTCGCTCGGAAGCTTTCCTCCGAGCCTTATCTCTGCACCAAGAGCTTTGGATTCTATCATCCTCTGTAGGGCTTTGTACGCGACAGACTTGAATCTCAATGGACCAAACCTTTCAAGAGAAGATGCAATGTAATCTGCCATGAATTGCGCATCATGTTCAGCTCTTTTAATCTCAACAATCTCTATCTGTGGATTCTCGAGCTTGAATTTCTGCTTCAGAAGAGATGTAAGGTCTTGGATCGTCTCTCCTCTTCTTCCGATTATGAGGCCGGGCTTGCTCGTGTGCACAATGATGCGCTCGCCGAGAGGAGTCCTTTCAAGACCTACAGCACTCACCTTGCCTTTTCCAAGCTCATTCTTTACGAATTCCTTTATCATGAATTCACGTTTCTTTGCCGCAATAAATTGTCTTTCTATCATTTTTTCCTCGCTTATATCTCACATCCAACTGTGTTTTCTTTCAATCCGTCCATTATATCATCAAGCATTTCATCCATATTAAAAACACCACTTCTATCTTGTACCCATCTTGCCGCTGTTAATACGCCTTTGGCATATTCTCCCCTTGACTTCACTTCATTTGAGAGCTCTGTTGCCACTTCTTTGGATTTTGACCTTAGGGTTAGAGTATGCCTCCCTATATATCCGAGTTGCATATCTGGCCTATACGAGATTACCTGCTCTTTATTATTCGGGTCGATATTAAAGCCGTATCCTCTTAAAATCTCCACCATCTGTCTAGCAGTTCCAGATGGAGCATCTACTTTTGAGGCATGATGTGTTTCCTCGATTCTGGTGTCATAGTCGTATGCAAATGGAGAAAGCAACCTCGCGGTCTCTTTGATTGATTTTAGATACGCATTCACTACAAATGAAAAATTCGGCGCATAGATCAGGCCGCCATTTGCATCTCCAACATAATCCCTGACCTCTGAAATCCTATCATTCCATCCAGTAGTCCCTACAACGATCTGTTTCTCAAGATCAACAAATCTCTTTATATTATCTACGACAACATCCGGTCTCGTGAAATCAATGCATACATCTGCTCTTCCAACACTTTCTGCATTTATCTCTTTATATTTAGCATCCCTTATCTCTGGGTCTATTCTCGAGACTATACTGAAGCTCTCCCTGTACTCTGTCCGTACTAGCTTCTCTATCTCTCTTCCCATCTTGCCGTATCCGACAAGTGCCAGTTTGATTTTATCTTGTGCCATTTTATTTATCTCGATTTTTTTTGTTGCCTTTTAATCTTCTAATTTTAGCCTTCCCGGATTTCTTTTTCCTTCCTCTTCAATATTCCTCCAGATCCTACCATTTCATGAGTTTCATGAGAGATTTCCTTCGCTTCAAGCTCTTCAGCCTTTGTGTGCACAGGTTTCTCTCGCATCTCTTTCACTTCTTCCTCGGCAGTCTTATGCTCATGTTTTTCCTTTTCCTTTGCGATTGGCTTCTTCTCCTTCCTCGCAACTTCATGGCCTTCTCCAACTAATGTAATGTGAGTGCTCTTTCCCCTCCTTCCCATCCTTCCGATCCTCATCGGAGTCTCTCCTCTGTCTGCCTTTGCCACCCTAATCACGAGAGAATCTTCATCAAGACTCTTTGCAGCTGCATTTCCTCTTAGGCTCTTGAGCAGTTTGATTATGTAGTATGATGCTTTTACAGGATATCTTCCACGCTCGATATTTCCTTTCCTATGGGGAATCTCCCCTTTCATAGGCACTGCAGTCCTCTTGCTCTGAACCCTTTCCAGGAGAGCTATTGCTTCTGGAATCGTCCTGCCTTTGATGAATTTGCAGACTGCTGCGGCATGCTTTTGTGAGAGGGAATAATTCCTCCCTACCGCATACACTTCATTTTTTCCGACTTTCACTTTCATTTTTACTTTATTTCCATTTACTACTTACTCATCCCTTTGCCTTCGCGACGGCAGAGCTTCTTGTAGCTCCGATTCCTGCCGAGCCGTGCGTTACCCTTTTCCTTGTCATCGCGAACTCTCCGAAGAAATGCCCAAGCATATTCTCCGTGACCTTGACTGGAACGAACTCCTTTCCATTATGGATCGCTAATGTGAGTCCGACAAGCTGGGGCGTGATTATCATGTCTCTCTCATGAGTTTTGATTGTGGTCTTTCCTTTCTTCACTTTCTTATCCACTCTCTGGAGAAACTTCTGCACTTCCTCCATCCTCCTGAGCAAGCTCCTGCGCGATCTGCTCTTCAAAAGCCTTGCAAACTCTTGGAGGGGCAGCTTCCTAAGCTCCTCGATGTTCTTTCCGTAAAATAAAATCTCTTTCGCCATTTTATTCTTATTTACTCTACTGCATTGCTCTGGTAAAATCCAGATTCTTTTATTTGATTATGAATTTCTTTTCCTTTTGGTGTCAGGTGAAGTGGACTGCGATTAGTAATCAATTCACCAACCAACCCGGAATAACGCAATAAGGATAATTCTCCACTTAAATAATCTGCTTTTACATCTACACTGTGATATTCAGTCGAAGCAATCTTATCCAGCAAGAATGCACTTCTAGTCAAGAGAACTTCTAAGCCTTGGCTATCTAAAAGAGGCTTCAATTCTTCCCTTATTCTGATTTGTGCTTGTGTTTCTACCATTTTCTAAAGGTTTACTTCTTCTTCCTTCCGGTCCTGCGTGCATGCAGCAATCCTACCTTTCTTCCTGGAGGTGCGAATCTTGGTGGAGTCTTTGGTTTACCAATGACTTTTCCTCTTCCGCCTCCGAATGGATGCTCTATGGCGTTCATCTTGACTGCTGAAGTGCGCGGCCATAACCTATTTGTAGCCCTCATCATGAAGAATTTCTTTCCTGCTTTCAAGACAGGCTTATCTTTTCTTCCAGATGCGGCAACGATTCCGATTGTTGCCCTCGCTCTTCCATCCAAAACCTTCTCCTGCTTTGATGGGAGTAACACGGAGACCTTACCTCCAATATGGTGCATGACTCTTGCATTACTTCCTGCACTCCTTACCATCTTGCCACCATCTCCCGGCTCTATCTCTATGTTGCATATTGGCGTGCCTTCGGGAATCTTTGCGAGCGGAAGGATATTTCCCTCAACAACAGCAGCATCAATGCCAAGGTGGATGTCCTGACCCTCTATTATCTTTTCAGGCGCAACATTGAAGAATATATCTCCATTCTGCAGTCTGATCTTCGCAAGAGGCGCTGTAAATCCTGTTGAGTGCATAAGCTTTTGTACCTTTCCTTTTGTGCCTCCGAGAGCGTATGATGGGTATTTGAGAGCACCGGCATA
>DUFK01000034.1 GCA_013331945.1 Nanobdellota archaeon
GCCTCGACGCTGGAATATTTTCTAGGGCATATCTACCTGCAGGACGCTGCTTCGATGGTTCCCCCTCTTGTGCTAGCTCCGCATGAAGGGGAAAGGGTTCTTGATCTTACTGCAGCACCCGGAAGCAAGACTACACAGATGTCGCAGATGATGAACAATCGCGGATGCATCATCGCGAACGATAATGCTTACGAAAGAATCAAGGCCTTGCGGGGCAACATAAACAGGCTTGGCTGCATGAATGTTGTTATCACGAGGAGAGATGTGCGAAGCTTCCCTGCTTCTGAGAATGAGAGATTTGACAAAGTCCTTCTTGATGCACCCTGCTCTCTAGAAGGAAGCATGCGCAAATATTTCATCCATTGGAGCGAGGGCGGAGTGCGCTCTCTGGCTCTCTTGCAGAAAAAGATGATCGATGCCGCATGGCCTCTCGTCAAGAGAGGAGGAGAGCTCGTCTATTCTACATGCACTTATGCGCCAGAGGAAAATGAAGGTGTTGTGCAGCACTTGCTTCAGGAAAATGAAGACGCAGTGCTAGAAAAGATTAAGGTAAAGGGGCTTGATCATCATGAAGGTATTACGGAATTTCGCGATACAACCTTCAACCCTGAGCTGAGAAAGACAGCACGCATCTACATCCATGATTACAACACAGGAGGATTCTTCATCGCGAAGATTAGGAAGGAGAGATGATGAGGAAAGAGAAAAAAGATGGAAAGGGTAAAAGCAAAAAATGAAAAAGATACTTCATGGTAAGGAAAGGGAAGAAGCGCTCTTATACTTCTGCGAGCGCTTTGGCATCTCTCGGGATTTGTTCTCAGAACTCGGTCTTTTCCAGACCGAGAGGAAAATCTATGCGGGAACAAGTGTGAGCCTTCAGGATCCTCTTTTCCCCTCTTCGGAGACTGCAGGCCTCGCCTTCCTTCGTCCGAATGGAGTGCTCAAGCCTACAACTGATTTCCTTCAGCTTGTTGGGAAGCATGCGAGGAAGAACTTTATTGAACTTTCGCGTGATGATGCTGTGAGATACATCCACGGCGAGGATATTGATTTGAGCAAAAAAATTCCAGAGAATGTGGCCGCAGGATATGTAATAGTCAAGTACAAGGGCTACATCTTGGGCTGTGCGAACTTCAAAGAAGGTAACATGAAGAACCAGCTCCCCAAGTCGCGGAGAATGAGAATTAAGCTGGAGTGAATCATGGCAATAGCCAGATTTTTAAAGTCTCACTCTATCTCAAATTAAAAGAAGAGGAACGAAAAAAGAAAATGAAATTTTACGCAGTGGGCGGGTTCAGCGAAGTCGGCAAGAACATGGTTGCCATGGAGATGAAGAATGGCAAGACATTTATTGTTGACGAAGGTCTTTATCTTCCTCCTATAGTAGAGCTTGAAGAAGGAAAACATGTGCCAGCCCGCTTGCGCGAGATTGGCGCACTCCCAAATGATTCTATACTGAGCAAGATTAAATCTAGGATCAAAGCACAAATTATAGGTCATGCACATCTCGACCATGTTGGAGCAGTGCCCTATCTTGAGAAATCTTACAAGGCAGATATCTATGGCACTCCTTTTACAATGGAGGTGCTGAACGCACTTGCACGAGATAACGACATAAAATTGCAGAACAAGAAAAGAGTGATAATGCCTAATTCAAGCCTTAACGTTGAAGGCACTGAAGTGGAATTCCTGCATGTGACGCATTCTACGTTGCAGACAGCGATTGTCGCGGTTCATGACGAAGAAGGACCAATGGTCTATGCCAATGACTTTAAGTTTGACAATACCCCAGTCATCGGAAAGAAGCCAGACTATGCAAAGCTCAAGAAGCTCGCCTCTAAGGGAGTGCACACCCTTGTAGTAGATGCACTTTATGCCGGTGCAGAACAGAAAACCCCCTCTGAAAAGATTGCAAGAGATATGCTCGGAGATGTTCTCCTTAACACGAATAATGAAGATGCCTGCATTGTCGTCACGACCTTTTCGTCACATATCGCGAGACTGAAGAGTATTGTCGATTTCGGAAAGCAGATGGATCGCAAGATTCTCTTCCTTGGGCGCTCACTTTACAAGTACGTGAATGCTGCCGTAAGATGCAATCTGATTGACTTCCATAGAGATATCGAGATGCACAGCTACAGGAAGGATGTGAAGAAAGCGATGAAGCAAGTGAATGAGAAAAGAAGTAAGTATCTGCTTGTCTGTACAGGCCATCAGGGAGAACCCGGAAGCGTGCTCGTAAGGATGGCTAATGACCAGCTTCCTTTCAAGCTCAAGCCACAAGATCACGTCATATTCAGCAGCAAGACAATTCCCGCGCCGATAAATATCGCGAATAAGAATGCCCTTGATAAGAAACTCAGGGAGAATAATATCCGAATCTTCTCAGACGTCCATGTTTCTGGGCACGCGTCCAAGGAAGATTTGCGTGACATCATCACCATGCTAAAGCCAAAGCATATAATTCCTGCACATGGGGACATGCCCAAGCTTTCAACGCTGGCACAACTCTGCGTTGAGATGGGCTATGATATAGGGAAGAATGTGCATCTGGTGCAGGATGGACAGAGCCTGGAGCTGAAGTAGAAGTTTTCTTGTTCTTGGAGATGTAAAACAGAAAGAATTATAAGTTATAACTTATAAGATATATAAT
>DUFK01000020.1 GCA_013331945.1 Nanobdellota archaeon
TCCATCCAGACCTGCTTCAGTGCAAGCAAACCACCCTCGCGCTTCTTCTCATCCTTGCTTTTGAATCTGTCATAATGATCCAAGCGGAGCTCGAATTCCTTCAGATCATAAATCAAATTCAAGACGCTTCGCATCACAGTATTGATTGTGCCAAGTATCTTCATTCCTTGATCCTGCATTCTTGTCGCTCTTGCACCGATGTCAGCAAAGTATCCGCTTCCCGGCGAAGCAGTAAAATTATCGACGATCTTCTCCATTTTCATTCCGAGGCCGCCTGTTGATTGCTGCATGTAATCGAGAATCCAGAAATATACAGGTTCTAGGGTTTCGGCAAAGGCATCATAGTTCAGCTTGAATTCGGCAAGAGGCGTAGCCTTGTCCTTTAGGCCCTTGGCCTTTCCGACAAGCTTATCGATATCTATGTCTGTGTCAGCCATCTTTTTCCTCTTTTAATCTATAATTACTCTATAAAAGAGGGGCTGGGGTATTTTTATTGTTTTCTGTAGGCTCTTTATCTTGCCAATGCATATTGCTTCTCCACATCTCCCATGCTTCCCAGGCCATTCATCTTTAATCCTTGCCGGCACCATTCCGCAACGCGCAGAACTTTCTCTTCGAGAGGCTCATCATTCAATTCTAGAACTCGAAGAGAGCCTTTATCCCCGCGCAGATTCATGCCAAGAAGGCCAAGCATTTCCCTGTTTCTGAACCAAGATTCATAGGTCGCTTTCACAGCAGAGAGGTAAGAGAAATCTTCTTCTCTCCATTTCTTTTCTCCTTTCTTTTCCCACCTGTTTTTTATCTGTGCGATTGTCCTCTCCAATGAAGGATTCACAAATACTACATTCTGCGGATAGTCTGCCTCGCCAAAAAAGCAATTATATGCCCCGAGAAACCCATCGTACTCCTTCTTGCCCATCCAACCAAGGTCAACGCATGCGGCAGAGTAGATTAAGGAGTCATAGACAAACCTATCTGCTAGAAGTATCTTGTCAGGATTTTTCCTCTCCAACTCTTGTTCCATGAAAGATTCAATATAATAGCGGGCTATCCTGATCTTCCCCCTCGTAAGGGAATCATCCTGCTTTGGACAATCCATTCTCTCGAAAGTATGGAAGGTATCAGGATAGCTCTCAACAAGCTTAGTGATGAGCGTACTTTTCCCGCTTCCATGCGTGCCGGAAAAGTAGACTCTCATCTTATTCTTTTTTCGAATCTCTCGGAATTCGAGAAGTCGTAGCAGTTAACGCTTTCATCTGCAGTCCACCTTGCAATTCACTCAGCAATCCGAAATCTTCATCGATCGCAGTCTGTGCTTTTCCATTAGTTCTTCCGTTCCTACTTCCATCGCCGTCTACTTTTACACCCCTTATGAAATCATACTTGCGCTCAGTAGTCGGCGCGAATGAGACCAGCTCTCCACTGTCCAATGGGAGATTATTGTAGAAAAAGCAGACATGCTTCATCAAAGTGACAATATCATCCACAATTTCTTCCTCGCGACCGACATTTGTCTTGAATCCAGGAATGTAGCCGGCATATTCTATCTCTAACTGCCACTGCTCTTTCTCATCAAGGTTCCTTCTCGCATCACTCACCACCAAAGAATAGATCCTTCCGGAAAGTGTCTGAAGAACAAAGGCTTCTGCCTTTTTCTTTTCAATCTTTCCTTGATACTTTATCCCCTCATGTTGGTATCTCTGGAGCGCATCCATTATCTCTGGCGGAGTTGTGAGCTCTCTTGTTTCAGGCCTGCGCAAAACAAATTGCTCTCCTGCAATCCCAAATGAGTATGGCTGAACATCTCCTTTCTGCTTCAGGTAGAAGTTGCCTCCCTTGTGGATGACAGTCACCCTCTCTGCTCCATCATCTGAACCATAAAAGTAATTTGTTCCTGCAGATTCAAGATTGCATGGATCTTTCACAAATCTCGCGTTCTTGGAAGGAGGGAATTCAATCACATCCAAGATATCAGAAAGCTCGAAGCTCCTTTGTGCACCATCAGATTGTGCTTGTGCAAACGAGATTTCCAGCTTGCTCTCTATCTCTATTCCCGGAAATTCATTTGTCGCTTCACTGACATCCGCGGCATCAAGTACATATCTGATTAATCCCTTCTCATAGCTTCCGTTGAGGTACTTCTTTGCAGCAGAAATCAGGTGCTCTCTTTTTCCAGAGGAAAAGAATTTTTCCACAAGTGTCTCTACATCGTCAGTCTGCACATAACTGCTTCTGCAACTCGAGCCACAGCCATCTCCGTAATTTCCACCCATTTTCATTCACCTCCTTTTAGCATATTTTTTCCATCTTTTTTGAATAAGTCTCATTGTAGTACTCAAAGACTACCTTGAGCTTGATCTTCACCCTGCCAGCCTGCATGATCCTTCCCTCGTCTCCTTCCCCTTGCCCCATCACAGAAAGTGCAGAAGAGACAAGGTTGATCGAATTTAATGGAAGAACTCTTTCGATCTCGAAACTTTCCCACAAGTTCCCGGAATTTCTCGAATTTCTCAGGGCCTCTTCTATCCTTTCCCTTATATTGAGAATCAGCAAGTTATCTCTCGTATTATCTTCTATGGGCTGAAGCTCTTCCAGAATCAGAAAAAGCTCTTCCCTCGTCAATTTTTCAAGTTCTGCCATGTCGAAATATCTTTTCATTTCGATAATGTGTAGAGTTGTACTTTAGTTATAAGCTTCTGACAAAGAAATGGACATGGTGTTGTACACCAGCACAAGATTTTTAAGTTCTAGGGTGTATATACTAAGATATCAGAGTAAAGATACTAAAAGAAGGCGGGGAAAAAATGTTAGATGATGTACTAAAGAAGAGAATTCTCGATGCAGTAAGGCAGAAACCAAGAAGCATCGATGAACTTGCAACGCTCATAAGGAAGAATTGGCGCACTGCCGACCGCTACGTGCAGAGAATTGCAGAGACAGAGGGAAGCATCTCTGTACGCACATTTAGGGAAGGCACAAGAGGAGCGCTCAAAATAGTATTCTGGGTTTCAGCAGAAAGCATCCATTCTAGTGAATTTCAGGAGAGACTCTTTAAGCACATAGAGATGGGAAGAAAGAAGAGTGATTTCAGCCCTTCTGAGATATATCAGTATGTGGATGAAAAAAAGAAGGATGCCGTGATCTTAACCGAGGATTACCTGGACTCAAAAAGTAATTTTGAGGACTATAGGGAAAGGCTCCTCGGCACAAAATCAGAATTATTCCTTTTCTCAGGAAATCTTTCCCTAGTAAATATGGGAACAAAGAAAGAAGATGTGGCAGATGTTCTCGAAAAGATCGCAAAGAGGGGAGTCAACATCAGGATTCTTACAAGAGTAGAGATTCCGGGAATAGAAAATATAAGAAGAATTCTAGAGATAAATAATAAGGTGGGAAAAAAGATGGTAGACATCAGGCATTGCTTCCATCCACTCAGAGGAACAATCTTTGATGATTCGGTGGCAATCCTTAAGGAGATAAGAAAGCCAGAGATTTATGTGAAGGGAGAGCTGAAAGAGAAAATGACCACCTTTTACCGCATCTATGATAAAGAATGGATCGAGTGGTTGAAGAATGTATTCTGGGCAATGTTCCGCTCATCCATCAGTGCAGAAAGAAGGATTGAAGATATAAGTGGGATGCAGACGGTGAAGGTGCACCGCTAAAGACGTGGGGGAAAGCTTTTTATAATTTCCCGCATCCGGCTTTATTGCGGAGCTAGAAGTCAAGCATTATGAAAGGGTACATTCTTGAATACAAATATGAGGGTTATCCAGATTGGAGTTCTATTAAGTTTAGGACTAGAAATCATAGAGATGCAATGGATATTACGCACGATTTCATAGAGATTCTCCCATATAAAGTTGACTGGAATCTTAAGAGATACTCCGCAATTGGAAGATTTTTGCATACCATTTTTACATTTGGAGATACAGAGCCATGTACGGATAGTGGAACCCTCCTCTCTTTTATGCTCTGTGATTACTCAATCTCCTCCTCTGGTAAGTCTAAGCATGAGCATAATCTACTCAAAAAGATTAACGAGATGCATTATTCAATGTGGGGACCCGAAGAGCCAAGCGCTAGAGAAAGATTAGAACTAGAAAGACTTTGCATCGAAGAGAGTAATCATTGATTTACTATTAGAAATCTTTTTATAATCTCCTTGCATCCTAATTTCATAAAAAAGAGAGAAAATGGGCTACGTAGATTTAAGGCCATACAAGCCACGCACCAAAAGAAGCAAGACTGAAGCGCCAGCAGAGAGACCAAAAACTTCTTTCAGGCAGGAAGATGCTGGCTATGTGATTTTTGGTGAAGATGGGACAAGCACCATGAGCGCGGGCAGTGCAAGTGAATCATCAAGTGGCAGAAGCATTGTTCCCGATCCTCCTTCTGCATTCACAGGAACACAAGAGGCATCGGCAGGAGATTTCTTCTCAAGTTTCGCCGAAGTGGGGAAACAGGAAGGAAGCATCGCTGTCGAAAAAAAAGATACTATAGAGCTCTTGAATATTCTACACGACAAGATAAGGGGGATGGAAGAGCAGCTCCACCGCATTGAGAGGAAGCTCGAAGGCAGAGAAGGAAGAAAGTATTTCGGGGGAGAGTAATCACTTTTATAATTCTATTTTACAAATTCTACATTTGGTAATTCCCTGAATTGGTTATCTCCCGTAAGGAACTTTATTTTTAGTTCTTTTGCCATTATATATCCCAAGCAATCAGCGTAAGACAAGTCTTTACTCTTGTACTTAGATCTAAATTCAACGGCTTTTGGAATTAAATTGAAGTCAAGCTCAATACAAAAGTTTTGCAAAAGCTTAAAGAAATCATTTATTTCACTCTCTTCAAATTCTTTTCTCAGGTTATAATAAATTTCATAAACTTGGAAAAAAGAAGTAACAACTTTTATCCCTTTGTACGCACCATAATTTTTATTTCCCTTGTAGAGCTCAATTAAAGCGTAGCTATCAAAGAAGTAACACTCATCCATCTTAGTTCATTTTCCACATCTTTCGGGATTCATCTTTCATTTTTTGAGCGTCAATCTTCGATTTTATTTTACCAAAGAAGTCTTCTAAGTTTTCTTTCTTGGTTATAGTTATTGTAACTTCATCCTCCGGCCTTATTCTCTCGTTGATAACAATCTCCCTAGGTAAAACAATTCCGAGAGAATTCCCCCATACCTTAACTTTGGTTTTAATAGCCTGTACCATGTATAACTAATAATTATACTCGTATATAAACTTTTCTGATCTATTTTTAGTCAATACATTCCGTAGCCCTAAATAATTCTAAAGGAACTTATTCCCGCCAACAGTATTTGCTAGAATGATAAATAAGATCGAGAGGAGAATTGAGATAATACCCAACAATCGTTGCTTTGAATAGAACAGGCTGATTAATCCCAGCAGTATGGCCAGGGGAATAAGAAGAATAAGACTTACCATCGGCATTGCCTGGCCTTGTTGTTGCCATATATTTGCTTCTAAATCGCTAAATGGCGGCCTCCAGGTAAGGATAAACGCTGCAACTACCAAAGATAGGCTGATTACAGCCCAAGGAAAATTCTTCTTTTTATTTTGTGTAGTCACCATTTCTATCCTCATTCTATCATCTTCAGATCACGAAGAATCTGAAGCCATGCCCAGGCCCATACAACTGCCTCAAAGGCGAGAACTAATTTCCCTTCTTTCGCAAAGTGTTTACAATCAGAAATATAGGCTTTGATGTTCCGCACGAAGTCCTTATTTTTCGCGTTCTCTTTCACGTGGGGCATCTCCTTCTCGATCTTAGAAAGCCATTTCTCTGTTTCTGCTTTTAGTTCTGAATCTGTATTTTTCCGTGCCGAGACCATCTTATTATCCGATCAAGATCCAAAGCAGTGTGAGTACTGTCGCAATTCCTAGAATTATAGCTATAGCGTTATGGATGTTCTTCATTATCCATGCAAGCAGCGTTCCAGCCGCGAGTATCATGAGTATGGTCAACTTTGTTGATAATGCAACTACCATACAAGGTGGAAAGGAAAGTTCCTTAAAAATCTTTGCAAAGATTTTTATTTGCGAACAGTGGAAAGAAAGGATGAAGAAAGGCACCCTTGCACTTTTTACGCTTGTAGCACTCCTGATTCTTGTTCTAGACAGAGCGACAAAACTCCTGGCACTACAGGGGACTCATGAAAGGAATTACGGACTCCTGTTCGGTCTTCTGGCGAGCGGCGAGCATAGGTGGCTCTTCGTCGCAATCATCATCTGGGTCTTATTTTTCTTTGTCTATGTGCTATCCATGAAGGATGTGAGGAAAAGCGCTCTTTTGATGTTCGGCCTATTCTTGATGATGGCGGGTCTTGTGGGCAACCTGCTCGATCGCATCTTCTACGGCTTTGTCGTGGATTTCATCCCGCTCAGAGATTGGACAACATTTAACTTAGCGGATATAAGCATCGCTGCAGGCTCTGTGATTGTGCTCTGGCACATCTTCAGGCAGAAAAGATAAGATAATCTTTTAAATCCCAAGGCC
>DUFK01000046.1 GCA_013331945.1 Nanobdellota archaeon
GATTTAAAAATTATTCATTTTCCAGATAGGGCCTGCTTATCTTCCTAGCGGGATAAATTGTCTGGAGCGCTTTGATAATCCTTAGCTCTACTTCTTTTCTGTGCTCAAGTGCGTAAGAAACAGCTCTGCTGTCCAAGCCCAGAACCTCTTCTATCTCTTTCTGGCCAAAGGAAAGGTCCTGTGCCTCATAAACCTGGCTTGCACGCTTATGAGTTAGATGAACAGTCGGATTGCTGAATGATTTTACAGGATGGTTCTTCCCCCCTTTATTTTTCCCGTGCTTCACAAGATAATTTGCTATAACATAAGATGGCACGCCAATGAAGTAAGCGATATCCGGATCAGACACCTCAAGATCAAGAGATCTTTTAATAGCTTCTATCTTTTCTTCTGGGATTAGATGCCTTTCCCTTCCCCCATATAAAGGCTCAAGCCCAGATCTTTTCAGAATTATTCCGACATATGTGAAAGAGAAACCGGCCTCATCTGCGAGCTCTTCTAATGAACGCTTTTCTCCTTTTTGAAAAGCGTTCTGATACCTAGAAAATAGACTGAAGAGCATCGGGAATTTTTTGTCTATTGGATATCGCCTGTTGCCGCCCTTGCTATAAGTCATAGCATATTCTAATGCTTTTCCAAAAGCCCAGCTTGCACCATAAGCCTTCTGGAGTGCTGCATTCCTGATTATAGATGAGATATCTTGGACAAAATTTAGCTTCCTTTCCTTCATGGTCCTGTGATTATAGCCAAATTGATTAGCAACCTGGCGTACACGATTAGTTGAACATCCCAATTCATCAGCTATCTCATCATAACCCTTCTCCATCTCCAATCCAGTTTTGATTTTCTCCTCAAGAACTTTCTTTTTGATCTCCTTAACAGAAGTTCCGTCACTGTTTACAATTTTATGGAGTGCGGAAGGTGAATAGCCAAGGTCGTGGGCTATTTCCTCAATTCCTTTATCTTCTTCCAATCCTCTAACAATAAGATTTAATGTCGCGCGCGCCCTTTCTGCCCTCCTTTCCTTTCCGGTTTTTGAAGGAATAAGCTTGACCCCAATAAATCTGCCATAATTCATGACAGTTGGTTTGCTTAAGTTAAGAAGCTTGCAAATTTCCTCGGCAGTTTTTCCTTCCCCAGCATATGCTTTCAGCAAATCCAGCTTGATTTTCTTTCTGCCACCCCACCCAACTATTCTAATTCCGACTAAATTTTCTATCGCCATTTCCCTTAGCCTTAAAGGGTCAGGAAAAACACTTAATAAACCTTCCTTTTGTAACTACTATACAATTAGATATAGTTCGGGGAAGGTCATCCCTAGTAATATTACCAGTCCTAAAGCTGGATTTAAGAAAGGTTTTAAAAGTAAATCTTCCAGAGAGTATGATGGCACACGAAGAAGACAATCTTTCTAAGGAACTGGAACTGACTGAAGGGTCTAAGATGCCCGCGGCTCCTAGCCCTATGAAAGAGCTCACTCCTGAAATGAAGAAGGAACTCTCAAAGATAAAGGAGAAAATAGACAAGTTCGGAAAAGATGTTGTAAAAAAGATCCCGTACGTTCTTTCCATAGGCCTTCTTCCAGCTCTGCCACACATGGCACAGAGCGCGGGGCCGAGAGCGGGGGGCTCAGGACAAGGCCAGGGAGCGCATGATAAGGAAAAGAAGAAACCAGAGCTCATCATAGTCCTCCCAGATGAAAAGGTAAAGGAGATAAAGAAGATAGAGAAGGACCTTGCTGAAATCCTTAAGAAGGTCGATCTTGATGCTACTTTTTTCACACGCACGACACAGGAACTATGGCAGACTTGTTTCGATGGGCATTATGCAGACATGGACAGGATAAGCATGTCTTACCCAGTGCATGATAAAGGAATACTTTCTGCATTGCGTGTTGCCTCGATACATAAGAACCTTGTTTTGAGAAAGTTCGAACGCTATGTCACCTCATATGTAATCGCAGGCTCGCTGGTGCGAGGGCAGGCGACAAAGACAAGTGATGTTGATATTTACGTTGTGATTGATGACACAGATGTAAAGAGAATGTCGCGCTATGAGTTAAAGGAAAGGCTCAGGGCGATGATATATAGCTACGCTTTCGAAGCAAATGAAATCGCGGGCGCGAAGAACAAGCTTTCGCCTCAAGTGTATATTCTCACAGAATTCTGGGAAAGTGTCAAGGATGCAAATCCAGTGATCTTTACATTCATTCGAGACGGCGTGCCATTCTACGACAGAGGCGCATTCATGCCATGGAAGCTCTTGTTAAAAATGGGCAAGATAAAGCCATCACAGGAAGCGATCGACAATTTCATGCTACTCGGAGAGAGAGTTGGCAAAAAAGTCAAGGAAGATCTGAACAGGATTGTCACAGAGGACATTTATTGGGGAGTTATAACTCCGAGCCAGGCTGCCCTCATGCTATACGGATTGCCGCCTCCAACTCCGAGAGAGACAGTAGAATTGATGGACAAGACATTCGTAGAGAAAGAGGGCCTTCTTGAAAAAAAGTATATCAAGATTCTCGATAAAGTAGTCACGCTATACAAGGATTACGAGCATGGAAGGCTGAAAGAAGTGAAAGGAAAGGATGTCGATGAGCTCCTTACTGAAGTTTCAGAGTATATGCAAAGGCTGAAGGAACTTGTAAAACAGATAGAGAAGAAAGCTGGAGAGAACACAGTTCTCAAAATCCATGAGGATGCTTTCTCGCTCCTTGAAACTATACTTGGCAAAGGAGTAGAGCAGAGGCTTGTCGATAAATTCAAAGAGAAACTCGTCGATAGGGGAGAGATGACTCAAAGGAGCCTTGAAGTGCTCAAAGAAATCGTAAGGGCAAAGCAAGACCACAAGAAAGGCAAGCTAAGCCGGCAAGAAATTGATCGCGTGAGAAAGGATGCCCAGGAGTTTATGCGTGCACTTACAGAGCATGAGCAGAGAAAGAATCTCCTCCTCACAGAGAAATCACGATTCAGGATAAAGATAGGAGAGAAGCAGGCAGAACTTTTCATTTTCGCAGATGAGGCATTCCTCATAGCAGGAGAGAAGAAAGAGGTGCTGAAGGCAGATCTGAAGAAGAAAAAACTTGAATCCTCGAACATGGAGGAATTAGCAGAAAAGCTTAAGAATGCCCCGAAAGAATTAGAATTAGGCCTGGAGAAGATACAGGAACTAAAGAAGCTCTTCGGCAAGGATTTCACATTCCTATTCTAAGAAAAGCAATAGGCAAAGATATCAAAGGAAAATGCAGGGAATCATAACAAGTTTCAGGCGAGGAAGGCACAGGTACAAGCCAAGACAATTCATAGTGAAAGCTTCTGGAGTAGAAAAGAAGGCAGATGCACAGAAGCTGATTGGCAAGATTGTTGTATGGAAGAGTCCTGCAGGCAAGGAGATCAAAGGAAAGCTTACAGTACTGCATGGGAATAAAGGACTTCTTCGCGCTCTTTTCGAGAGGGGACTTCCAGGACAGGCTGTCTCGCAACATGTTGAAATTAGGTAGATGGAAGGAAGATAACGATGGGAGAAAAATTCTCTGAGAAGAGCTGCATTCCATGCGAAGGTGGCATCGCTCCATTACCTCTAGAAAGGATTTATCAATTTCTCGAGCAGGTAAGTGGCTGGAGCCTTGAGGAAAAAGATAGCCCTGGGGCTGGGGGGCCTGGGAGAGTTCCCCAGATAACAAAAGAGTACGAGTTCGATGATTTCAATGAAGCCCTCTCTTTTGTCAACAAGGTCGCAGAGATTGCAGAACAAGAAGGGCACCATCCAAATATCTTCATGCATGATTACAGAAAAGTGAAGCTCACACTTTACACCCATGCGATCAAAGGCCTGCATGAGAATGATTTCATTCTCGCGGCGAAGATAGATGAGATTCAGATGGAGTAAGGGCTCGGAGCGCAGGGCCAGGAGCACAAGGCTCGGGACCGGGAGCACGAGGCATGAAGAAACAGAAAGGGTTTTAAATCTCCTCCACAATCTTGTAACACTAACGAGATAATAGAAGATGGAAGAAGCTAAGGGACAAATTTACCAGATAAATGTAAAGCACGAGACAGAAGGTGAGAGGGGTATTCCTAAATTTCCGATAAAGTCCGCTCTTGTTTCTCTGGACGGAGTAATGGGAGATTTTAATCGATACAGGACTGAAAATAATGGAAGAGATCCAGACAGCGCTCTGCTTTTAATCCCTTATGAAACAATCCAACAGCTGAATGAAGAAGGCTGGCCTATTAATATCGGAGATTTAGGTGAGAATATAACAACTTTTGGACTTGATTATGATAGCTTTCAAGTAGGAAATAGATATTTGCTCGGGTTCGGAAAGGAGTTAGAAATACAAATCTCGCGGGCTTGTACAGCTTGCAAGAATCTTGCCTCGCTTCCTTATGTAGGAGACAAAATTGCAGAGTTTGTGAGGACATTAACATGGAAAGAGGGGGATGACGTAAAGAACAGAAGAGGCTGGTACGCCCGCGTTCTTAAGGAAGGACAGATCGAGACTGGGGGTTTAATAGAAAGGATTATAAAGTAAAATCCAAAAATCATAAGGATAAGAAGTATACCTCAAAGAAAAATGGCACTACGAAAAGGAATAGCATACAGGCACCTTAAGGTGCCCTACACGCGAAAGAGCAGGAAGAAGAGCTATATCAAGACAACTCCTGCAACAAAGATCGTGAAGTTCCAGATGGGCAACGTGAACAAGCAATTCCAGTACAAGCTTACCCTCACGACAAACACAACCCTCCAAATAAGGGATAATGCGATAGAGGCAGCAAGACTTTCGATAAACAGGGCCTTGGAATCAAAGCTAGGACTTAGCAATTACAAGTTCATCATAAGGGTCTATCCTCACCATATCCTGCGCGAGCATAAGATGCTTACAGGAGCAGGGGCAGATAGAATGTCTAGCGGAATGAGCCTCTCATTCGGAAAGCCTGTAGGGGTTGCGGCGCAAGTCAAGGCAGGAGAGGAGATAATTGTCATCGGCGTAGAAAAGAATGGTCTTGAAATAGCGAAGGAAGCAATCAGAAAGATCAAGGCAAAACTTCCATGCTCTACGACTTTGAAGATTGAGGCCACCAAAGTTCCTGCGGCAGTACCACAGCAAGAACAAGAGCAATCGCAATCAGAGCAGGTAATTGAGGCTGTTGAGATGCCAGGTATAAGCGGATGAATCAACGATCGATGATGAGGAACTAATTCCCTTTATCCTTCCCCTTCACAACAATCTTCTCAATACTCTCGGGATTCAGCCTATCATTCCTAAAATAGAACTTTGTGCAGTCGATAATTTCGACATTCATTAGAAGAAGGCCATTGCTGAAATAGATATCAACGATTTGCGAACTCTGCCCATTCATGCATACTTCCTTTTGAGTCCTCAAGAATTCTATGTACCTTTCGGGCAAAGTGTATTCTAGACCCATTTAGGATAATGCCGGAAGAAGTATTTAATTTTTTCTCTTGAGCTATCTGCCAATCAGCCGCTGCCAGAGGCTCTTTTTTTCGGATTTTCCAGTTTCAGGTTTCTTTCCGTCATCTGTGGAAGGTGAGGATTTTCCGCCATCAAGGACAATTTTTTCTATATTGCCTAAAACTAAGTCTGGATTGCCAGATTCAAACGTGCTGGAATTATAGATGGTTACTCTTTCAGACTTGGCATCATTAAAATAAATAGTAGCTTCCTGAGAACCAACATAGCCATGATTTCTTACAAATCTTCTCAGAAGATCTTCAGGAAGATTATAGTAGTATGCATCTTTACCCTCAAATGAAGCTTTGCTGTTATATTCGTGTGCCATCCCAAATAGAGAAGGAAAACATTTAAAATAGTTTCTGAAAACGCGAGGGATAAGTCGGATACTTGAAAATAAGGATGGCACGGACAAGGCCCGAAGAGAAAGTTCTCTGCTAACCCAAAACCCAGGTTATAAGCACTTAACTCTTTCAAGAAAATCAGAACCCCCACTTTCCCCGTAGGGGAACAAAGATGTATTCGCCAAGATTTTCCTCTTGGCGCTTTCCGCCAGAAAGTTTTCGTACTCGGATCATGTGCTGTCCGAGGAGACTTCCAACAGGAGCAAGCAGGATTCCCCCCTCCTTAAGCTGCGCAAGAAGTGGCAGTGGGACTTCGGGAGATGCAGCAGTAAATATGATGCGATCAAAAGGCGCTTCCTTTGCATAACCTTCACTTCCATCCAGCTCCAAAATGCGAACATTCTTAATTTTCGCCTGCGCAAGATTCTTGCGTGCAAGTGTTGCAAGCTCTGGAATTATCTCTGTGGTAA
Organism: Nanobdellota archaeon; assembly: GCA_013331945.1. GTDB lineage: Archaea > Nanobdellota > Nanobdellia > Pacearchaeales > UBA12030 > UBA12030 > UBA12030 sp10106u. The sequence continues at coordinate 6,297 of DUFK01000046.1, forward strand.
AAATTCTTCCGCGAGGGCCCACAATGCAAGAGAGGAGTGCAGCCTGATATCCGCTTCCAGTTCCGATCTCCAGAACCCTCATTCCAGCCTTGAGCACAAGCGCTTGTGTCATCGCAGCGACTGTGCTTGGCTGGGAAATGGTCTGCCCATAACCTATTGGAAGAGCGACATCTGCATACGCATCTTCCGCGAGGTTGGAAGGAACAAAAAGCTCGCGTCTTACCTCCCGAAATGCCTCGAGAACTTTCTTGTCTCTAACAATTCCTCTTCTATGCCAGTATGAAATTAGGCCTTCAAGTTTCTTATCCATGCAAGGAAGAAGGAGTCTATGTTAAAAAAGATTTTTATAATGCCATTCCTTGACAAGAAGGAAGAAGAGGTAAAATGTTCCAGACACTTGGCATCGCCATAATAGCATTAATCGTTTCGATTATAGTTCTTGTAAAAAGCTCTGATATCTTTATTGGTGCTGCTTCAAGACTTGCAAAAAGTTTTGGTGTTAGCGAATTTGTTATAGGATTGACTGTAGTGTCCATGGGAACTTCCCTCCCAGAACTTGCAACTTCAATTGCAGCATCCATCAAAGGAGACTCCGGAATAGTTGTAGGGAATATAGCGGGAAGCAATATTGCAAATATAGGACTGATACTCGCGATTCCTTTACTCTTTACAATAATGAAAGTGGGGAAAAAAGAGCTTGATGGAGTTTACATGGTGATTTTTTCAGCGCTCTTATTCCTATTGTTCTCAACCGACTTTGAGATCTCAACCGCGGAAGCTGTAATTTTGTTGTTGATCTTCTCGCTGTACATGAATGGTGTATTCAAAGTGGGTAAAAAGTTGAAAGAATACCAAAAATATTCAGCTAGCATAATAAAAAATAGGGGGCTGAATGGTCTAATAAGCGCGCACTTTCTGAAAATCAGGGGTTCAGGAAAGGATAAAGAGAAAAATATCAGTACAATAAAGGCCCTCATTTCTCTAGCTATCGGAATCGTATTTCTCGCTGTCAGCTCTAAATATACAGTAATATCAGCTATAGATCTCTCCCAGATGCTGAAAATTTCCCAAGTTACTGTTGCGGCGGTGCTCATTGCAATAGGCACCTCTCTTCCAGAGCTTTTTGTCAGCATTCGAGGGATAAAGAAGGGCTATAAAGGGCTGGTCTTTGGGAACATTATCGGAAGCAATATTTTCAATATCCTCGCTATAGGGGGGGTTGCCGGACTCATAAGATCCATAGAGGTTTCCAATGTATCACTTAATTTCATCCTTCCGGCGATGCTTCTCTTTTCGCTGGCACTTTTCTTCCTTCTAAAGAAAAAGAAACCGATGGAGCTTGGAATTTCGGATGGGGTGATACTTCTTGCTCTCTACGTAATATTTGTAATACTTCTACTGAAATTTTCGTTTGTGTCATGAGCACTTGAGGTGCTGGGTACTGGGTACTAAAGATTTATCAAGCTCAAGCACTGTTACACCTAAATCATCCCCACTTCGCAGTGACGACAAAACCGAAAGATTTATATACC
>DUFK01000042.1 GCA_013331945.1 Nanobdellota archaeon
CTGTACAAATGGTGCAGATAAATAGCAAGCTCTCTTTGACTGGTCTAGCGACAGGAAAATCTGTTGTGAGTGCCAGTTCAAGCGGATCACTTGACACGACAGGCTGGACAGCAAATGAGAAAATGAACTATGAGATGCACGGAACNNGGGAGAGCACACGGCTGAAGTAAGCTTTTTAGAAAAAAGCTTAAGCAAAAACTGAATATGGAAAGCAACACAAAAATTTTGCTTGGAGTTGTTTTGGCAATTCTTGTTTTGGTTGTCCTTCTCCAGACTTGGCAGTTGTCTGCGCTCAATAGTATTGTTGCCGGCGCTTCGAGCACGAATGCCGCGAGCAATGTAGCTGTGCAGCAGATTACTAGCGGAGGAATGGTCGGAGGCTGCTAAGCACCTTTTTGGAAACAAAAAGCTGCACCAAAAAACGAAAATGGGAAAGAAGATGATGACAACAATAGCAGTCGTTGCCATAGTAGGAATTATTTTTATTTTTTCCTTTTTTTATTTTACTAATGTCATGGGCAATGCTGTAAGGGGGGGCGAAGGGAATCTTAATGTTCTTAGCAATGAGAAATTCACTATCTATAAGTCAGAGAGTTGCGGCTGCTGCAGCGGATATGCTTCTTTTTTACGAAGTAAGGGTTTTGATGCTGAAATTGTTGACCTCGCAAGTACGAATGCTGATTCTGTTAAAGAGAAATATGGAATTCCTCCAGACATGCGAACCTGCCACACAACAATTGTCGGAGAATACTTTGTTGAAGGGCATGTTCCACTTGAAGCTATNNTTAGCAAAGGGTGTGCAGGCACACTGCCCACTTTGTACAGCTGGCGCGGCACTTGCGGCTGGCGGGGCTTTATGGCTTGGAGTCAATGTGATTGTAATCGGCCTTTTTATCGGTGCCTTTGCGCTCTCTCTCGGATTTTGGACCTCAAAGCTTGTAAAAAAGAAGTTCATTCCTTACCAGGCGACTGCCATGATACTGCTTGTATTTCTTCTTACGGTAGTGCCTATAATGCCGATAATGACGAATGTTCTTCCAATCAATGTCTGGATTACTGGAGATTATGGCTCATGGCTGAATAGGACTTACCTGATCAACAGCTTCTTCGTAGGAAGTTTGATTGGTGGAGCTCTTGTATCCCTTTCTCCATCCTTGAGCAGAAACATATCGAAAATACGTGGCGGAAGAAACATTCCATTCCAGGGAGTTTTGATTACTCTGCTTCTGCTGGTTGTTGCAGGAGCACTAATACAGGTAATAGCAACTTAGGGGNNAAGAAAAAGTTCTGTGTTATCTGCGCTTCAGTAACCCTGACTTGGCTCTTTCTTCTAGTGCTTTTCTTTTTTGGGTGGTATGGTGATAAGGTTATCTTGGGATTACTCATGGGGCAGACAATCCTCGGCGTATTTTACCTCGTCGAGAGGGGCGTTGCAAAGAGGCGTAGCCTTAAGAGGCTGAAATTGTTCAGACTGCCATTCTTGCTGACGCTGATTTTTGTAGCTTATTCTCTCCTCGTCACGCCACCGGACTTCTTTAGGGGCGCACTGCTGATTGCCACTCTATGGCTCATCTTTCTTGTTGTGTACTTACTCAGCAAAAGCTCTGCGAGGGGCATCATCAAGAAACTGATTGATTGCTGCAGGAATATCTGAGGTGGTTTTGAAAATACAGAAAATGAAACAAATCAAGAAAGTGCGTGGGAAAACGCCAAAGTTATTCGGAATTTTCAGCTCTGGCTCTGGAACAGGAGCTGTAGCCGGAGCTCATAATGTTTGCCATGCTCTCTGCACCGCTGTTGCAGCGGCTCTTGCTACGATTGGAATCACCATCTCTTCAACATCTTTGATGTTTCTCGAGACTCTCGCACCTTACTTCTGGCTCATGGGCGCTGTTTTCTTTATTGCAAGCCTTTCCTTCCTCTATTTTAGGAAGCATGGAAGCAAAAAACTGCTTTTATTCAATTTTGGAATCCTGATTGCCGGAATACCATTCTCTCCTTTCAAGAATTTTCAACCCTCGCTCTGGATTTTTGGAGGAGCCTTTATCCTCACGAGCTTAATAATGTACCTAAGTGAAAGGAGGGCGAGGAAATGGAAGAACAGATAGATTGGAGGCTCTTCATAATTGTGGCTATTGCTGCACTTGTTGTTGTGTCTATATTCATTATATCCAGTAACGTGCAAAATGCAAAAACACAGAGATTTTTTGCCGCTGAAGACAAGAATGACAAATGCAAAACCCCTGCAGGATATGCAGATAAGGAATGGAAGGAGCACATGAGCCATCATCCAGAACAGTATGCAGGATGCTTAGGATAGTTATTAACTTGGAAATGCGATGTAATTGAAAATAAAAGGAGGTGAAGAATGAAGCTTAATAATAATGGAATAGGATTGGCATTAGCGATAGCGACAGGAATACTCTATGCTGTATGCAGGCTTATTGTGGCCCTGTTCCCTGATGGATCGCAGAGATTCTTCTTGCTGTTCATCCACAGCGTTGATCTGACGCAGTTACCAGTAGCAACCCAGACTTTCAGTGGATTTGTGCTCGGGCTGGTTGTATCGGTTGTTTCGGCCTATATCTTAGGATGGATATTTGCCTGGGTGTATAACAAATTCGATAAGAAGTAAATAAAGTAAACATCTTTTCGTGCCGGGTTTCGCCCGCACGCTTTTTCTTTTTATCCTTTCCTTTATCCCGCACTCGCAGAATACTCGCATCCTGCAACTCTTGCCAGGGTTTCAAGAGACTGAGTTCCTTCCAACCTCTTTCCTTCTGGAAGTATCCATGTAGGATATCCATCCACTCCTTTTATGAGGCATTCATCCACATTCGCTCTCTGTCCCTTACATGCTGTCGGAAGTCTTCCCCCTGCGTCCGGGACACAACGCGGGTCACATTCGACGTAAACTCCTCTTTCAAGAATGATGTCATATGCTTTCCCAAACATCTTTTTCTGATCTGCACAATGGGGACACCAGAATGCTCCATACTCCTTGACTCCTTTATCCGCGAGGCATGTCGCTAGAGTATTGAGTTGCTGCTGATTTTCACTGTTGCCACATGAGGCAGCTGTGACTAATATTAGGGCGGATATGACTGCAAGCGCAAGAATATATTTTTTCGCCATCTTTTTTCGACTTTATTTGTGCCTTTACCGATTTACTGGATCTTCTTATTTAAAATTATTGCTATTATCAGCGAGATGAGGATGATTGCATCAAGCAGCAGACAGAGAATGCAGAATGACAGGAGGAGGACTGCCTGCACGTAGATAAGGTATATGGAAAAGATGGCACTTGCACCAAGGAGGAGAAGAATGGCACGCGCCTGGCCTTTTAATCTGTTCGCATGCAATCTGCCACTCGCGACAGAAACACTTAGCAAGAAAATCACGAGAAATGTCAGGAATCCGAGAATGGCTAAAGGCACTCCCGCGAGCTCAGAATACGCGCTTTTGTTCACGATTCCGCAGGAAAGTGATGGAGAGATGTCACAGAATGCTGAACTGCTTGGAGAATAATGAAGGAATAGGAGATATGCAGAATCAATCATAGCTAGGACTGCAAGGATTGCGAGTGCTGATGCGAGCTTTTTTACCCCTTCTCTGCCTGTCATATGGCACTTAGCTCTTAGACACTTTTAAACATTTTGATGTAATCAGTTGCAGCGATTAGTTGCACCAATTTCCATGCTTTATTCTCTGCTTTAATTTCTCTTATGTAAAAGGTTTTTAAATCTGGTTTTCTTCTCCAAAAACAAGAAAAAGAGGCAAATGGCATCTGAAAAAGTAGGAACAGCAGTTCAGCTAAAGATTAATCCTGAGCATTTCCATAAGCAATCAAAGCTTAAGGTTACAAGGCCTGTTACCCTTCGCCGTGACTTATCTTTGTTCCAAACCACAATGGCTGGTGTTGCCATAATTGTCGGCGCTGGCATCTATGCTTTGATCGGCTCTGGCGCTGCACAGGCAGGGAATGCTGTCTGGCTTTCATTCGGCCTCGGAGCTCTTGTTGCAGCATTTACTGGACTGAGTTATGCTGAACTCAGTAGCATGTTCCCGAAGGATGCAGGGGAGTATCTGTACACTGAGCGTGCATTTGGAAAGAAGCTAGGCTTCCTTATGGGATACTTAGTAATCATTGCCGGAGTTATCGCTGCCGCCGCAGTGGCCCTTGGATTTGCAGGATACTTCTCTTCCCTATTCGGAGTTGGCAATCTGGTTTTTATCGCGATACTTTTGATATTGGCACTAACATATGTAAATTATACTGGGATCAAGCAATCCGCGACACTTAATGTTTTCTTCTCTATAATAGAAGTCTTAGGATTAGTGATGATTATTGTGTTCTCTCTGAAGTATTTTGGCAAGGTTGATTACTTTGAAATGCCTAATGGATTAACAGGAGTATTCAGTGCTGCAGCACTCATATTCTTCGCTTATATAGGGTTTGATAGCATAGTGAAGCTTAGTGAGGAGACAAAATCAGCAAAGAAGACGATTCCTCTTGCGTTAGTGCTCTCCATCATTATCACCTCTATCCTTTACGTACTTGTCTCTGCTGCTGCAGTCAGTGTTCTCGGATGGCAGGAACTGGGTGCATCCAAGGCACCTCTTGCCGATGTGGCGGCAAAACTTTTGGGCCCGATCGCCTTTGTTATACTCTCAGTGGTGGCACTTTTCTCTACAACGACTACTGTGCTGATCGAGCTCGTGGTAACTTCGAGAATGCTTTATGGGATGGGTAAGGAAGGATTCATAAGGAAGCTTTCTGTGATAAGCCAGAAAACTAGAACTCCTCATGTCGCAATCATTGTTGCGGCAGTGCTCGCTATCTTATTCTCCTTACTTGGGAAGATAAATGTAGTTGCCGGATTGACTGACTTTGCGATATTCGCCGTATTTATTGTTGTTAATGCTTCACTCATCTACCTGCGATATAAAGAACCAAACACAAAGAGGGGATTCAGAGTTCCTTTCAGCATAGGGAGGTTCCCAGTCTTACCATTGCTTGGGATTATAACAACTGCCTTCTTGCTGATACATCTGGATAAGATGATTGTCCTTATCGGGATGATTATGACTGCCTTTGGGTTCGTAATCTACTCTTTCTTTGAGAAGAGATCTGGAAGTTCTCAAGAGGGTGAGGATGGAAAAGAAAGCACTGGAGCTGCTGCCAAGATTAAAGGCAAGACCAAAAAGAGGCAGAAATCCAGATAGATTTTTATACTCCCATTATTTTCTGGAACTATGGCAGGACAAGTAAAAGTTTTTTTCGAGAGGCAGAATAAGCACGGAAATCTTTCTGTCGATAAGGAGATATCTATGGCTGCACTTATGAGGGAGATGAAGGTGAATCCTTCAGAAGTGATTGTCGTGAAAAATGGAGAGCTCGTCACAGAAGATGCACGAGTGAAAGCAGGAGATGAAATAAAGTTTCTTGCAGTTATCTCTGGCGGATAGGCTCTTCGGATAATTCTCAGAAATTTTTCTCGGAAAGAAAAAACTTATAAATGATTGAAGGTAAAGTTTTCTAGAAACATTTCGAAATAATTTGTACAAACAAAAAACATTGTAATGGAAAAGAAAAATTTTCTCTTTGTTTCCATCGATGGGCTCATAACAGACGTCGCTTGGCAAATCCTAAAAGAGGGACACAACGTAAAGTACTCTATAGAGAATAAGGAAGAGCGAGAGGTAGGTGATGGATTCGTACCTAAAGTTGATGATTGGAAGAAAGAAGTTGACTGGGCTGACGTCATAATTTTCGATGATGTGCTTGGACAAGGAAGGAAAGCCCAGAAATTGCGCGAAGAGGGGAAGAATGTTATTGGCGGTACTCCTTACACTGATAGGCTGGAAGATGATCGCGCTTTCGGGCAAGATGAGTTGAAGAAGCATGGAATTCCTACAATTCCAAGCTGGAATTTCACGAATTTTGACGAGGCTATAAGTTTCGTGCAGGAAAATCCTGATCGCTACGTAATCAAGCCGAGTGGCGAGGTGCAGATTTCAAAAGGACTTCTTTTTGTCGGCGAAGAGGAAGATGGAAAAGATGTAGTGCGACTGCTTGAGGATTATAAGAAGGCATGGGGAAAGAAGATTAAGGCTTTCCAGCTCCAAAAGAGAGTTCCCGGGGTTGAAGTTGCAGTAGGTGCGTTTTTCAACGGCAAAGATTTCATCTATCCCATAAATGTCAATTTTGAGCACAAAAAACTTTTCCCAGGAAATATCGGGCCAAGCACGGGAGAGATGGGGTGCTATGATGAAAAAACCGAGGTTTTGACAGACAAAGGATGGAAATTCTTTAAGGATTTGAGCTATGGAGATGGAATATGCACTCTAAACCCATCTGACGAAATAGAATACCACAAGCCGACAGCTATAGTCTCGTTCAATCACCATAAGAAATTACTCTCAATACAGAACCAAACTCTCGACATAGCAGTTACCCCGGACCATAATATGTATGTATGCAGTCAGTGGAGTGCAAGAAATAACAAACATGAGTTCAATTTCGTTAAAGCTCGTGACTTACAAAATCAATCTATAATCAAGAGGACTGGTAGGTGGATTGGTAAAGAGGTTGAGAATTTTGTCCTGCCTTCAGTAGAACTCGGTCATTATGAAGGACGGCAAGTTGTTTTGCATGTGGCCCAAGAGATGAAAATCCCAATGAATGACTGGTTAGCCTTTATGGGAATATGGATATCTGATGGATTTGTATCTGAAGGGTATAAAGTTGGAATTTCCCAAAAGAATCAGGAGAAAACGGGGATGATAGAATCCCTACTCCAAAAATTGCCGTTCGAATTTACAAAAGGAAAGAACGAATTCTATATCTACAATAAGCAGGTATCATCTTATTTAGAGCAATTTGGGAAAGCACCAGAGAAATATGTTCCAGAATTCGTAAAAGAATTAAGCAGTGAACAGATAGGAACATTCCTTAAATGGTATTGTTTGGGAGATGGAACGATAATGGAAGGGGGCTATAGGATATTTTATACTTCCTCAAAAAAGCTTGCTGATGATGTGCAAGAATTACTATTAAAAATTGGAAGGGTCGGAGTAGTAAAAGAAAGAGAGAGAAATGGAGAAGTCTGGATAAAAGACCATTATGCAAGGTCCGCAAGAGTCCAGTACGAAGTGCATGAACGAGTCAAAAAGCTCGATTCGTGGATAGACCAAAGAGATATCAAAGAGGTGGATTATGACGAGAAAGTTTACTGCGCTACTGTTAAGAATCACGTTATGTATGTAAGAAGGAATGGGAAACCTTACTGGTGTGGCAATACAACCATGTTCTGGAGCGGGCCGAACTCACTTTTTAATTCTACACTGAAAAAATTTGAACCAAAGCTTAAGGAAGAGAAGTATGTCGGGTATATTGACATTAACTGTATCGTAAACAGCAAGGGAATATATCCGCTTGAGTGGACTTCTCGCTTTGGCTACCCCACCATCTTCATTCAACATGAGGGGATGCTTAATCCTATTGGAGAATTTATGTATGGTATGTCAAAAGGGAACTCTAACAAATTAAAGACAAAGAGCGGATTCCAGATGGGTGTGCGTGTAGTCGTGCCGCCATTTCCTTTCAGGGACCAGGAGACTTTCAATGTCTATTCTAAAGATACCATCATCTTATTCAAGAAGCCAATTAAGGAGGGAGTGCATATCGAGGATGTCAAGCTTTTCAATGATGAATGGGTTATCACCGGAACTTCTGGAGTAGTCCTTGTCGTGTGCGGAACAGGCTCTACGATGAAATCTGCCCAGAACCAGACTTACAATAGGATAAATAATATCCTGATTCCGAATATGTATTACAGGAAAGACGTTGGAGACAGGTGGCATGATGACAGCGATTGGCTCCATAACTGGGGATATTTGAGGGAAGTTTAGGCCTTATTTGGTTCTGATTTATTTGTCTGCCACTAACAGGATAAAGTTGCAGCTAAACTTGTAAGAAGGATTCCCTTTCTTTATCTCCTCTGAAACTTTTGACTCATACATTCTAGATTTGTAATTACTAAACACCTCTTTGAGAAGGGTTTTGGCCTCTTTCAAAGAATAACTGGGTTCAGTTCCAAATTTTATTCTTTTGCCATCTGGCGAGACTCTTCTTATGTCTGTCGCGAAATCAATTATCGCTCTTCCGCGTGGCTTTAGGACTCTGAATATCTCATAAGATATACTTTTGAATACCTTTATGGGAAATAAATGCAGTGCACCCGTACAGAAAACGCCATCGAATGAACTATCCTTGAAGGGTAATTTTTTGGTGATGTCAAATTCCCTTGTCTCTAGTTTTGGCTTGTACCTCTCTGGCGTATTGTGCCATAATTTGCTAAGCGCACTTTCATCTATGTCTGAGGCAATGACAGAGTCGGCCTTTTTTAATAAATCTAGATTATAACGTCCATCCCCTGCTGCTAGGTTAAGCCATCTTCCACGTATTTTCAGCTCTTTGAGGATTTTCAGGGTATCCTTATCCCCTGAGCCCCAGATGGAGGCTTTCCCTGTTTTAAGGTAATTTACCCCTTCAGTAAAGATGTACCTGTCCTCTCTTGGTTTTAGAGGTTTTGTTACCCTTCTCATTAGTCCCTACAGAAATTCCCAATTATAAACCTATTCGGGGAATGGATTTATTTGCGAAAGTTTATAAGCCCCTTTGGAGAGTAATTCTTGGATATTGGTCAATAAATGCACCAGTACAATAGATAAAATGGATATATTTAGGAAACTTGGCATAGCCGAGTACATCGTTAAATCGATCGAAGAAGAAAAATTCGAGAAGCCCAGCAAGATTCAGGAGAAATCCATTCCTTTGGTTTTGCAAGGCAAGGATGTTATTGCACAGTCTGCAACTGGTAGTGGCAAGACTCTTGTCTTTGGCGTTGGGATAATTCAAACATTGCAGAAAGGCCATGGGATTCAAGCCCTAGTCCTTACTCCGACGAGGGAGCTCGCAGAGCAGATAATGCTAGCCCTGCGCAAATTCTCAAAACACAAGCCGTTGGAGATCACAACTGTTTATGGCGGAGTATCTATAAATCCGCAGATTGATGCTTTAAGAAGTGCAGATGTTGTTGTAGGGACTCCCGGAAGAATTCTAGATCATATGGAAAGGGGCACGATCAATTTTAGCAGGGTAAAGATTCTGGTTCTTGACGAGGCAGACAGGATGTTCGATATGGGATTCATCGATGATGTCAAGAAAATCATTCGCGTATGTCCCCAAAAAAGACAAACACTCCTTTTTTCGGCGACAATCCCCTCGGAGATTGAAGCCCTAGTGAATAGGTATATGGTTGCACCAATAAAGATCCTGGCAGACACTTATGTTGATCCTCAAAAGCTTCATCAGGTTTATTATAACATGCAGGAGAACATGAAGCTCTCACTTCTTGCACATTTGCTGAAGCAGGAAAGAACAAAGCTCATAATGGTCTTCACTAATTCCAGAAGAACAGCTGATTTTGTCGCAAGAAACCTGCAGCGCACAGGGATTGATGCACTCGCCATCCATGGGGGCCTTTCTCAAGCGAGAAGAAGCGAGATAATGCAGCGCTTCCACGCGAAAAATATCTATGTGATGGTCTGCACAGATGTCGCTGCACGAGGGCTTGATATNNAAGAAGATGGAGATTCCTCCTTTCGAAAGAATTGAATTCAAGAGAGACGGATTCAGGAAAGACTATAGGAGCCATAGCGAGAGAAGGCACCAAGACGACAGATATGGATTCAGAGGAAGAGGCCATGGTAGCGCAGGGCACGGAGGAAGAGGTGGAGATAGAGGCCGTGGCGGATATGGTGGCAGTCGTGATGGCGAGGATAGAAGAGGGGAAGGAAGAAGTCAGGGCGGATATGGTGGATCTAGCGGATCTAGCGGTCGCGGAAGCCAGGGCAGAAGAGGCAGATGGCACAATCGCAGCAGAAGTGAGTAAATTTTAGAAAGCTATAAAAGTTCTTTTTGTTTCTATGCTCTATGCAAGAGCTAAGGGATTTTTATTCTGAAAAAGGGGCAGAGATTTCTCAGAGATTGCAAGAATTCTCCAAGCTCAGAGGAGCAAGCGAGGAAAGGCTTTTTTACGAATTATGCTTCTGCATCATGGCTGTGCAGACTTCCGGAGTGAGAAGTTGGAAAGTCGCTGAAAATCTCCGAGAGAACAAATTTTTTGAACAGGGCCAGAGCCCCGAGGGGTTCTTGCGAGAAGGATACATCCGTTTTCATAACAACAAATCAAAACATCTGCTTGAGATGCGCTCCAAGTTTCCAGAAATCTTAGGGGTGCTAAGGGGGGCAAGCAGGAAGAATGGAGCAGGGAGCACGGAGCTCAGAGCTCAGGGCAAGGAGCGAGGGGCCGGGAGCATAGAGGAAATGCGTGAGTGGCTTGTGCAGAACGTGAAGGGTGTCGGATGGAAAGAAGCTTCGCACTTTTTGCGTAATATCGGCCGCACTCGGGAACTTGCGATCCTGGACAGGCACATCCTGCGCAATATGGTGAGATTTGGCTTTGCAGATGGGATGCCAAAAAGCCTCACAAAAAACAAGTATCTGGAACTTGAACAAAGTTTCATAAATATGGCCAGCTCGCTTGAAATGAAGCCCGCAGAGCTTGATTTATTGCTCTGGGCCAAGGAAACTGGATTTGTGTTTAAGTGAATAATTTTTAAGCTTTTCGAGCCTAATACCAAGATGAAAATCCTTTTGTTTGAAGATAATCAGGGAAATATGGATGTGGCACAAAGAGTCATGTCTAAGCACTCAGTGCATGATTTCACTTTTTGCAGCAAGGGGAACGATGCACTAGAGGCCTTTGTAAGATCTGATGGCCTGATAAGTGATTTCTTTTCGCCAGCGGAAGATGGAGAAGTAGAGAGATTATACCAGGAAGTATATCTTAATCCATTAATTGATGCGCTTGGTGGGATTACAGGATTTTCAACTCCTAAAACTGAGCAGGGGAAAGAAATAAAGGAATTTATTAATAGTCTACTTTCTAAGAGACTTATATGGGGGAGTTCAGATGGGGTTCAAAGGTTCTGTATGCACATAAAAGAATTCTTCACAGAATACGGAAACGGGCCCCCACGAAACGATTATCTTCATCAAAATCGCGGATATGGCGGAGTGCTGATGCTACAAGCCTACGAGCAGAACAAACCTTGTGTCTTATTTTCAGATTTGCATAGCCATGGATTGGAATACTCCAAGGGAAATCCGATAAATGGGATGGTTATGCTTGCTCCACTCATGGCAAAAGGGATTTTCACTCCAGAACAATTGAAGGAATACCATGGTGAGCAAGGATCGCGTCTTATCGGAAGCTCTGGATATTGCAAGGTTGGGAAAGAAAGTCCAGAGCAATGGGAGCTTGCCTACCAAAAATTGATTTCGCAAGTTTCTTAACGAATTCTATTCAGCCGAACAGAAAGATATTTAAATAGTTAACTAATTATTTAAGTATGTTAATCTTAACGGAAACTAAGTGGAAAATCGTTAAAGAGCTTGCTAAAGGAAACAAAACACCAACGCAGATAGCAAAGAAATTAGGCATCACACTTCCAGCAGTACATCCGGAGTTAAATGACCTAGTAAGGGAAGGCTATGCTGTAAAGCTCGGGAAGATTAAAGGGAAAACAAGACCTTTTTACGAATACTCCTTAAAAGAATTCATTTTTTTTACAAAAGCGTTGGATGGTGAGGCAGACGCAAAATTTTTGCCAATCAACGACGAATTAAGGATTCATTTAAGGATCTGGTCAATTCCTCAGCAGGAGTTCCATTCATTTGTAGATCTTTATCGGCATATCATCACGACTTCTGTAGACTTTGATTTTGAAAGGGATATAGAATCGATTGCGATCTTTGGGTCTGTAGCTCGAGGGGAGGCGAGAAAAGATTCCGATGTGGATACGTTGATAATTACTAGAACTAATATTGATTACCCTCTTGAGACGCTAAATGCATTAATCGTGGAGATAAACAAAGAAAGAAAAGTATTTATGGGGAAAATTTATTCTGCCAGAGACTTTAAGGACTCCTTAAAAAAAGGAAGTAAATTTATAAGGGAGATTATCAAGGATATGATCATTATATACGATCCAAATAATTTTCTGAAGGGGGTTAAAGATGAATTTAAGAAAGGAACAATCTAAAAAATATCTTGAAGAAGCGGAGCAAACGTTACAGGCTGCCGAGTTCCTATTTAATGTGGTGAAAGATGGAAAAAGGAATCTATCTGCACAAGTGGTGAAATTGGGTTACGATTCTATGGAGCAGGCGGTTTCGGCGGCGATTGCCTTTAAAGATGAAATAATACCCAGGAATCATCCTCAGAAAATATCATCGTTTGAAAGATTATACCCCCTGCATAAAGATACTTTTACAATTCTGCTTAAATGGCTAAGAAAAAGGTCCGCAACGCAGTACGCTGATATAAAATCGGGAAGGGTGACAATTCCAAGCGAATCTTTTAATGTTGGGGATGCAGAATCTGTACTATCTGATTCTAAAAAAGTTTTGGAAGACATAAATAATATAGTATCCACGAATACAGCTTAAAATGTGCAAACGCTGTCAAACAATCTGGAAAAATATATAAACTACAGCAACTATATCATAGTATGAAACAAGAATTAATTACAATTAAGAAAGGAGAATACGAAAAGCTAAAGAAAAAGGCCGAAATAGCTGACGATATATTACTACAACTTGAATTAAGCCTTAAAGATGCCGAGGAGGGAAAAATAAGAAAAGTTGCTTAGGCTGATTCTACTAACCTTCTATACCGATCTAAATTCTTAATTGCGTGGTCTATAATCTTTTGTTGTTCCTTCTTTGTACCAAATGCCGTAATTAGGATACGACCAAGATTGTCATAGATTAAATAATACAGACGTTTATCTTTAAGTTTCTTTTCTCTAAACCATTTGAATCAAAGTGGTTTCCCTACGTAAGGGTTAGTTTTAAGTTGTAACTTAGTCTTGTCTATCCATTCCTGCTCCTTCTTTTCTAATCCTTCGTATATTTTAGAAAAAATATCTGTCTCGTAAATTTCATATTCCATAAACACTTAATCAAAAAAGTATATAAAAATCTATCCAATCTAATAGTAATAGGAACAAAATGTGCAAGCGCTGTCAAGAGAGACCTGTATACAAACTGAACAACGGAAGGCAATTCTGTAGCAAATGCTTCACGCATTATTATGAGCGCAAGGTCTTCAAGACGATAAAGCAGTATAAGCTGATACAGAAAGGAGATAAGATCGCAGTGGCTGCATCGGGGGGAAAAGATAGCACCACTTTGCTGTACTTGCTCAAGAATTTATGTAAGGATGGAAGATTCTGTTCTATAGAGGCAGTCGCCATAGATGAAGGGATTCATGCGTATAGGGATAAAACCTTGAAGGACCTGAAGGCATTCTGCAATAAAGAGAAAATCAAGCTCCATATTTTTTCCTACAAGAAAGAATTTGGATTCTCTCTTGACGAGGCCCTCAAATTAGTGCGCGAAAAAGGGATAAAGCTCACATCGTGCAACATCTGCGGCGTTCTGCGAAGATATCTGATAAACAAAAAGAGCAGGGAGCTTGGCTTTGCCAAAGTGGCCACAGGGCACAATCTAGATGATGAGGCGCAGACAATACTTATGAATCAGTTTAAGGGGAATGTCTCGCTAAGTGCGAAACTCGGACCAAGGAGCGGCGTGAGCGAGGAGAGTGTTTTTGCACAGCGTATAAAACCCCTCTATTTTTGTACTGAGAAAGAGAATATGATATACTCTTTTATCCATAAGATGATTCCCGGATTTGTCGAATGTCCTAATCAGCAAAGCTATCGTTTTGCAATCCGTGATTTTCTGAATAAGTTTGAGGCACAGAATCCGGGAGTGAAGCAAGCAATAGTTCAGGGTTTTCTCGAAGTTCTGCCCTTGCTGAAAGAGAGATTCGGTCCCGGCGCTGGGGGAAAGAAGTTAAGCAAGGGCGGGAAAGAAATCAATGTCCTGCGCTCCTGTACTAAATGCGGAGAGCCTGCGAGCAATGAAGTGTGCAAGGCATGCGAGATACTTGGGGTGCTGAACGCTGCTAAGAATAAACCTTAGGTCAAGAATTATCTTGAGAAAAAGATTTAGTATTGTGCGTATCCTTTGAGAATAGCCCTGACTTTTGGATTGTGTGAGAGTTTTCTAAGACTACTGTCGACTTTCTGTCTCACCATCTCCTTTGAAATTCCGAAGGAATTTGCTACATCTTCTCGTGTCCTCTCGCTTCCGTCAAATCCAAAGTGCTGTTTAAGGAGCTCTACATCCCTGGGTTTTATTGTGGCGGATTCTACTGCTGTCTCTAGAGCTCTTTGCAGGGCATCAGATACTTCCCTCCCACCATATATTGTTTCGGTCGAACTTTTTTCATCGGGAATAATTTCTCCAAGCTTCGTATTTTCACCCCCTCCAAAGCTGTAGTCTAGAGATAATACATCTGCATTCATCAGGCTATAGGCCCTTTTTACACCCTCTTCAGAGAATCCAAGTTCTGCGGCGATATCTGAAATTGTCGGCGTTCTGTCTGAAAATGCGCTTAATCTTGCTTCTGCCTTCTTGACCCTCTGTATCTTTTCATTTTCGTGTACTGGGATTCTCACTATCCTTCCATATTCATTGCTTAGAGTTCTTCTTATCTGCTGTCTTATCCACCAGTTAGAGTATGTTGTGACAGCAAATGGCTCCCCCGTTCTAGGGTTTATCATGCCAGTGTCATACTTTTCTATCCCTTTCAAGAGCCCTACCTGACCCTCATGAATCATGTCTTCAAGAAGATCTCCCTCTGGATTGTATCCTCTTTTCCTCAGTTCTGATTTTGCAATCCCTATCACTAACTTCTGTAGACCTTCTGTTATTCTCTCCTTTGCGCGCATGTCTCCACTCTTTGCTCTACTTACGAGCTCGGCCTGCTCACTAGTCGGAAGGCTTCCGATATATTCATGGCTAGGTGGATTCCTCGAATACTTCATTCGTCCTGCATCTGCATCAATCTCTCTGTATGCCATATTAACAATACTGAAAATTTAATCTGGGTAAGGGCAATTCCTTGCCAGTTAGGTTTATAAAAGTTGCGATTTTCTTCTTTCTATGAGGGTGCTATTTTTACACTGCGATAGCATCAAGTTCAAGCCCGTGAAAAAGGCCCTGAAAGATGCTGAAGATGCCGCTCTGAAAGAGCAAGAGGTGCACGAATGCCTTGTATGCTTTACCGCTGTTGAGAAATCAGATGAATCTGATGAGAAGGGGATTGTCAAGAAATACGTAGAGAACATCAAAGATGTGGCAGGGCAAGTGAAGGCAAAGACCCTCGTGCTATATCCTTACGCACACTTATCATCACAACTGGCTTCTCCTGCCATCGCACAACAAGTCCTGAAAGATGCGAGGAAAGTGCTGGAAAAAGATTTTTCTGTCTCCTCAGCCCCATTCGGATGGTACAAAGAATTTACTGTGCATGTGAAGGGACATCCTCTTTCTGAATTGAGCAGGGAGATAAATTTGAGGACAGGGCCGGGGGCGCAGAGCGGGGGGCGCGGGGCACAGAGCAAAGAGATGGGGGCGCGGGGCACAGAACACAGGGCGCAGGGCACAGAGCAGAAAGCCGAAGATTCCAAGCCCCAATATGAAGAGCTCACAGAACAGGCCCGCATGCAGAAACTTGCACGCATCGGAAAGCAGGCTTCCTTGGAAAAGGAAAAACTGAGTGAAAATGACCACAGGATTCTCGGACCAAAGCTAGGCCTCTTCTCTTTCCAAGAGATAGCGCCTGGAATGGTTTTCTGGAACCATAATGGAATGCTAGTAAGAAATACATTAATGGAATTCCTGCGCAAGGAACGCACGAAGCGAAATTATAAGGAAATTAACACTCCAATTCTTCTCCATAACAATGTATGGGAGATCTCGGGCCACATGCAAAACTTTTCACATGCGATGTTCTTCACAAAGATTGATAACGCTGGCTTCGGCCTGAAGCCGATGAATTGTCCTGGAGCAATCATAACTTACAAGACAGGAATGCACAGTTACAAGGATCTTCCACTCAGGCTTGCAGAATTTGGAATGGTGAGCAGGAATGAACTGAGCGGAGTGCTTGCTGGCCTTTTCCGAACACGCATCTTTACACAGGATGATGTGCACATCTTCCTGACTCGCGAGCAAATCGAGCAGGAAGTCACGCAAGTGATGGAGCTGATTGATCATTTCTATTCTAAGGTATTCGGATTTGATTATCATGTAGAACTTTCCACAAGGCCAGAGAAATTTATGGGTGATGTAAAAGATTGGAATAAGGCTGAGGCGACCTTGGAGCAGATCCTGAAAAAGAGAAAGATGAAGTACAAGGTGAATAAGGGAGATGGTGCATTCTACGGGCCGAAGATTGATTTTCACATCAAAGACTCGTTGGGAAGGACATGGCAGCTTGCGACAGTGCAGCTTGATTTCCAGATGCCGGAGAAGTTTGATCTGCATTATGTTGATGAAAAAGGGCAGCACCAGAGGCCTGTGATAATACATAATGTCGTGTATGGGAGCCTGGAAAGATTCATGGGCATTCTTATAGAACACTACCAAGGTCGCTTCCCGTTGTGGCTTTCTCCAATCCAGGCAAGAATTGTAAGCTTTACAGACAGGAATGAGAAGTATGCAAGGCAAGTGGAGCAAGAACTCATGAAGGCAGGCCTTCGCGTTGATTCTGATTTTGCATCAGAGACAGTCGATTACAAAGTCAGGAAGGCACAGCAGGACAAAGTGCCTTACACGATTGTTATAGGGGATAAGGAAGAGAAGGCAAAGACCCTTGCAGTGCGTGGCAGGGATGGGAAGGTAAGGTTTGGAGTGAAGCTCTCGGATTTTGTAGCACAGGTGCGGGAAGAGATAGAGAAGAAGAAATGAAAGGATCATTTAAACCACACAAAAAGGAAGTAAAAATAAAAAAACGTAGCTCTATTTCAAAATCTTTACGTGAAAAAGTATGGAAATTAGTATCTGGCAAATGTCATATATGTGGAAAGAGACTTAAAAAAAACGCAAAACAGGGAGAATATGGAAGGTGGCATGTTGGTCATGTTGTTGCTCACAGAAGAGGAGGTTCTGGAATTCTAGGAAATCTTTTACCAACTTGTAGAGATTGTAACCTTATATTAAAAGACTCTGGAAGTAAAAGAATAAAAAAGATATTAAGGTTAGGAGTCTGGGGAGAAAGTGAAATTAGAGGAAAAACAAAACTGGGAAAACAGTTAGCTAAATTGTATAGGAACAGAAAGTTGATAAATGCCCAAAGAAAATAATAATAGTGTAGCACAGAGATGAGAAAATTTCTGTGTAAAAAGTCAGCACTTTTCAGGACTTCTTACACAAAGCCGTTGAAAGAAAAAGTATATATTACTTTCACACTCAGAACAAAGGGATTAAGGAATGCAACCCCTAGATTAGCCTAAAGAATTCTTCTTTTACTTTGCTAAAAGTCTGCTTGTTTACCTTTGCCACCTTTTTCCTGACAATATCTTGGTTTATAGTGAATAATTTATTAACTTTAATCCTGCTTCTTTTAGGGATTTCTCCAATATCTAGATCTTTATTATCTATAAGAACTGAATATCTGGCATTCTTGATATTAGAAGTAATTCCACAAGTTATCATATCTTCTGCCGCCGCATTATCTACATTTTTTGATAAGATTAGCACTGGCCTCTGTTTTATAGCGCTTAAATCCGAAAAAGGAAAAGGAACAACAACTATCTCTCCTTGCTCAAACATTGTTCCAAACCTCATCCTCCTTGCTATTCCAGAGTTTCTTAGCAACTTTCTCAGAATGCCTTAACAAATCTGAAAAATCTTCTCTCTTGACTTTTTTAATTAGGATAGTATCATCTTCCTTTGCTATAATCAGTTCATCTCCTTGTTTTATATCAAGAGATTCTCTCATCCCGGTTGGTAGAGAGATCTGACCCTTATCTGTAACTTTGATTATTCTGGCTTCCATTAAAAAGTAAGAATTTCCTTACTTATAAATCTTTGTTTACAGTAACACTTATAAAGTGCATACACATACATACACATATGGCAACTAAAACGATAAGCATAACAGAAGATGCATACAAGAGGCTTGAAGTGCTGAAAACTGAAAAAGAAAGCTTCAGCGACATAATTAATAAGATAACAAAAAAGAAGAGTTTGTTGGACATAGCCGGCATTTTAACAGAGAATGAAGCAAGGATTCTAGAAAACAGAATTAAAAAATCAAGAGAAGCAAGCAGAAAAAGGATGAAAAGAATCAGAATGGAGTTAGCTAAAATATGATTCTAGACACAACCTTCGTGATAGATATACTAAAGGGCCGACCAGAAGCGATAGAAAAGCTGAGGCAGATGGAAAGAGCCAGGCATCCTATTTTATTAACTACAGTAAGCATCTTTGAGCTTTGGCAGGGAATTGAAGTCAAGGATAAAGAGAAAGAAGAAAAAATAAAGGAAACACTAGAAAATTTCCCCTTGGTTACATTAGATTTGCGTGGCGCTGAGTTAGCTGGCAATATTCACGGCGGATTAGAAAGAAAGGGAATGGTGATTGATCCAGAAGACAGCATGATTTCTGGTATTGCCCTCTCAAGAAATGAGGCCGTGCTAACAAGAAATGAAAGGCATTTCAAGAGGGTTAATGGATTAAGAATTGAGTTGTATTAAATAATTACTTCTCAAACTCTTTCTTCATAAGTAATGCATCACCTTCTATGTCCGGGCTCTCCGAAACGACGACTCCTCGCACCTTGAATTCTCTCCAGGCTTTGCACAAGTCTTTGTAATTCATATCACTCTGCCTCAAGTTTACATGATTCTTCTCTCCCTTCTCTCCATACTCTATGCCGCTAACATGGATGTGCATGTTCTGCAGTCCTTCCTTGCCCAGAGATTTTTCTACTTCCTGAAGGACAGAGCGGAACTCTGCATGCGTGTTGAACTTTCCATTCGTGCGCGCATGCAGATGCGAGAAATCAATACATGGCATGACTCCTTCAATCTCTTGTGAGAGCTTCAGGATCTCTTGCAGGCTTCCGAACTGCGAGACCTTGCCGGAAACTTCAGGCCTTACCCAAATATTTTTCCCCACTTCGCCATGGACTCGTTTCACAATTTCCTTAAGATTCTCTTTGATTATTTTATACACTGATTCCGGAGGATCCTTCATGTAATATCCTGCATGGAAGCAAGTGCTCCATCCTCCGCAGAGCGCTGTGATGATTGCAGAATTAGCGATATAGCCATGAGATGCATGGATTTTTGGCTTCTCTTTTGCATTCAGGTTGATGAAGTAAGGGGAATGGCATGTCAGCACAACTTGGTGCTTCTTTGCAGCTTCTGCGATCTTTCCTGCAGTTTCTTTCTTGATGTAGATTTGGCGAACAAATTCGAGCTCCATTGCTCCAAGTCCGAGCTTGCGGATTTGGGCAATACCATCTGCTGTAGATGGACTCTTCATGGAAGTATGCGTGGAGTGGGGCATCCCTCCTGTTCCGAAGAGAAGTTTTTCAGGCCCTTTTATTTTCATAAGAGTTTTAAACAACATCTGTTTAAAAGATTAATGCCATCCAAAAAAGAGATTGTCGGTGTAATCAGAAAAGTGGGGAGAGCAACAAAACCATTTCAGCTTCCCATCACGACCAAGATTGGCCAGAGCCATGATCCATTTCGCGTCCTGATCTCTACCGCTCTCAGTCCCCAGACAAGAGATACTGTAACAGGGCCTGCATTTACGAGACTGATGGGACTTGCTTCTTCTCCTCGCGCGCTTCTTGCGCTCCCTGAAAAAAAGATCCAGAAAGCAATCTATCCCGTGAGTTTCTACAGGATCAAAGCCAAAAACGTAAGAAGGATTTGCAAAATCCTGCTTGAAAAGCATAAAGGAAAAGTTCCTTCATCAATGCCAGAGCTTCTTGCCCTGCCCGGAGTCGGCAGGAAGATTGCGGGCCTCGTGATGATATACGGCTTTGGCAAGACAGAGAGCATTCCTGTAGACACTCATTGCCACCGCATCCCTCAGCGCCTTGGATGGCTTCATTCCCGCAGTCCTGTGGAAACAGAGAAGAAACTCATGGAACTAGTGCCCCGCAAATATTGGAAAGAGTTCAACAATACTTTTGTGAAGTTCGGGCAGAACATCTGCCTTCCCCTAGGCCCTAAATGTGGAGGATGCCCTGTCAGCAAACAATGTAAGTACTATAGAGAAGTCTATCTAAATAAAAATAGGGCTAAATCCGAGTTGTCACTTAAGAAAAAATAAGTCGAGCTATCGTGCAGACTAGTTCAATAGTCTTCGTATTCGTCATCATCATCAACGCCGAACTCAAATTCTTCAAACATCTTACCTAATTCACCTTCCCCTTACCTGATAAAATTGCCTACATTTGGAGAGGCCTCAAAACCTTATAAATCTTTCTCTTTTTACCCTTGTCCCGTAACTACACATCAAGAACGACTTTAGCTTTCCACCCTTTCCCGCTCTTCCGCACCTCGAAGAGGTGCATTGTAACTGCTTTCACATCCACAAGGCTGATGTGTCTTTTCGTATCCAGCTTTTCTCCAATGGCTGTACATTTGAGGGAGAAAGTGCTCTCGGCCCCCCGCGCCCTGCCCCCGGCCCCGCGCCCCCCGCTCTTCTCCTGCTTTATCTTCATGCCCGAGAACTTGTTGAAAAGCAGCAAATCCTTATCTTTCAGGAATACTAGCTCATCAAGGAACTTGAAAAGGAGTTGCTCTATGCTTTCTCCTTTGAGCCGAAATATTTTTTTGGTTTTTGGCTTTATGCTCTTGTAATTCTTTATTTGTGTCGCAGCCACTGCAAGGCCCGCAGCTGAGAAAAGCTCCTCAAGGGTCTTGCCAGAGACTTGGAAGGCTACATCTGCAAGCGAAACTTTCTCAAGAAATTTGAATGGCATTTTAACAAGGTTTATTAGGCTTTTCAATTTAAATAGATTGACTTTAAACTTTAAAGATGAGAAAGTTAGAACTACTAATTGCAGGTGCCCTATCAGCCAGCCTAATCTCTGGAATGGGATGTGCTGGAAAGAAGGAGCTTGCTAAGGTTAAGGATGAACCAAAGCTGGAGAAGATAGCAGAGGATAAAGTGTATACTTCAAAAATAGAGTATATCGAATTGGGCTATCCCTCCAGACAACTGCCGGGAGTTAATTACTCCACTAAAACCCCCCATGGAATTGTTGGTTATACAGGTTATCCAAGCAATCTTGCTCCGCTAGAGATAACGAGGGGCTCTGAAACTGTTCAGTTCGGCCCTCCGCCACATTATGTGGTGAATTTAGATAAGCTAATTGATGTGTATATCCCGAGAAAAGAATACTACGCTTTCTTTGATGGGCTTAATGATATTTCAAGAGAGTATGGTGTTACTGTCTGGAGCAACCCCTCTCAAACAGAATTCTTTAGGCTGCTTCTTGGAAATAAGGGCAAAGGAGAGAAATGGCTCTACAACGGCGAGCAAACCTTGGATGTGATAGAATTTGAGAAGAGTATACCTCTTGAAGAATTTATTTCTCTTGCATCCGGGGAGAGATATGACGATGCTGTAAGAAAGTACTCGGTAGAAGAGAACAAAGTTAAAGGGGTTGTAGACTCTATTGTCAAGCTGTATAAGGGGTATGAAGTTAAGAAAAGATAAGGGGAGAGGAACAGATAATTCTTTTTGTGAGAATTACTTCACTTCGCACTCGCGGAGCTGATTGATCATCTTCTTCATGTATTGCTTGATCCCTTGCCCTATAAAGACTATCTCGTTGTCATGCTTTGTGGTGAGTTTTTCAAAGTCATGCCTTCCCCCGACATAATTGAATAAGTATGTGCCATCATCGAATAGGACAAATCCCTTAGCCCTGTATACTTCTCGGGGAAGGTCCTGAAGAAAAGATTCGAATTTCTCCTTATCCAGTTTCGTCTCGCGAAAATACGCAAAATTCTCAAAACCCTCGAGATGCCAGGATTCCTCTTGTCCCTGCTTTCTTCCTGGAAATGTTTTCTCTATCTCGAGCCCGAAGAGAAGTCTCGTATCGAGATTGCATTTTTTTGTCCGGAAGATTGTAGCATTCGCATTCAGAGCTTTGACTTTATTCTCGACCTGCTCGAGCTTTGCTCCATCCACAAGATCTGTCTTATTTAGGATGAGGATGTCTGCCATCTCTATCTGCACCCTTCCTGTCTGGCCGAGAGATGGGAATCTCACAAGGGAGTCACAATCTACAATCGTCACGATCCCATCAAGCCTCACTTCGGGCATGTTCTCCTGGACATCGAATGCGATGGCATCTGGCTCTGCCACTCCTGTTGTTTCTACGACTATCAGGTCTGGATTTGCCTTTTCAAGAACTTCCTTTATAGCTTCCTCGAATTCTCCAGTAAGAGAACAGCATACACATCCCCCTTGAAGCTCAATCATATCAACTGCCTTTCCTTTGATTATTTCAGCATCTACAGAAATCTCACCAAACTCATTCATGAGCACAGCTATCTTCTTGTTGGCCTCTTTCAGGATCTTTCTTAGCAAGGTAGTCTTGCCAGATCCAAGATAGCCAGTGATTATGGTGATTGGTGTTTTGGGTTTCGGTTGTTTTATCGGGCTCATATTCTCCTTATCCAATTTATATCGGGAGTAAGTTTAAATAAGAATATAAATATTCCCACGTCATGTGGGTCGGGAAGATTGTGATGAATGGTGAGAAGGCTTTGTTTGGAGCCATGGCCAAAAAATTTGGCCTTTCTTTGCTTAGCTACACCCTGACCCATAATGCCCTAAAGAACTCTGTCAACTCTTTCATTGCAGTTCTAGCCTTCGGCTCTGAAAAAGATATCTCTAATTTTTCAAAAGAATTGAAAAAAACAAGGAGAGTTGTGGATGTAGAATACCATAACAATTTCTTTCTGATCCATCTTAAAGATCCGAAGGAATTCAGAAAATTCTACAGTTACGCAACGATACAGATAGATCCAACTTTCATTCAGAAGGATGGGACTTACATATGGACAATAGGGAGCTGGAATAGAGAAGAGATATTAAAGCTGTTTAGGGAGGCCGATAAATCTTTTGGTGCAAAGCTTGTGAAGATTAAGGAAGAGAAAATTGATGATATATCCTTATTCGGGATTTCTCCCCAGCTCACGTATAAGCAGAAAGAGGCCATAGGAGCTGCTGTGAGTCATGGGTACTACGATTATCCAAGAAAGATAAGACTTGAGGAGCTCGCAGCGATAATGAAAGTATCTTACTCCACATTCCAGGAGCATCTGCGCAAGGCAGAGCAGAAGCTTCTTCCTTATTATGCTAAAGTAGGTAATGTAACCGATAAGTAACTGCTCAATTTAGTTATAGAATTCTGCACTAGCAGATGTATGGTAAATCAACTAGTTATGGGAGAAGAATTCGGGGAATTCCTGCCTAGAATTTATAGGCATCTAGAGAATTATGTGCTTAATGTCGTATATGGAGAGCCGGATAAGGCACTAACCCTCGGAAAATATTTTCATAATAAGGAGCATGTGACAGATGTTCGAGATAAAGTAACCAAACTCTCGGAGCTGGAGGGAGTTCCAGAAATGGAAATGCTTCTCTTGCAGATTGGTGCATTGCTGCATGATACTGGCCACCTTCAGGAATCAAAGAATCATGAAGATTACAGCATAAGAACTGCTTCTGAAGTTCTATCTTTCTTCGGATTTCCTAAAGAGTATAAGCTGGAAGTATTTGATCTTATAGACCAGACAAGATTTCCTCAGAAACCTTACAGCCATTTGGGAGAGATGTTATGCGATGCAGATCTGAACAATCTTGGCAATCCATCTTTCTTTGATTGGGGTGAAAGGCTGAGAAGAGAGCAAGACCTACCAAGGGATTATGACTGGTACAAGAGGCAGCTGAGTTTTCTTGAGGGGCATGAGTACCATACAGAAACTGCAAAAAGGTTGTGGGATTCTGGCAAGAGATACAACATTAGCTTGCTTAAGATAATCCTTTCCAATTACGATTCTATCTTTGGAATTTAGCCTTCCGATATATAGCGGGTTAAATTAGAAATAATCTTGATGCTATGCCTTCATAGGTGAGCAAAATGCAACCAGAAGACTACATGACTGATAAAGATTTGATAGAGCTTCATCTCGAAAAGTTGAAGTACGGATTTCCAAGTGATATGGAATATCATGCTCAAGAGCTTAGGAGGTTCTTGCCTAAGGAGCTAATTGAAAAAATAAAGAATTCCAAATTGGAAGAGATTACGAGGTTTGGGTGAAAATGGTAGACTATGGTTATACACCAGAATGTGTGGTTGAACGTACAGCTACGTATTATGATAAGGTTTCTATTTTAGAGAGATCTAGAG
Organism: Nanobdellota archaeon; assembly: GCA_013331945.1. Lineage (GTDB taxonomy): Archaea > Nanobdellota > Nanobdellia > Pacearchaeales > UBA12030 > UBA12030 > UBA12030 sp10106u. The sequence goes on from DUFK01000042.1 coordinate 24,444, forward strand.
AAAGGAAAGATGCACTTAGAGATGGAAGTGAGATTCCATATCACAAACCGGAGTTCGAAGCTGATGGAAAGAAATATGCAGATCTTTCCGAATATGAGTTTAGATGCTCCTGCGCTCCCGGGCCGGATGGAATGGCTCTTGGACATCGCACAATCGATTCTCTAGACCTATATGTCTTTACCAGTGTTTCCTCTCTTAGGAGTGAAGTTTCGACTCTAGAGGATGTATTTGTGAAGGGGAAAAATCTTGGGCCTTTCAATGAGCCTCTTCTTCATCAAATTGATGTGAGGAAGGACATAATCTCATTTGCCGAGATGGCTTTGAAGGAGGAAAAGCTAAAATGACTAAATCGAAACTAAATGCCGCTAGGAAAGCACCGGATTTGCGTGCATATGGGGATCCAAAAGATGCACCTGAATGGCTCACTCCACAATATCTCAACGAATGCCGGGAGAATACTGAACTTCAAAAAAAATGGGAACCTAAGGTTGGTGACTGGTACTTTTGTACCGACCTTTACCATATCCTGAAGATTGAATCCGTTTCAAAATATTACTCTGAAGGAGACCCTTGCACGAGACTAGCCTCAGACTCTTCGATAGGCAGTATAGCGAGAGGAGGATGTGATGTTTGGATTCCAAATCCAGAAACAAGAGTGAATATTGAGAAGAAGATCTTGAAAGGAAAGTGAATCACCCCTTCACATTCCCTATCGGAATGAGCTTGCAAACTTTTTTCGAAATGCCTGCCTTTACTGTCGCATCTATGACCTCATCAACATCCTTGTATGCTCCTCCAGCTTCTTCTGCAACTCCCGCCATGCTCATGCTTCGTACATAGATTCCTCTCTTCTCCATGTTTCTTATGAGTTCCTCGCCCCTAAACATTCTCTTTGCTTGTGTCCTCGACATGGTTCTTCCTGCTCCATGCGCAGTGCTGGCAAAAGTTTTCTCTTCAGAGCCTTCTGTTCCCAACAATAAATAAGAGCCAGTCTCCATGCTTCCTCCGATAATTACTGGCTGGCCTAATGCTCTGAATGTTGCTGGCACTTCATCTCTTCCAGGACCAAATGCTCTTGTTGCACCTTTCCTATGAACAAGAACTTCTTTGATTTTGCCATCAATTTTGTGTTTCTCTAGCTTTGCAGTATTATGCGCAACATCATAGACCTGCTTTAGTTCTAGCTTTTCAGCACTCTTGCCAAAGACCTTGCTGAAGCACTCTCTTATCCTATGGTGAATGACCTGCCTGTTTGCAAAAGACATATTGATGCCGCACTTCATCCCGGAAAAGTAATCTTGTCCCTCTTTGCTCTGGAATGGTGCGCATGCCAACTCACGATCAAGAATTTTGATGTTGTACTTTGGCTCCATGACTTTCAGGAAAACCTGCAGGTAGTCTGTTGCAACTTGATGGCCGAATCCCCTGCTCCCGCAATGGAACATCACAACAACCTGTCCTGGGAAGATGCCCATCTTCTCTGCTGCCTTCAGATCAAAGATGTTCTCTTTCTTCACATGCTGGACTTCAAGATAGTGATTTCCCGAGCCGAGAGTGCCGATCTGCTCCAATCCGCGCTGTATGGCGCGTTCTGAAATCTTGCTTGAATCCGCGCCCTTGATGCATCCGTCTTCCTCTGTGTGTTTCAGATCCTCTGGCCATGCGTATCCTTGCTTGAGACACCATTTTGCTCCTTCTTCCACTACCTTGCGGAACTCGCTCGCAGAAAGCTTCACAAAACCTTTGCTCCCGACTCCTGCGGGAACTTTGCGGAAGAGCTCATCAACAAGCTCGCGAAGTTTTGGCTTGACTTCCTCGTAAGTGAGATTTGTAGTAACAAGGCGCATGCCGCAATTGATATCAAAGCCGATTCCGCCAGGAGAGATAACGCCCTCTTCCGCATCAAATGCAGCAACTCCTCCAATCGGAAATCCATATCCTGAGTGCCCATCTGGCATGCAGTAAGCGTAATTAAGAATTCCTGGAAGTGTTGCCACATTGGTAAGCTGGTCGAAAACTTGCTCTTCCATTGCTCCAACTATTTTTTCACTCGCAATTATCTTTGCAGGAACACGCATTCCTTTCTTGTAGCTGGTATCGATGAGCCATTCATGGCTGTTGACTTTCTTCACAAAGCTTGGAAATGCCATAGAAGAGTGAATAGGATTAGACTTTTAAAATTATTACTTTTCTCGCACTTGCTATTTTACTTATTTACCTTTGCTCCCTTCCCCCTCTCAAGAAGAACAAGTTCATTGAGCATCTTCACAATCTTGGAGACTTGCTTCTCGCTGTATCCTCCATGGCCCGAAAGGCCTTGCTCCAGCGTCTCAAAGTGGCTAATGTGGCATCCGACACAGGCAACTCCTGCCTCAAGAAGTGCAGGTGCTATCTCTGGATATTTTTCTACAGCCTCTGCTATGAGGGAGTCTTTGGTGATGAAGGCTCTTGCTCGTGCCTTCGTGTCTCTCTTCACGATCTTTTTCTGATTCTTTCCCATCTTTCCTCCACAATCTCTTCCCTCATCTTTTTGATATCTCCATAGCCTTTATCTACAGCATATTTAGCGAGATAACTTCCGGCAATGTAACAAGGAATACCCAATCCGAGGAATAATGCTCTCTCCAACACATTATCTGAGTTTATGACATCAATCCCAATCCAAAATATGCTAGCATCGCGAATCGATTCGGGTATCAGCGCATAGTAGTCCAATGCAAATCTTGTAGCTTTCCTATCATTTTCATTTACTGGAGAAACCTCACAAGTTAAGTCTTCCACACTTCTTTGCGCATATCTGTAAAGGCCACCTATCTTTAGTATATCAGGAATTTTTACGCGCATCTTATTCCCTCATCGCTTCTGCAAAATTTTCATCTACTTGCTTCCAATTCACTACATTCCAGAATGCCCCAACATAATCTGGCCTTTTGTTCTGGTACTTAAGATAGTAAGCATGTTCCCACACATCGATTCCTAGCACTGGAATCTTCCCCTGCATCAATGGCGAGTCTTGGTTTGGGGTCTGCATGATCTTCAGCTCCTTGCCATCGACAACAAGCCATGCCCATCCGCTTCCGAACAATGTTGTTGCCGCTGTCGCAAAGTCTTGCTTGAACTTTTCCATGCTTTCGAATCTTTCGTTGATTGCATCCACTACTCGGCCTTTCACAGGAACATCTTTCTTCAGCATCGGCCACCAGGAGGAATGATTTGAGTGTCCACCTCCATGATTGCATACTGCGGTCTTGATTGCATCAGGAACTTTGTTGAAATTCTTAAGCAGGTCGTCTACATTTAGTTTCTGCAATTCCTCGTGGCCTTCAAGGGCTGCATTCAGCTTATCTACATAAGCTTGATGATGCTTTCCATGGTGGATTTCCATGGTGCGCGCATCAAAATGGGGCTCCAGCGCATCATATGCATAGGGCAGCTTTGGTAGTGTGGGTTTGTGTTCTGGCATTTTACTTTTTCCCTCCATTTTTCAGATGATCATACCCCTGCGCTTCAAGCTCATGCACAAGCTCATAGCTTCCGGTCTTGACGATTTTTCCATCTATCATCACATAAACCTTGTCTGGCTTTATATAATTTAAGATTCTTTGGTAATGTGTGATGAGCAGGACGCTAAGATGCTTCTTTTCCTTCTTCATGACAGTGTTTACTCCTTGTGCGACGATTTTTAGGGCATCTATATCAAGGCCTGAATCAGTCTCATCAAGGATTGCGAAATCTGGTTGCAACATAGCAAGTTGCAAAATTTCAGCTCTTTTCTTTTCTCCTCCGCTGAAGCCTTCATTCAGGTAGCGCGATGCGAGTTCCTTGGGCATCTTCAGCAGCGCAAGTTTCTCATACAGCATCTTATTGAATTCGAAGACGCTCATCTTCTTGCCCCGCGAGTTCATGGCAGTGCGCAAGAAGTTAGACATGCTTACTCCGCTTATCTCATTGGGATACTGGAAGGAGAGGAAGAGGCCAAGCTTTGCCCTCTTATCTGGCTCAAGTTTTGTGATGTTCTTTCCTTTGAATATTATCCTGCCTTCTTCGATTTTGTAATTTGGATGGCCCATCAATGTGAGTGCAAGCGTTGACTTGCCCGAGCCATTTGGTCCCATTAGTGCCACTACTTGTCCTTTCTTGACCTCTAGACTCACTCCCTTTAGGATTTCCTTTCCTTCAGTGCTTACGTGTAAGTTCTCAATTTTAAACATGCTATTTATCCTTAGTTTGTTTTATTGCATTTTTTGTGGCATAAAGCGCGAGCAGCGCGCACTTCAGCCTTGCAGGAGATATCGGGATACCGAGCATCTTTAGAACGTCATTCTTCTCCAGCCTTTGCACCCCCTCGAGGTTTTTGCCTTTCACTTCTTCTGTAAGGATGCTTGCAGCAGCCTGTGAGATGGCACACCCCTGACCCTGGAATTTTATATCTGCAATTTTTCCGGCCTTTATCTTAACCTGAACTTCGACTTCATCTCCACAGATCGTGTTGACTTCTCTTGCGCTTGCCTGCGCTCCCTTGAGCGGGCCAAAATTCCTTGGATGCTTGAAATGATCTAAGATATTCTCCTTGTAGATTTCTTGCATTATGCGTATGCCTCCAAAGTTTGAACCCTTTGTGATTTCGATAAGCTATCAGCTTCACATAAGACATACGTCTTTGGATTTAAGTCTCGAAGATGATTATAAATTGGGTCTACATGGGATGTACCGATAAATGCCACAATAGATTTTTCATCACTTAGCTTTCTTAGGTTTCTACTCATCAACTTTTCTCTTAATGTACAGCCACAGATTAGGCGGACTAGGTTATACCAGTCTGAATTGGTGTATTCCTCCTCAAGTGGTTGATGATAGCTCTTCTCATCAAAATTACCTTCCGAGAGAAGTCTGCTAATCTCTTCGTTAGATCTCTTTAAACTTTTGTCCAAAATTAAATCTTTCCAGCTTTTGACGAATGGATTATCAAGAAGGATCATTATCGAATCTATGTTTGTCGCTATATCTATACTTTTTACTCTTATATCATTACTCTTACAATAATCTAATAACTCTGGATGTGCATAGTAATGGTGTACTTTGCCACTTTCAAAGCCTGCAACATCTGGCTTAAGATGGTCTAGGAATCCAATTACTCTTTCAGAATATTTAGGATCGAAATGATTTTCACCTACTAAATGCAATTCCAGACTCATTTGAAAACCTCCCTGACTTTCCTTATCCCTCGGATGAACGCATCAACATCTTCCTTTGTGTTGTAGATGTGGAACGAAGCCCTTGCTGCACCCGGGATCTTCAGGACAGACATTAGGGGCATGCAACAGTGATGCCCTCCACGCATTGCAACGCCTTCACTATCCAGGATTGTTGCAACATCATGCGAGTGCACTCCTTTTATGTTGAAGGCGATGACAGCACCGCGCTCTTCCGCGGTTTTTGGGCCATAGATTTCTATTTCTGGGATTTTTCCCAGTTCTTTGAGTGCATAACTTACAAGCTTCCTGTCACTTTCTTCTATCTTCCCCATTCCCTTTTCATTTAGATAATCCACCGCAGCTCCAAGAGCGACAACTTCTGCAATCGGCTGAGTTCCAGCCTCAAATTTATAGGGGGGTTCTGCGAATGTAGTGCCAACGAAGGAAACTTCTTTTATCATCTTCCCTCCGTAGAGGAATGGCTTCATCTTCTGAAAGAGCTCGCGTTTACCATAAAGACATCCGATCCCAAGAGGACCAAGCATCTTGTGTCCTGAGAAAGCGTAAAAGTCAGCTCCCAATTTTTTTATATCAACAGCCATGTGCCCTAAGGCCTGTGCACCATCTATCACAAGCACTGCCCCTGAATTTTTGTGGACAATCTCTGCAATCTCTTTGATGGGATTTATTGTTCCAAGGACATTGCTTACATGTGTAAGTGCAACGACCTTTGTCTTTTTACTGAGTTGCTTCTTTAGGCTTGCAAGATTCAGCTTGCCCTCTTTCGTGATCTCTACGAACTTGAGTTTTGCTCCCCTTTCCAGCGCAATCTGCTGCCATGGAACAAAATTGCTGTGATGCTCCATCTGCGAGATTAGGATTTCATCTCTCCCTCTGAGCTCCTTGCCAAGAGAATATGCAAGCAAGTTCAGAGCTTCTGTGCAGTTCTTCGTGAAAACTATCTCTTCTGCCCGTGCACCAATGAATGAGGCAATTTTTGTCCTTGCCCCCTCGTATCTCTGTGTGGCCTCTTCGCTCAGATTATACACACCGCGGTGGACATTTGCATTATACTTCTCGTAGAATTCCTTCAGTGCACTTATCACTTGCCGTGGCTTCTGTGATGTGGCAGCGCTGTCTAGGTACACGAGGCGCTTGCCATTGAATTTTCTTTTGAGGATAGGGAAATCTTTTGCTAGATTCATTTTAGTCCCTCCATCACGAGATTTTTCATCCCAAGCGCACTTGCCTTTGTCAGCAATGATTCAAAGAATCCTTCTACGATCATCTTTTCTGCCTTTGCCATGCCCAGGCCGCGCGACATGAGGTAGAAAAGTTTCTCCTTCGAGATATTTCCTACAGAAGCTCCATGTGTGCATCTCACTTCTTCGTTATTGATTTCAAGATTTGGGATTGCATCTGCCTCTGCCTCCTCTCCGAGTAGAAGAACTTCCTCTTTCTGGTATCCATCTGCCTTCCTTGCGTTCGCATCTATCTTCACAAGACCCCTGTACAAGCCTCTTGCTTTATCCTTTAGTACTCCTTTCATCAAGATATCACTCCTCGTCTCTTCGGCATTATGAACTGATGCTGAGTATAGGTCAAATTGCTGCTCTTTCTTCCCGAGGAATAGGCCATAATTCTTTGTTTCTGCCATTTTTCCATCAAGAAGCGAGACGACAGAGCTTTTTGCAAATTCAGCACCGATGGTTGCATCGAACCAATTAACTTTCGCGTTCTCTTTGATTGAAGCGTATTTTCCTGAAATGTAATTCTTTGAGTTTGTATTCTGAATAGAGGCGAAATTTACTTGCGCATCCCTTGCAGCAAAAATCTCAACGAAGCTGCTCTTGTATTCCTCTTGTCCAGATACACTTTCGGCAATGCTGACTTGGGAATTAGGCTCTGCGATTATGAGGGTGTGGCAGAACTGCTCTTTTCTATCAAGCTCTATGCTGATTCTCTCTCCAGTCCTGGCGTGCACAAGACCAATTTTGGCAAGTGCAAGATTCAGATAGAAGAACTTATCCTTTTCCGGAAGGGTTGCGAATTTATCCTTGAATTTGTTTAGGCCATGAGTCATGATTTTGTCTGGCTTGATTTCTATGCCATCAAAATCAAAATCTGGTTGGAGCATGATATGTAAGCCATATCTGAATGATGGTAGCGGCATCTGCGCGAAATCGCGAAATGCCTCCAAGCGCTTTTGCAGCAGCCATTCTGGCTCTTTCCTTTGTCTTGAAAGCTCCCCCACTATTTTTTCGCTTATCATTTTCCTATTATCCGATAGAGCCCTCCATCTCCAGCTGGATTAGCTTGTTTAGTTCCACTGCATATTCTAGCGGAAGCTCTTTTGCTATCGGCTCTATGAATCCCGAGACAATCATCTGGATTGCATCTTCCTTTGTGATTCCTCTGCTCATGAGATAAAAGATCTCTTCGTCTCCTATCTTTCCGACTGTCGCTTCATGCGCAACCTCTGCTGTATTATTCGCAACCTGTATGTAAGGGATTGTGTTGCTCTTGCTTCCCTTGCCGATCATGAGCGCATCGCATTGCACATTTGATTTACACCCCGGTGCTCTCTTCGAGATCTTCACCAATCCGCGGTATGTTGTAATTCCTCCATCCTTGCTTATGCTCTTACTCTTTATCGTGCTTGAAGTTCTAGGTGCAGCATGGTAGACCTTACTTCCAGTATCTTGATTCTGCCCTGGAGCAGCGAATGCGATTCCGAGAAAATCTGCTCTTGCTCCCTCTCCCTTAAGGATGCTGGATGGGTAAAGCATTGTAACTCCGCTTCCCAAGTTGCCATTAATCCATTCGATAATTCCATCCTTCTCCACGATGGCCAGCTTTGTGTTGAGGTTATATGTATTATGGCTCCAGTTCTCGATGCTCACATACCTTACTCGCGCGCCCTCTCCCACGTAGATTTCAACGCATCCTGCATGAAGTGAGTTCTTGCTGTATCTTGGAGCAGAGCATGCCTCTATGTATGTAATCTGCGAATTCTTCTCTGCGACAATAAGTGTATGCTCAAATTGTCCCATCCCTTGCGCATTCATCCTGAAGTATGCCTGCAATGGAAGGGTAACTTTCACTCCTTCTGGAACATAGATAAATGTCCCTCCACTCCAGACAGCTGCATGAAGCGCCGCAAATTTATGATATCCTATCGGAACGCACTTGGTCATAAAATATTTCTGTACAAGTTCGGGATGCTTCTTTAGTGCAATGTCCATATTCTCGAAGATGACTCCTTGCGCTTCAATCTCTTTCCTTAAATTGTGATAAACTACTGCGCTCTCGAATTGCGCCCCGCTTCCGCCAAGAATCTTGCGTTCAGCTTCTGGAATGCCTAGCTTCTCAAAAGTTTTCTTTATCTCGGCAGGAACTTCATCCCAGCTTGATGCATTCTCTACATCACTTGCCTTTACATAGTATGATAGTTCATCTAGGTTTAGTTTGCTCAGATTAGCCCCCCATGCAGGAATTTTCATTCCCTGAAATAGTGCGAGAGCCTGCAACCTTTTCTGCAGCATCCATTCCGGCTCTTCCTTATCCTTACTGATATATCTTACTACTTCCTCACCAATCCCACACTTCGCCCTGAAAGTCTCCTTAACATCGGCACGAAAATCATATCTACTTCTATCAAATTCTAAAACATTCTTCTTCATTTTCACTACCCCTACCTATTCTGTACTTGGCATACATCACAATTCTTAGGAATAAACTTCAAGAATTTGTGATGATACTTGCAGATCAGCCTGCTTCGCCTCAGGAAAGCGAGAATCTGCTGAGTCTCCCTAACTGAATCTAAGGGGTTCTTTATCTTATCAACAGATTTTGAAATTTCTTCTTTTATCTTCTTTTCCAGCTTCACTCCTGTCGCCCTTTTCGAGCTGATGTACTGGGAAACAGCTGCCTCTGTTATCCCTAGAAGATTTGCTATCTCTCTCTGCCCCTTGCCCTTCTTCTTCATCTGTACTGAGAGCTCTTTCCTTATCGCCGGAATGAAGTAGAAAACTTCAAGCTCTTGCGGATGTAGCAGTTTCATAGAAAGTTAACAAGTGTTAAGTTTTTAAAGTTTTTGTGGTGCTCTGTGCTGGTCGGGGGAAAGATTTATTAGGTTTAGCTCTCATTTATTTTTATGGGCTTAGAAGACTCTAGTGATTCAGGCTATGAGACGAGCACTGCTCTGGAAGGAGTTGTTTCTAGAAGACCAAGCAGGCGTGAAATGAGAATTATGACCGATGAGCAAATTTTAGGTTATATATGGGATAAATACGGAAGAGATGTAACTCCGTCAAGGCTTCGAAAGGTCGATGTCATAATCTATCAACGTATGGTTAATAGGGGTTTAACATCACAGCTTAACAGTGGAACTCATTACGGGCATAAAGCCGCCTAAATTTTCTGTCTCCTTTTTTGATTATCTATGCCCGAACCAGAACTCATTCTTGCCTTGCTTGCAGCAGAAGCCGAAGCGCTCGAACTGGATTACTGATTCTTGCTTTAATTTCTCCACACTCTTTTCTGCCCAGCCCCCTAGCTCAGTTCCATCTGGCATCTTGACAACAACGCGGGAAAGTTGTTTCTCATCTGCAGGGAGCCAGTGAATCAGTTTTGCCCTTAGTCCTGGATCATGCTCTTGAGAATGGAACTTCAGTCTGCCCTCCTCGTTCTTGAAATTAAAGAGATGCATCAATCTGAACACCTGTCCATCCTTTACCTTGTTTATCACATCAAGGTCTTTCTGTGCAAGGTAGAATTCTTTTCCGGTCTTTAATGTGCGGAATCCCTTGTCCTGCTCCGGATGGAGTGGAAGTTTTGCATCCTGCTTCGGCGCTCCTTCGATTGAGACCTTTATGGGTTCTTGAACAAAGAAGTATCTATCTGTCTCTGGATCAAGAATCTTGCGGTCGTTGTCATAAATTATCTGCATGAATTCTTCGATGCTCAATGTTTTGTCGACTTTGCTCGGTCCGATTGCAATCGCGTAGTTCGCAAAAGCCCCGGGCTGCAAGCCCCTTCTCTTTAGTGCTGCGAGGAATGGAAGCCTGATATCGTCCCATCCAGAATATTCTTTATTCTCTATGGCCTCTCTAGTTGCGCTGGCACTCAGTTTCAGGTTTGAAAAATTGATCCTTCCGATGTGAATATAGTGCGGTTTTTTCCATTTCATGTAATCGAAGATGAAGAGCTGTCTTTCGGTGTTCACGATATGATCCTTCCCGCGCAGGACATGAGTCATGCCCTGGAGTGCATCATCGATTGCTACTGCAAAATTCATCAAGGGCCACACGCGATACTTTGTTCCTTGCTTTGGATGTTCTGATTCCGTAATCCTGAACGCAGGCCACTCGCGCAGGGCAGGATTTTTTGCCTTTAAGTCAGTTTTGATCCTTAAGACAGCTTGTCCCTCTTTGTATCCTTCCTTGCCCTTCGTAAGCATCTTCTTCCATTCTTTCATCTGCTGTGCTGCGGGCAACTCGCGGTGAGGACATGCTTTGCCTGCATCGACCAGCTTCTTGAATTGCTCCGAGGAACAGGTGCATACATATGCCTTGCCTTTCTTGATCAATTCTTCTGCATATTTGTAGTATGTCTCTACGTTGTCTGACTGGAGCTTGAAGTTGAAGGGGCAATCGGTTATCCATCTAGCTTCCTGCTCTATCAATTTGTATGCGGGCTCATGGATGTTTGAGGGATTTGTATCCGATACTCTCAAGTAAAGCTTTCCATCATACTTTTTGCAGTACTCTGCGTTGAGCAAGAAGACAAATGCGTGACCTATATGCAGCGCTCCACTCGGAGAGGGCTCGAAGCGCATGACAACTTTGCCTTTCTCTGCATTCGGAAGTTCGGGCAAGGAGATGCGCACCTCTGCTCTCTTCTCTTCGAGCATTTCTGGTGCTAGTGAGAGAAGCTTTGCTTCCTGCGCTGCAAGGCTTAGTGAATTCACTTGTGCAAGAATCTTGTCTATCTCTTTCTTCACTTCTGGAACATTCTGTCTGAGATTTGGATTCCCTGCGAGAACGTGACCAAGCACTGCGCCAGCGCTTGCTTTGCCGCCATAAGAGATTGCATTCTTGAGCGCATGCTTCAGGATTATATCCTTAATTCCTCCGGCTTCTTTCGGTTCCTTTGACTCCCTTGGTTCTTTTGCCATGTTTCCTGCAGGGGGGAGATTCTTTTAAATTTGTCTCTCTATGATTTTCTGTAAGAAATACCTACCAGACCTCTATTTTTAGATCTGGTATACTCTCAAAATGCTTTCTATTCCTTGTTACTAATGTCAGATTTCTAGACAAAGTTACTGCAGCAATCATTAAATCGAAATCTTGTGTGGGCTTTCCTTTCTTTGACAGCATTGTCTTTACCTCACCAAAAGACTTACACGATAATGCCGAAAAGTCTAGATAGTTAACCCTTATAAGAAAATCTTCAACTAACTTGACGTTTTCAACAGAATTTTTAGATTTGTAAGCTCCTTCGTATAGCTCGCAAAGGACAATTGGGGTAATAAAAATTTGAGCTTCTTTATTTGTTAACTCGTCGATTTTTTTCACAACTTCCGGCTCTCCTCGGAGAAAGTCGATGACGATGTCTGTGTCGAATGAGTACATCTTACCCAAATTTAGCTTCTTTGAGCCTCATTTTTTTTCTATTCTCGTAGATGGACTTTTTTATATTCCCCCATTCAACTTTTCTCTCCTTTAACGCTCCCGCTAATTCGCTGAGAAGTGGCTTTTTCTTATCTACAAGCCTTAAGACTACCCCTGAAAACGATTCTTCATCAATCTTCTTTTCTTTTAATTTTTCGTACGCCTCATTTGAGAGGGAGATTACCTTTACCATATATGCGTATGCACATACACATATATAATCCTTTCGGTAGTGTGCACTTAATGGCAAAAGATGACAGATGAAGAGTTGCTGGACTATTTCCAAGGCAAGCATTATAATCTATATAGAGAACTAGTAAAGAGGGAGCTAATAAAGTCCTTAGATAATCATCCCTTAGAAGATTAACTTTTTCTTAATTTTGTGAGCAAGAAGAGTGCAAGTGCAGCAAGCACAAGCGGTGCAATCCTCGCCGCAAGAATTGTTGCCTGCGTGTCGTAAGCTCTGAAAAAGTCATTTACAAAGCGCTCTAGGCCAAAGAGAAGCATAAAGAATGCGAAAAGGTATCCTGCCCTGAATTTTTCCCCGAGTTTTGATTTATCTATCTTAATCAGTACAAAGAAGACTATGAAATTCGCCAGAGAATGATATATGGCTACAGGATGTGTTCCTTGGAATGCCCAGGCAACATTTGTTTCCAGACCCGGATTTGCTCCCGCAAGAAATCCTCCAATCCTTGTTATTGCTATCGCAAGCGCAAGCCCTGGAGCGAAGATGTCCAGAACTTGTGGGAAAGAAATCCTTTTCTTTTTAGTGTACACAAAAATTGAGAGAAGGGCAAGGATGAATCCGCCGAAGAAGCTCATTCCTCCCTCCCAGATTGCAAAATATTCCCAGAAAGATGTGAAGAGGCTAGAATTGAAAAGAATGAATGCGATTCTTGAGCCCACAAGGCCCGCAATCAAGGCGATGATTGCCACGTTATAGATGTGATCCTCTGCTATCCTGCCCTTTGCCCTTCTCAGTGCGACGTGCAGAGCAAGAAGAAATCCAACTAGCATGAAGAAGCCAAAGGTGAATAATGTGAGGGGGCCAATTTTAAGCAGTGTCATGTATGGGTATGGCATCACTCTCACAAGGCCTTGGGATTTAAAAGATTAT
>DUFK01000025.1 GCA_013331945.1 Nanobdellota archaeon
GTTCACTTCGAGCATCATTTCTCTGTCCTTGACAGTTGTATCTGTTATCGCTGCTTCATGGATTATTGCATTGACTTTTTCGCTTGCCCAGTCAAAGTTTCTTATATCTGCATCAATGATCTTCCCATCAAATCCTTTCAGGTTTCCTTTCTCACCGACTGAAAAATTGTCAAGGCCCAGGACATCATATCCTTTCTCCTGGAGTGCGAAGCAGATATTGCTCCCTATGAATCCGGCTGCTCCTGTGACAAGTATCTTTTTGTTTTGCATTCTTTTATTGTGTTTTGTGTTAAGTTTGTATTCAGTATGACTTTAGCCTAATGGGATTTGCTTAAGGTTTTGCCAGCGCCATTCCGTTCTTGTATGCCGTGCCTTTCATCTTATAGATTAAACAGTTCCTTATCTACAAGTTCCATCACGATGTGCAACATGGCGATGTGACATTCTTGGATTCTTGCTGTAGTATGAGATGGGACTGCAACGCCGAGGTCTGCAAGGCTTGCGAATTCCCCTCCAAGAGGACTTGTACTGGTTAAGGCTATTGTTTTGAGACCATTCTCTCTTGCCTTTATGAGAGCGTTACGTACATTTTTTGCCTTTCCGCTAGTGCTGATTCCGACGAGTACATCCCCTTCATTGCCCAGAGCTTCAATCTGTCTTGAGTATATCTCCTCTCCGGAAAAATCATTTATGATCGCTGTGAGAATTGAAGAATCAGTTGTAAGTGCGATTGCCGGAAGGTGCTTTCTTTCCTGTCTGAACTTTGTTACAAATTCTGCGGCGAAGTGCTGTGCATCAGCCGCTGAGCCGCCATTACCACATATGAGAACTTTATTCCCTTTTCTGATGGCCTCTGTTACCATGCTGGAAAACCTCTCTATCTCTGGTGAAAGGAAGTGAAGAGATCTCTTTGCCTCAATTCCCTCATCTATACTTCTTGTGATCAGCCTCCTTTTCTCCTCTGACGGGAGTTGTTCCATTATCATAAGGTATGAACTATTGGTATGAACTATTCATACCTTTTTAAAGATTGCTGCGGTGCAGTATAGGATAAGTTTTATATAGTATTACTAGTTCATACTTGCATGACAGGAAATACTCTCCTTTCGATGATTATGGAGCGCCCTATTAGGCTTGAATTTAATGAGTCTTTGCAATTTCTAGCACCTTACTTTGGCATTCAGATAAGTGAAGTGAAAAATCCAGTCATCACCCTTTTAGATACAATTCCAGGATTTATCCCTCCAAACGAGATTATACTGCCACAAACTGTTTATGATAAAGAAGCGATCTCCCATGAAGCCGGACATTTTTTGCACTACAATGTTAACCCCGGTGCATTTGAGTCAGAGGATCCTAGTTCTAGGATAGGATCAGAAATCGTCGCTTATAATTCTTCTTTTGTTTACACTTTTATGAATCCAGAAGATGTTAACATTAGTCAAGAAAGGATGTCAAAGGCGGACGATGTGCATAGGGAATCATATCTAATCGCATTAGAGCTTTTCAGAAAATATGGTGGAGAAAAAATCTCTGAACTTGCAAGACATGATATATCTAATGTCCTTTGTGAAGCCAAGAGGTTACTAGAATAATAAAATGGTGAGCGAATTAGAAAGCCTGTGCAATGAGGAGCTAAAAGAGGATGAAAGAGCTGCATTTAGAGAAGCTGTCTCTTACTTAGCCCAAAAATTTGATGTCCCTGTTCCATTAACTCTGCCAACACTTGAATTTTTTGGTAATTTTGATTTCGATGAGGAAAGGAATTCTCCAAATCCTGTTTTTGATCCAAATAAAAATTCTATACGGGTGCATCTTATAAGCGACGATTTCGCGATTGGTTACAGCGCAGGAACTTCTCTCCATAGTATTGCAAATCCGGCTTTATTTTCTAGTAAGAAACCATTCTATAGGTTGAGGAGAATATCAGAATCTGATGCTGAAACACTAAAAGAATTTGTTGCTGTATATGCGGCATGTGATTATGTTATTCATGGTACGAATGCAACAGCTGGTCTTGAAATTATCAATTACAAGATGCAAAGACTTAATGAAGATGGCTTATTAGAGATTGAAAGCAAAAAGGCTATCGGTCGAGATCCGAAAATTGACATGAATGATGCAGCAACGATGCGGGACCTTAAATCTGTGGAAATGCATTTAGGCAACGCTCTTTCTTCTCTTGTTTCTCGCTTTGGTATGATAGCCTATCTTGATGGGCACTCAAATTTGAGAGATCTCTCGCGAACTAATAATAGTGCTATTGTTAATGACTACATCCTAAAAAATATTTGGGAGGGTTTTAAACGAGCCGAAAATATCGGAAAGTCCTAAATAAAATGCCAAAAGAGAAGATAGCCATAGCAATCGATGAATCCTTGCTTAGGATGATTGATGCGAAGGTGGACTCAAGGGCCTTTCCTTCTAGGAGCCAGGCCATTGAATTCCTTCTCCGATCTGCCATGCAGGACGAGCTTCTCAAGAGCGCTGTTCTTCTCCTGAAAGGAGAACATCAGGCCTATTCCTTGAAGAAGATCAAGGGAGAGAGCTTGCTCTCCTCCCAGGTTTCTTTTCTAAAGGCAAATGGGATTAAGGATATCCATATTGTGACACAGAAAAGCAAATTTTATAAGGAATTTCTGGACGAAGTGGATAAGATAAGGCACAAGAATGGAATTCACATGCTTGTGCATGAACAGAAATCTTCTGGAACTGCCAACGCTCTTGCGCTTGTGAAGAATTATGTCTCTGGGAACTTCATTGCGATGAGTGCTGATCTGCACATGCGACTGAATCTGATGGCTCTGGTCAAGAAACATCTTGATGCAGGAAAGACTGCTACGATGGGACTTATGATGCGTTCTGAACCTGCTCAGTTTGGAAATGCAGTGCTCGATGGAGACCTTATAGTGGACTTCCAGGAAAAGCCGAAGCAATCAGAAAGCAAGAGCTATGCAGTGAATGCCGGCATCTACATCTTCTCGCAAGGAATTTTTGATTTTCTAAGAAGTGCATCCTCTCTGGAGAGAGATGTTTTCCCGAGGCTGGCGAAGAAAGGCGAGCTTGTGGGGCATTTCACGCGAGGAGAATACAGGCACATGGAGGAGTAAGAGCTCAAGATAATTATTTAAACTTTACACAATAAATACAATCATGGTCGGAAAATCTAGAAGAGTTTTGAATGATGGTTTAGTAGCAGCTACAATGTTCTGGGGATCTGTAGAGATAGCATCATCTTCATATGAATTCGGAGAAAAAATAGGAATGCCAGTATTACAATATGGTTTGCCTTCATTAGCTGCTTTAGTTGCCGCTCCCTTAGTATATTGGACTGTGAAGGCATTTGATAAAGAAGTTGCTATAAATCCAGATAGTCTATTGAATAAAATAGAAGATAGAGTGACTTATCTTTAGGTAACTAGTTCACTCGATAACTCCATACCCTATCATAAAATATATAAATTCACAATAATAGGACTAATTATGAGCGAAGCAATCCTTAAGCAAATCGCAAATGATCTTGCAGATGTAAAGAAGAGGGTTATAGGGATAGAGAGTGAATTGTTCGAGATAAGCGATGATTTGCATGAAGTTAGGCCAGAGTATCTAGAAAAACTGGAAAAAATTCAAAAGGAGAAAGGAAGAACTTTTGAAAGCAAAGAAGAGTTCTTGAAATTTCTAAAGAATGAAGTATGAAATTAAAGATGACCTTCGAGAAATCTTAGCAAAGTTAAGGAGGAAAGATAAAGTTGCACACGATAGGATCAACAGAAAAATCGAAGAGATAGTTAATTCTGACCCGGAACATTATAAAAATCTTCGACATGACTTGAAAAATGTAAAGAGCGTGCACATTATGAAATCATTTGTTTTAGTGTTTTCCTACGATAAAGCAAACGAGAGTATAACCTTCCTCGATTACGACCATCATGATGTCATATACAAAAAGAGATTTGTCTAGTAACATTGGTAAAGCAAATTCTAGAAAAGAGTCCATCAGACTATTATCAAACAAGGAATTTATGGACTCTTACAAAATGGCTAGAAAGCAGATAAAAAAGCGGAATTTTGCAGATTGGGATGAGTTACAGGGTTCTACCATCTAAAGGTGATAAACTTGCTGAGAGTTTTGAAAAGATAACTTTTTATTTCTTTTTGTTCTGTGGAGGGGATGGAAGATAAAGGTCAGCACAAGTTGAATTTACTTGAGCCGAAATTCAAAGGAGATGCGGCTGAAGTCTGGCATCTAGAGAATATTGCACTGTCTGGAGATGAATTCTTCGCAAAAATAGGCACATGTGCTGGCGGCGGCATCGGTTTTTTTATAGGTATCTTTGCTTACGGTAATCCAACGCTTGATTCTGCGTTCAAAGACGCCTCTGTTCTCTTTCCACATCTAATTGGTGCTGTTGGGCTTACTGTGGCTGGTGCCTATGCTGGTGCATTCATCGGGGGGAGTCTTGGTTATTATACCTACAAGAAGCTCGGGAAGAACAAATTGTTTAGAGATATTATCTGCTATGATCCAAAAACTGGAGAGTGTGACTTTTAGATTCGGGAGAAAAAATGGAAAACAATCATAGCCCAGGAAAAGATTTGGAAGGAAAATTGAAGAATGGAATCTATAGCCCTGCTCCAGATTATGCCATAAGACTAAGCAGCATTGGCGCATCTCTCGGTGCTGTCGGCGGAGTGATTGGCTCCTCCTACCTTATTAATGGTTCTGATTGGCTTTCTCTTAAAGGGATTGTAACAGCAGCTACCTGTGCATTGATTGGCTCTGGCTCTCTTTACACCATCGGCATGGTGGTTGGTCATGTTGTTGATGACTACAAAATAAAGAAGGGGTAGGATTCTCAGGAATTTTAACCCGATAACTTCATAAGATATATAAATGTCTCATAACCGACATTATAATGAAACACGGATTTGATCTTGAGAAAGAATTGCTGAGGCATGAAGACGCTGAGTGGAAAAAAACAGAAATTTCTGCAAGAATAAAAGGATCACTAATTGGACTATCTATTGGAGTAATTAACGGTGCAATATGGGCAAGTTATTCAGGTCCAACACCAGCAACAGATATTAATGTTCCCCCTGAATATGTTTTTGATGCTATAATTTTATGTACATCTTCGCTAATTGGTGGGCTTGGTGGTTTTAAGATTGGTGGGATAATTGGGGAAAAAGCTTATCTTAAAAAGTATTTAGATAGGTATAGATTACCAAATTCTACTCAATAACTCCATATCCGATAAGGCGCCATTTGCCCTGTAAGTTCCTTGCTATTCCTATGTTGCTCCCCTTTATCGCTGCCACTGGAAGCTTAAGGGAAAGCTTTGCTTCTCCACCCTTCAGCATGGTGATGATCCCTACTGTGACAGAAGTGTTGATGCTGAGCAGCAAGGCTTCATTCATCTTCAATGGCTCAACTTTTGTTTCTTCTCTCGCTCCGACAACTTTCTCAAAAAGATTTATCTTTAATTTCAGCTCGTAAACTACTGCCGGAGTTTTGCCCTCAAGCCCTATGACATTTCCCGCGAGAGCATCTCCCTTTGAAAAGAATGGATCCAGCAAGGTTGATATCGCAAGGCTTCCTGCAGGAAGCGCTTCTTTAAGATGGTGCTTTCCACTTACAAGATCTGAGATTGTTGTTTTCATCGGCTTGAAGATGATTCGGCCTCCCTTTTCTTCTACAAGTCCTGGAACGATCTCTACCTTATCACCAACTTTCAGAGTTCCCTGCTTCAATGTTCCTCCGAAAACTCCACCAACGATTACTCTTGCTTCTGTACCTGGCCTATTTATATCAAATGTCCTTGCAATCAGGAATAGCGGAGTGCTCATAGTATCTCTTTGTGGCGATGGAATCTTGAGTATCTCTTCGTATAGAAAATCAATGTTGATCCCTTGCTGTGCAGAAATCGGGAGGATTGGTGCGTTCTCTGCAATAGTGCCTTTCACGAATTCCCTTATTTCCTGATAATTCTTGAGTATTTCTTCTCTTGATAACAGATCAATCTTGTTCTGCACGATGATGATGTGCTTGATTCCTTTTGCCTGCAGGGCGATAAGATGTTCTTTTGTCTGCGGCTGCGGACATTTTTCATTTGCCGTTATCACGAGGATTGCGGCATCTATGATTGCTGCTCCGCTCAGCATTGTGGCCATCAGCATCTCGTGTCCTGGGGCATCAACAAAGCTTACGTATCGCTGTATCTCTCCCTGCCCCGCGCTCCCCGCCCCGCGCCCTGAGCCTTGTGCTGTGTGCCCTGCGTCGCCGCACTCGCACTTCTCTGCCGTCGTCAATTTCTTGCATTCATGGCATCTGCGGATGAATGCATCTGCATATCCCAGCTTGATAGTGATTCCTCTCTTGAGCTCCTCTGAATGCCTGCTTGCCCACACTCCACTCATCCTCTGCAAAAGAGTAGTTTTACCATGGTCTATGTGGCCCACGACTCCGATGTTCAGGTCTGGCTGTTGGAATCTACTATCTGCTTTATCTTCCTTATCCTTGCTTTCTTCAATAACGGCTTTATTCATCAATTGCTAAGAATAGAATTCTTTAAAAAGTTTTCAGCTCTTGCGCCGGCATGCTAATTGGTGTCGATATAGATGATGTGCTTGCGGAATTTGTAGCTGCGCTTTGCCCTTTTCACAATGAAAAATATGGAACTAGCTTGACAAAAAAAGATATATTTTCATATGATTTTTCTGAAGTATGGGGAGGAACTGGGGAAGAGGCTGTTCAGAAGATTTTGGAATTTCAATTGTCTTCTGAGTTCAAGGAACTAGCTCCAGTTAAAGGTGCGCAAAAAGCAACGAGAAATATTGATTTAGAACATGACCTTATAACTATCTCCTCACGCCCAAAAGTTGTTTATGGAGAGACTTGGAGGTGGCTTGACTATCATTTTAGTTCTACATTCTCCGAACTTCATTTCACAAATGAAGTGCATAGGCAAGATGGAGAGCCACTCATAAGGAAAACAGACATCTGCAAAGAGCTCGGAGTCGATGTTCTTATAGATGATTATCTAAAAACTACACTCGCTTGTGCAGAACAAGGGATTCCAGCTTTGTTAATTGATCAGCCTTGGAACAGAGCAATGTCTCTTCCGGAAAAAGTCACACGCGTGTATTCATGGCAAGAAATCCAGGAAAGAATTGAGGACAGGAACTTCTAAGAGTCTAAAATCAAAAACTAAAACAAAAAATCTAGAAAATCGAGCTAGAATAGATCATCTATCTCTTTCAGCTTGACTTCATGCGCATATGGCACGACTGCCGGCGCTGCACAGTATGGGCATTTCCCCGCAAATCCGGGGCTGTGATAAAACCTGTAGTTGCAGGTCTTGCATTGATAGTACTCTTTCTGCATTCCCTGCTTGTCAAGCCTTTCACCGGTCGAAAGGGCGAGCCTTTTCCTTGTCTCTGTGAAGTCCTTTCTTGCGTCCTCTTTCACTTTCTGTGGCACTAACGAGCCAGACTTTACGAAAGAGAAACAATTTCCACACAAGAGCCTGCTGCCCTTGGCATCAACCCTCAACTGCGCATTCGCAAATTCTCCATTGCATCTCTCGCATTTCATTTTTTCCTCCTTTTTCTTTAAGAATTTTGATTATGCTTTTGTTTACCCTAGTTTTTGCAGAAGTGCTCGGAATGCTCTGCATTTCGGCACGCCAAAAAGCAAAGCTTTTTGAGCGCTTTTTCTAAAAGCTTCATCTACTTCGAATTATGTCGTCTATCTCTTTCACAAGATCATTCATCGAGGTTAATCTGTTTTCATCAGAGCAGTATGGGCATCTTTTTACTTGAAGGGTTGTGAAGAATTTGTAATTGCAGTTCCTGCACATGTATTCCCTGCCCTCTCTCTGTAGACGGGCATGCTCTGCACTTCTTTTATCTCCCGTGCTCTTTTCGACATTCATTATCTTTCTCTCTATAAGGCGGTCAGCGTCAGCCCTGACCTTATTGATTATCTGAAAACATTCCTCACAGACAAGGCCTTTTCCGCTCAAATCCTGGGACATGCTTCTTATAGCATAAGCCTTACCACAGCGGTTGCACTTCACGTTTTCCATCTTTTAGCGCCTTTTTCTGCTTTCCCAGGGAGTGTCAAATATTTAACCTTTTCGTTTTATATAGGCAAATGACAGCAGCAGAGCTTGGAAGTTTTTATCTATACCATCGAGTTGGTGAAGGGGTGGATGTAGAGGGAAAAGGTCTTGAATTCAGCATAGTTATTGGAAGTATAAACCATATAGATGGGGGTATAGAAGCCGATTTAAGGGTAGATGGCCTTCCGGGGCAGGAGAATTTGACCTTGACTTCTATAGGTGATGGAACCAGGATAATTGAGGATTTTTACTTGACTGCCTTTAGGCGCTGGCAGAGCGGACAAAGGAATGGAATAAGGAAGAATTATGTTGGGATATTGTATAGGAGGTCAGAGGAGTATAATATAAAGATTAGGAAGAACTAAAATGGACTCTGAAGAACAAGAACAATGGGACTTCACTTAACACATAGCAGGTATGATGGGGCGCGTCTTGAAGGGAAAGGGAGGAGCATAGATCTGATTGTTTCTTCTATTTTACCGTGGGAAGATAAGGCGTGTCTGCAGGTTTATAGTGGTGAGTTTCATGAGTACGTAAGGTCTGTACCTGTTGGTTTGGATAGTCTGATAAGCCTAGAAAGTATAGGAATTGAAGGAGTGGAACTTGACATACGCACAAAAGAGCCTTATAGGGGCAGTGGAAAAGAGGTCCCACAGATAGAAATAAATTACTCTGCTCCGGAGTATAAAATAACACGAATCAGGAGAACTCGGGAAGGGCGGCACATTATAACCATGAAAAATAAATGTAAGGAATATAATAAATAAAACATGGGCCTCTGCATGACGCATAAGAAAGGAGATAAGGTATTCATCCTTAGTGAGGACCTCAGCTTGGAGATAATAGTCTCTGGCATACATAACATCGGGGATAGGAAAGAGGTTGAATTACGAGTGAAAACAGGGGAAGGTGATAAGGAGCGAATTGAAACATACGCTCTAAACTATTTTGGTGCAGAGGCAAGGATAACTGAGAATGTGCTGGTCGGTCTTTATACTTCTCCTTCTGGTGTTGATTATCATGTTGGTTCAAATGGGGTAAGCTTGACCTATACTGCCCCACGTAAATATCTGATCCTGCGCGAGAAGTTATATGATAAGATCATGCTCGAGAGGAAATTGTCCCATGAAAAAAATCTTTAGGCAGAATTTTCCCCGCTTTTTTCCTTAGCTCTTTCCTTCTTTTGCCTCTTCCGTGCTCTTGCCCTCTGGTTTTCCAAGGATTTCTGCGAGGCTCTTGCTTCCTTTCACGACCTTCAGATTGATTTGTGCGATATCCTTTGCAATCGTATTACCTCGGATTGTCTTTCGCAGGCGCAAGCCTCTTATCTTCTTGCTGTTCTTTGCTCTCTTTCCGCTCATGCCCACTCCTCCCTTCAAGAGAACTCGGCGCAAGCCAAGGCCTTCCACATCACTTCGTGCAGGGAATCCTGCTGAATTTGAAAGGCCTGTGATTTTGAGTGTAAAGCCTGCAAGTTTCGCGTCTATGGCAGAGCCATCCAGCTCCTCGCCGAGCTTCTTTCCATTGAGTGCTTTCGCCTTCTCTGCTTCCACTTCAAGATGGAATGTTTTTCCTTTCTCACCGATATCTGCTTTCATTTCCTTATCCTAACTTGTATACGCTTAGTATCTAAAATCAGGGCTTTTTAAGTCTTTTTGAAATATTAGGTATCTCAGAACGCGGTATCTTTCTAACTCTGACTTTTTTCATGCCCAATATTTCTGCCTTCATCAGTCTGTG
>DUFK01000047.1 GCA_013331945.1 Nanobdellota archaeon
AGTAACACGGAGACCTTACCTCCAATATGGTGCATGACTCTTGCATTACTTCCGGCACTCCTTACCATCTTGCCACCATCTCCTGGCTGTATCTCTATGTTGCATATTGGCGTGCCTTCGGGAATCTTCGCAAGCGGAAGAATATTCCCCTCAACGACAGCAGCGTCCGTGCCAACGTGGATGTCCTGGCCTTCTATCATCTTTTCAGGTGCAACATTGAAGAATATATCTCCATTCTGCAGTCTGATCTTCGCAAGAGGCGCTGTAAATCCTGTTGAGTGCATAAGCTTTTGTACCTTTCCTTTTGTGCCTCCGAGAGCGTATGATGGGTATTTGAGAGCACCGGCATACCTATGGCTAGGCGCACGGAAGTTAATGCTTCCTTTCCCTCTTCTCTGTTGAATTAATGGTTTGCCCATTTTCTTGTTTTATTTAGTTTTTGATAAAACTTTTCCAAAAAGTTTTACATCAATCCTAGGCGCGAAGCGATATCCACAGCAGCGCTCTCCTTTGAGACGCGGATGTACGCGATCTTNNTTTTCAGTTGCTATTGGGTGTTTTAGTATCATTTTTCCTTATCTTATTCCTACTTCTCCTTGAATCTTTCCTGTAATTCTAAAATCGCTGGATGTGAAAAGATTGTCAATCTTCCCGGAACTCCACCTGGAGCCAAGTCGCTTAATGTAAGCTCCCTTGCCTCTCGAACATCAAAGGCCTTTATTCCCTTTAGCTTGTCAGCTTTGCTTACTACAAGAAGCAGGCCCGCGGTTTTCTTGTACTTTCTTCCGCGCATCTTCCCCCTTCCAGCCCTGATGCTTTTTTCCGGGAAGAAGTGATCTGTTTTCAGCAACGCATGCAATGTTTTCTCAAGCTCTTTCACTTTCTGGATTTCTTCTATCTTCCTCTCGAGTACAATCGGCAAGTTCAATGGAAGCTTTCCCTCAAAGCTATAGCGCTGCTCAAGCAGTTTCTGGGACGTTGTTGCTGCGAGTGCACTCTTTAGAGCCTTCAGCCTTTCCTTTTTATTTATCTTGAATGTGAATACTCTCTCTGCCTTTGCAGGATGTGCCATCCTTCCACCAGTCATTCCCGGAGCGAACGCACCTTGCCAGAAGAATCTTCTTCCTCTCCTGCTCATGACTTTCCTTGGCACTCGCGCAATTCCCATTCCGTACGCGCCCCTCCATCTTCTTCTCTGGTGCCGCACTTTTCCAGGCGCGCTTGCACGCTTGCCAGCGAAAAGAGCAACTCCATACTGCTGCCTTTGGCCCTCTTTCTCTTGCCTGAAAACTTTTGCTATAAGATCTTGCCGCAATTCTTCTGAGAAGAATGAAGGAAGCTCAAGCTCCTGTTTTTTTTCTCCTGTTGTTGAATAGATCTGCGCTTTCATTTTTCTTTTATAGGATCATGACCATACTTTTCTTTGAATTCCTCTATCCACTGGTATAATGTTCTTGATTCATCATCAAAAATTTTATCACTTGGTGTATGTGCAAGAAACCCTTGATAGTACTCGATCATTTTCTTTTCGACCACTTCTGCATTTCGCGGATTAAAAAATCCATATTTGCCATCTTTTGTATCTATACAGAAAACCTCTAGTGTGCTTAGATAATCTTCTGTTGGAATTCCGAATATAACTGTCGACGTAACTGTTTTAGTAATAAACCTTTTTGCTCCATTAGTGATATCAGTTTCTCTCAAAGTTTCATTTAATTCTCTCAAAAATGGCTCCGCTGTCCTTCCAAGATTAGCTACATTGCCACCATATATTTTTACTCCTCCAGGAAGAGTAGCTATGGGGGTATCAACTTTTAATAGCCCAACAAATCTTTCAGCTTTCTCTTCGTAATTTTCTTGTTTATCCATCTTACCTCACCAACCTCACGAATTTGTAATTGCTGGCATGTTTTGGCCTTCTTATCGGGGCACAAAGCATGAGCGCTCTTTTTTCCGTGCCTTGCAGGCTTCCTTTCACCATCAGGAATTGGTTTCGCACGAGACCGTAATCATCAAAAAATCTTAATTTTTCCGCCTCTTCCTTGCTTCCTGTATGAATTATCTGATTATTATACTGCATTCTTGTCTGGAAACCCATTTGTCCTGAAATAGGCGCACGAAATGTAACTTTCTTTGGAATCCAAGGTCCTAAGCTTCCCGGCCTTCTCACTCCTTTCTCGCTCTTGTGCCCCTTCAATCCAAGACCAAATCTCTTTACCGGTCCGACAAGTCCTTTTCCTTTTGTAACTCCCTTCACATCTATCGCCTCTTGAGGTGAGAAGACACTATTAATTAGCACTTCCTTACCGAGCATTTCCTTTGCAAGTTCAAACTTTCGTT
The DNA here is from genome assembly GCA_013331945.1 of Nanobdellota archaeon. Taxonomy (GTDB): domain Archaea; phylum Nanobdellota; class Nanobdellia; order Pacearchaeales; family UBA12030; genus UBA12030; species UBA12030 sp10106u. The sequence goes on from DUFK01000047.1 coordinate 2,341, forward strand.
CCACACTTGCCGCCTTGATACCTATCTCAAATATCTCTGGAGTCTTTTTCAGCTTAGCATGCCTTGGTTGAGTGTGGCAAAGAATATGAACATCTGTAATCCCTTCTAGAGATACATTCTCGATCTTGTGTGCCTGCTTTGGCAGCTTTATCCTCCTCTTCAAGTCCTTGTCTAATTTATCTGCAAGAAATTCAGTGGCAACTTGCTCTCCCCTATAGAGCTTGATTCCCATCACCTTCATTGGTGGGCATTCAATCACTGTCATAGCCATAGCAACATTCTCATTGATCGTCAAGCTATTCGGAGTAAGGTCATGCACCAGTGCAGTTGTCATTCCGACCTTGTACCCTACAAACCCAAGCAAGCCCTCTTTTCTATGGGCACTTGCAGCTTCAACCGCATGCCAGTTAGCACTAGGCAGAATCTTCGCTGCCCTCTTACGGGGCCAGAATTGCAACGTTCCTTTTCGTGGACGATGTTTTGTTGGCATATTTCCAAATAAGGCTTAGGAGAATGAAATGGGCTTTCTAGTGCGAGTTCAAGCCCTTCCCCGCCTAAATCTTAGATAATGAACTCTTTCTCCCTTTTAAATTCTTTTCCATCCACCGAGAGTGTGCGGATGACCCTACCTTTTCTCTTCGCATGCAGGCGCGCCTTCTCAAAATCCTTCTTGTACTCTTGCGGTATCACGATCTCTTTGATATCAAAAGCATGGACTGCGGTGAGCTTCTTGAAATCTTCCTGCACATCAAAGGTAAATTCTTTCTTGAATTCTTTATGCGGAGTTACAAAAGTACAGTAATCTGCCTTAATCTTGTCTCCCCCTTTAGTCGCCTTTGCCATAGATTTTGGTGATTTCACCTTGGTGACTAAAGAGCCATACTCTGTCGAGAAACTTAGGCAGAATACTGCATCCGGGAACAAATCAAGAGCCTTCAGGATCTGCTCCTTGGTCAGCTCAGAATCAATCAGATAGGTCTTGACCCCGGCAAACTGCTTCACATCCTTTATCTCAAAAATACCAGCGCTCCTTACATCCTTGCTGGTTATAACCCCCCCAGAGACATGCGCCTTGTTTTTGATTGTGCCAGCGAGAAAGCGCACGAATTCATTTGCAAATTCATATGTGGTCTTTATCTTTAGCTCTTTTCCAACAGAAACATCCATGACTGCTCTCCTTTCATAAACTCCTCTTCCAAACTTACGGAACTGCCTCTGCACGCTCTCGTCAATCCTCCCATCAAATATCTTTTTTATGAAATTCATATTCTTTTTTTATCGGTTTCTTGATGAAACTTCTTTTGTAAAGAAGTTTCGTTTATAAATATTTATAAATCTAGAAAGTCTCAAGAAGGGATGGTTAAGAGACTTGTTAGGCCCATCATCCTTGGAAGGTACTTGCCCACGATTTTCTTCGTACTTTTCGTCCTGCTCTCTTATCTCATCATAAAACCATTCATCTTCACCCTGATATTTGCCGTAATATTGGCTTACATCCTCTCGCCGCTTCACGCTTTAATTCAAAGGAAGATTAAGAGCTCAACAGCAAGCGCAATCATCCTGATAATACTGCTTGCAATCCTTCTTTCAGTCGGAGGATTCTATTTCGTCAAGACCTTAGTTCACGAGGCAAAAGAAATCTTTGTCACATTCCAGGAGGCAGAGCTCGGAACAACAAAAGTACAGGAGCTTCTGAGTTCTCCCTACATCAAGCCTATTGTAGAGAAGACTTCGCTCGCAGTTGTGGAGAAGGGAACGCAGTTCCTTGTATCTCTGCCGCTTTTCATGCTGAACATAATCATAATGCTCTTCGTTCTCTTTTACGCCTTCAAGGAGAAAGATGTCGGAAGGAATGTGGTAGAGATGCTTCCGCTTCGTGAAAGTTATAAGGAATCCCTCTACAATGAGATTAGGAAGATAAGCAAGCTCGTGATTTACGGATTTGTAGTTGTTGGATTCATCCAAGGAGTTGTAGGTGGCCTTAGTTTTTTCATCTTCGGGGTGCCAAATCCTTTATTCTGGACTCTTGCGATGATCATCGCAAGCATCTTGCCTATAGGTCCCTGGCTCGTATGGATTCCAGCGGCTGCATTGCAGTTTGCGATGGGTGAAGTCGCTGCTGCCGTGGGCTTGGCGATTTTCGGCCTTGTGGTTACAAATAATATCGATCTGATCTTGCGTCCTATACTCGTGGGAAAGAAAGCAGAGATGCACCCGCTCATAATCCTAGTCGGCGGACTTGGAGGAATTATCACTTTCGGTGCAATAGGGCTCATAATCGGCCCTCTCATTCTTGCCTTCACCATCTCATTCATAAAGGTGTACAGGGATGAGCAGAGAAAGCTGCATTTAAAGGAAGAGATAGCTTAGGCAGTTTAATATTATCAATTTACCCTCGCAAATTTATCAATCTAAAACATAATCGCCGCTAATTAAAACACATCCAAAAATTTATAAATGCAAGATTCATAGAAGAAGTAAATTAATTATAGAGCAAATATTCAAAGAGCTAAAAAAGAAAATTACAGGCTAAGCGACAACAAACGAAAAGTATTTAAATACCTGTAAAGTTAAGAAAATAAGTTAAGAAAAAGATTTAAGAAATAATTATTAAATAATTATTTATAGTATCATTATAACATAAAGAGGTAAGAAAGAGGATAAAATGGACAAAGCTAAGGCGTTTAAGAACTCCGTTTTCTTTGCAGTGTTCTTAGTTCTAGTTTTTGCGAGTGTTTACTATGTTGTGGCACTTCCAGGAGTTTCAGTAGTTCATGTCGGTAACATAGGACTTCCAAATGCAACTTCTACAAAAGTTGTAAGTTTAAGTGTAGGTCAACCTTCCGGCAGTGCTCCAAACATAAACAGATCTAACATGTCTGGAACAGTAACATTTGATCTTAATACAACTATTACTATAAGCGTTGATGCAAGTAATATAACAAATGTTTCTATGTATTATAATGCAACTGTAGGTCCAGAAAAGGCAGCCGATGGTATAACATGGGCGCTTGTTGGCCATAATAACACCTTTAACTTATCCACAGGAAATGGTAACTTAAGCTACTTTATTGTATGGGATACTACTCTCGTGGCAGATAGTAATGGAAGCGTCGTGATTAACATAACTGTTCGTGGGCATAATGGAACAGGAGCGCTAGGCTCGTTTAATGTAACTTCAGGCATTGCATACAACATCACAATCGACAACACAGCTCCAGAAGTAAGATTAGAAGGATACGCTTTTGACAATCCTGGTGTGCTCTTCAACAGAACACACTACAGGAACAATGGAACAGGAATAAGATTCAACTTTACTGCACTTGATACGCTCCAGTTCATAGGAACTTGCAACCTTGAGACAAGTATCGGGGGAGCAAATGTAACTAATGGAACAGTAATAGGATCAACTGACCAGCTTAATGTAACTAGGGGAATCTCAGCAAGAATAGGGCCATATAGAAATACTCAAACCACGGGCTATGTCAACCTTTCAGATGGAATCTACAACTGGAATGTGCGATGCAATGACACCCTTGGAAATGCAGCAACAAACAACACAAACTACACACTAGTGATAGATGCAACATCGCCAGCCGACGTAACATTAACAGTTCCAGCCTCAAATCATGAGTTCGGTTCATCTACAGCTGCAGAGATTAAATGTACTAACTCTGATGCTACAGCGCTTACAAATGATACAGTAGTCACTATCACAAAACCTGGCGGCACGAAGGTCATAAAACGTAATCACAATAGTACGCATACAAGCGCAACATTTAACTTTGCGAGTGGAAGCGATAAGGAGCTAGATGAACTAGGAACGTACAAGGTTGATTGCGCGGCAAGAGACAGGGCAGGTAACTCTGGTTCTGCTGGCCAAAAAACCTTCACAGTTTCTTCTGGTGAGAGTGCTGGAGGAGGCGGAGGAGGCGGAAGCGGAAGCAGCGCTGTAGGAGCAACATACAACCTCGGAACGATTACCTCTGAAGGAAAGACTCAATTGATGGCAGAGAACGGCAAGGCAACCTTTACGATTGCAGGAAGCTCTCACACAGCCACCCTAACAGATGTCGGAACTGACAGCGCAACAATAATTGTTGCATCTGATCCAGTTACTCTTGTATTAAAGATAGGAGAGACAAAGAAGGTTGACTTTGAGACCGATGCAGTCTATGACTTGGCTATAAGGCTTGTAAGCATTATTGGAAACAGGGCTAACTTTGAGTTCAAGACAATAAGTGAGAGCTACACTCCAGCAGCTGGAGAGGGACAACCAACAACAGGACGAGAAGGTGAATCTACAGGAACGACAAGCGGCGGGCAAGAAGCTGGCAAGGCTGGTGCTTCGAAAGCGCTTTGGTGGATACTTGGGGTCATCGTGCTCGTGATTGTTATAACACTGGTACTAAAAGCTACTAAGAAGAAGAAAAGATAGCTTTTTCTTTTTATTATATTTACTACTTCTTTTTATCTTTTATTATCTACAAACAAGAACCACATTTACCTCGCCCTTTAGCGCTGGAAAGTTAGTTTATTAGTCTCCCCTAATCAGTATATTAGCCGAGTGTATTAAAAAAACTATTAACAGGGCCATTGAAACAGGGACTGCAATTGCGGCAAGAGGCAAAGGTATTCTTCCAAAATGGGCGAGAAGTGCATAAGCAAAGATTACTCCATACACAATAAAGATGGGGATTTCTTCTTTCAGTATTCTCATTTTCTTTGCCTGTCCTGTGGTGTTAGTACACCTATTAAAGCTTTCTTTTAGATTATCCTCTGGATTTTAATATGAGCGCCGGGTGCAGGACTTTCGTGCACTTTTTGGTTTCTTTGGTGCAGCTTTCTTTCCCAAAGAAAGGTGCATTCGAACCTGCGAGGCTTTCGCCACTGGCTCGCTTATTCTTTTCTTTCCTTGTGCTTCTTTGGTTGAGCTTTCGTAAGAAGCGCGCGACGCTTCTGCGCGCCGGACTTTGTCCGTGCGCTTTCCAAAAAGAAAGGTCAATTCAAGGCCAGCGCATTACCATTCTGCCAACCCGGCTTGGAATAAAATAGGAGCAGTAAATTATAAATCTAATTGTTCTACTCTTTGATGAGATCTTTGATGCTTATGCTCATGGTATCATCTTTAGGAAGGACTTTCACATTCGTTGTATCTCCGAGAGTGATGCTGTATCCCCCAATCACGAGATGCCTGCACTTTGCTCCAAGATCTGCATGAATCTTATATCCGAGCTCCTGAATGTCCTCACAGAAGCACCAATCGTCCCATTTCACTTCATCAGGACTTTCGGTCTTGTATGGAAATTCCTCGTAGCGGAACTTTATCTTTTCAAGTACTTCTCTTGAGATGAGCAGACATCCCATACTGCAGTAATCAACTTCCACGATTACACTCAAGTCTAATATCTGTTCTGCAGAAAAGAAAGCAAGCTTCCCTCTTTCACTCCTGCTCCAAAGTGCAAGAAGTGGTTTTTCAATCCACTCATTAGTATCTTTCTGTGGGAATAGATGATAAACTACTCCTGTAGTGATCTTCTTTTTGTGCCTCAACAGGCCTTCGATAATATTTGGCTGGGGAATTACATCCTGCTCCAAGCTCAGTAGATAATCATATCCTCCATCCAGCGCTTTTTCCCGAAGAATATTCCTCGATGCAATCACTCTGTCTCTCGCATGCTCCGAGTACGCAGCTTTTATCACTGGAAGTCCGAGTGCCTTTATCTTTTCCGAGTAGCTATCACTTTCTGAATTATCTACTATCAGTATATCAAAATTCTCATAAGAAAGTTCTTTCAGTGCAGAAGCATAATCTTGCAAGCAATACTCTTTATGCGCTGAAGTCGGGCAGCCAACAAGAACTCTTGGTTTAATCTGATTCATCTCTTGTTCCATCTTTCCCTTATTCGTCTTCGTTCTCCTTATAGTCCAAGCAGAGCCAGAACAGTTTTATCTGCAGCTTTGATTAGCTCATCTTTATCCTTTCCTTCAATTATGACGCATCTCCATCCCCTCTCATCGACGTAGATTCTATTTTTTTCAGCATACCTGAATTCTATAACTAACACTTTTTCCGAGGAGTCAGCGCAGGTTTTTGTAAGATTTGCGCTTTCTGCCCTGCCGCTTATCTCGCGGGTAACAGCCCCTGTTGTTGGAATCCCGAAAATTCCATTTACTCCAATAACATTTGAGACCTGGAGCATCGCTAATCCGACATAAGAGATATTCTGCATATCAGGACTATGGGTTAAATACACTTTTTCCGGCTTTGGATCAAGAAGGACTTCGCGTGCAGTGCCCTCTACCTCTAATCCTTCAAGCTCTCTAGGATCATTCCTCAAGAAAAGATAATAGTTATTTACTGTTCCATAAATCCTGATTGGCACCTTCACAACATAGAAAGTTGCGGTCGTTCCTTTCGGGGTTACTTTCTTTACATCATACCCTTTATATTTGAAATTAGATTCGTTATATCTTAGTGTAAGGATTACGGCAGCTAGAACTACAGAGGCAATTATGACTATGACGAGCCATGCAGCCGACTTTTCAGTCCTCTCTTTCCTTAAGGATTTTTGTGGTTGTTTTTGTTCCATCTTTTTATTTCCAGCTTCCCACTCTTTTCTTTGATGAATGTCCCTTTCTTTTCCAAGGTTTTCTTTTCAAAAGAAAAGCTTAAGATATCACCCCGAAAGCCTTGTAGATAGCCCTGTCAGCAGCCTTTATTAAATTTTCTCCTTCAAGTGTAAGACAGCTATTTCGATAGTTGACTTTCTCTCTCGAGGCTTTGCTCACCCCTTCCTCTTCGTTTTCTCCTTGAATCACCCCTTCCTCTAAAATTACGATCTTGCTTTCTAGGGATGCATCAGCACAATCTCGCAAAGGTAATTCCTTACATTCTTCTTTCTCTCCGTTCTCCGGCAAACAAGCCCTCTGCTTACTAGAATACGGGAAATTTCTCAGGATTTCTGCCGCGCCATTATCCTCTGCAGCGCTTGAGGATATAATATACACCTTTCCTCCAGCTAGTGAATTATAATCAAGCAGCTCGCATCCAACACACTCTAGGTCTTTAACCTGTTGCGGAAGATTCACCATAATTAATGGCCCGAAGGCTGTTGAAGTCTGCCATCCCCCATCTCCCTGCACAAATTTGAACCCGTTGTAGTCATAAGTTGGCTTCCCCAGATCTCCTTGATTGCTTGAATCTCCGGAATAGAAGAAAACAAGGCCTATTGTAGAGCCAAGGAACATTACTGCTACAACAGCAGCACCGAAGAGGCTCCACGGGTTTCTCTTTTCCTCTTTCTTCTGTTCCATTCTCTTAGTTTCCTATCCCCTCTGTCGTAGGAGATTACAAATAAAAACCTTTCGCAAAAACAGCGCTCTCGCGCAAGAGTAAAAATAAAAGGAAAAAAGAAAAAATAAATTATACTCCTTTGTTGTCAGCTTTAAGCCTTCTTAGTAACTGTTTCTGTTGCAGTTACTAATACTGCCTCTTGACCGCTTACACTTGGAACTCCCTTTGCAATAGCTCTACCAGCTCTTGCTGTGTCGATTCCTTCCCATCCTGCTACAAGCAATGCGAACTTTCCAGCAGCGTATGGTGAGTCGTAAAGCTTCAATACAGCCTCACTCTCTCCAAATCCTAGTGCTGTTGTTGCAGCATCGCCACAAGTTGGGTAATTGACATTAGCTATCGCAGCAGATACCTTGTTTACGCAAGTTCCTCCGATAACAATCATGTGCCCGCTCTGTCCTACTCCGGCCAATACTTCTGAATCAAGCAATGGCAAGTCTGTAGGAGCTCCAGTGAATGAACTTCCACCTCTTGTTGTCTCAACAGAAGTTCCGTACACCTGAATGTTCGCTCTGAAGTCAATGTTTTCATCTCTTGGAACACCAAACTTGAACTTATTGCTGTCTCCATTAGCATCAGGGTCGTACAGCTTGAGTCCATCAACTGTGAGAGTGTTTTCCTCCCATGTTCCGATATCCTTAAAGTTTGGACCCATGCTTCCAACTGCTCTGACGTTTGTTGAAACAGCTGTTCCTCCTCCACTTATAGTTGTCCATCCATCTTCAAATCCAATGGATCCTGTCGCAGCGGAAACGTTTGCAGTCAAGTTCACATATTGTTGTTCACCCCTACCAAGAATGAATCTTAGTTGTGGGTTTCTCGATGTGTCGTTGAATGAAGAGTTTCCAGTGCTTGCTCCAATATCAAAGTTGAAGGTAGCGTCATCATGTTGCAGTGTAAGTGTAATCGTAGTGGTAGGCTCGATTGGACCAGCAGAAGTTGCGCTTCCGCAGAACTTGGCCTTTCCACCATCGTTGCTGTCCTTCCAGTATACAGTTACGTTGTTTCCGTAGGTTTGTATGTAACCACCATCACCAGCTACACCACTAGTACCTCGTGCTGCTCTGATGAAAACTTGATCAGTCTCCTTTCCTTGGCATTGGGATACAACACCAGATGAAGGGAACTTGATTGCATCATCTTCACCATTGACAGCCTTCAAAGTAAGGACAGGCACGGCAGATGTGTTCCAGCTTGGCTCACTTCCGGTTCCACCTGTATCTTGTTTTCCAGTGGAGTTATACAACTCAACAGTTGTCTTTTCAAGGATGTAGTCTCTCCATACTCCATCAGTCAAGCTATCAAACTTAAGTGTTACATAGTTGTCAGGGAAGCTAAATGTGTCTCCCTCGTATAGGACTTCATTTGAATCAGTCCATACCTGATCCCATGTAACGTTAATTTTTGGCTTTCCGTTGTCGTTAGATGCAGTGCCCAAGTTATCTATCTGCCAAATCCAGTCAGGGTCGTTTTCATCTTGTCCGATAAATTCGTCTCCTGTATTGAATGTCTCGGAAGTCTTGCTTCCGGCAATCACTGTTGCCTGGCTGACTCCTCCAGATGCTGTTGTGTAGATTCTAGCATGGTTCTTTACTCTTAATCCACCAACTGTGTTGGTATTACCAGAACCAATAATCTTGCTTTCTCCACCAACATCTACTCTGATACTTCCATCAGAACCGACTTCAACAAGTGTTACGGTCTTGCTAGCAATTTCCTTCGATTCTCCAACAGCCAAAGTGAATTTTTCTCCAACATTAGCTGTTAGGCTTGTCGTGGTAGCTGCTGTTACCTCTACTTCCTTACCAAGAATGTTCAAGGTAACTGGGTCGTCTGTTGTTGCATTGGAAAGATAGTTTCCTGTCTTTACAGACTCGTCAAATGCATATCTGTACGTAACTGACTTCTGAAGCACCTCGATGAATGGCTTGTCCTTGTACTCATCGTCTGGGGTTGTTATGTTCAATCCAGTTCTTACAGCCAAGCCCGCAGAAAAGACAACTTCCTCATGCACGTCGTAATCGCCAGAAACATCACCGATCTGGACGCTTATAGTATCGTCGTACAATGATGGTATGTCGCTGTCTGTGATAGCTGAGCCCCATCCATAGGTAGAATCTCCTAATCCATACCCTATTGGTATGTCTTTGCCTTCTCCACCGCTAACAACTGTGCTTCCACTTCCACCATCAACTGGAACTCTTAAGGCTCCGTTGATGGCTGTAGCTGCTGCATTATCAAGCGCAGCTCCCTCTCCAGTAGCTCCTGTTCCAAGGACGATAGCGCCCTGGTAGTCTCCAGAAACTGTTACGAAAGGTTGCGGAAACTCATTTAAATCAGCGGCAGATGCGAAGCCAACACTGCTTCCTAGCATCAATGCACTCGCGGCAAGAGGAGCAATTCTTCTAATTGCTCTCTTAAATAGTCTCATTCTTTTTTTAACCTCCTTTTAGCAATTGTAAACATTCGGCTTACCTTTTTTTAGATGTGCGCACCTAGCCTTTTCGGCATGTGTCATAAGCCTTCCTCTACTCAGAGAAATATTATTTATAAACCTTTCGTTAAAGCTGGATCGTGGAAATTCGTTACTTCTAAGGCCTAATTCTTAGCACAGGAAAAAAGAGGGGGCTGAAAGGAAACTATAGGGTATCTTTTCCCCCACATAGCGCAGTGCATACCCAAATATATGGGGGATGAAAAGCCTTATATACCTTTTCAGCCTTATTTTTGCATGCCAAAGAAAGAAAAAGAGGTTAAGAAGGAAAAGAAGAGAGATAGAACCATCAAGATCAGGCTTCTTCCAAGAAGGTTTGACCTTCTCATAAGCCGCTTCGGTACTCGTTTCAAGAGGCTGGCCGAGCTTGAAGCAAAAGCTGAAGAAGCCAAGTTCAGTAGGTTAGGATTGATAAGGAGCATAATCACAGAGGAGAAAATGCGCATTCTCCGCGAAATTAAAGAGCACCCTCCTTCTTCAATATACGAACTCGCAAAGCGCCTTGGCAGGGACATAAAGACGGTCAGGCAGGATATCAAACAACTTGTGGAGATTGGTTTTCTTTCTCTAGAAAGAACAAAGGCTAAAGGGAAGGTAGAAAAGGCAAAACCAGTTCTCGCGGTCGATAGCTTAACTATTGTTATAGATCTTGCTTAAGCGCCCCGAGCCCCGAGTCCCAGATTCATACCTCTACACCTACTCCCCAGAGTCGGCACTCGCACTCATTTCGGGGCAACTTACAAGCTTGATTATAGTTCTCCGTGGCAGTACAGAGCTAGCCACAAATGAAGTTCTTTTCCCAGAACATTCTCCATTCTCTTCTTTCTTGATCTCTAGAAGCACCTGCTCCTCTCCCTCTGCCGTAACCTCTGCACTGAACCTGAAATCTCCGGCAAGGGTCTGCCCCAGTATCTTTGTCACTTCTCCCTTAACAAATGCACAGCTATCTTCCCCACAAGAGCTCTCCCCATTTCTGCATGCAATGATGAGCTGCTGCACACTCTCCTTATCACAACTCGTAGTGAAATGAGTGATACTATTCAGGAGACTGTTTACTCTTGTGTTTTCCCTTTCTAAGGGCGAAGAAGGTCCTCTCAGAGTCAGCATCAATATTACAAATCCAATGATTATAACCAAGACTATCACAAAGGCAAAGCCGAGCATTTCTTCTTGCGCTCTCTTCTCCCTGCCCCGCTCCCTGCCCCGCGCCCTGAGCTCCCTGCCTCCTTCTCCACGCCTCGCGCTCCCTGCCCCGCGCCCTGCGTCCTGTGCCCCAATCATGCCCCCCCTCCCGCGCCCGTCGCTCCTCTATCCGGCACTCCAACAACAATTCTTCCTATCTCACACTCATACAATACAGAACTCCTTTGAGTGCAAAGAGTAACAAAAGAATCTAGGCTTGTCCTACTCCCAGCTCCCTGCCCCGCGCCCCGTGCCCTCGTATAGAGCTGCCAATAAGCGCAATTCTCAGGATAATCATTGCCGAATTCACACGCCTGTCCTATTCCTGCTCCAGATGGAGGAGGATAAACTCTCTCCACCCTTACTTCACTAAGGCCCTCGAACTCTTCCTCGAACTTGGCTTGTTGTTTTGATAGGGCGAGTAACTTATATGAGTCTATGCAGTCAGTTCCAGAGGCACTTCCGAAAGAGACGCTGCACTTCAGTTCAGGCATCCCAGAGATCTTTCCGAGCAATGACGAAGCCCTCTCCTCATCAACCTCTTGGGCAAGCCTCTGCACCTCAAATAGCTGGAAGCGTGAGTAAAAGATTATGATTATCCCAAAAAAGAAAACCAACGCGAGGAGAACGAGAATCGTCTCTATCATCTTCACTTGGCCCTTTTTGCTTTTCCTTATCTGGTTTCTCAATATATTTGTATGCATGGTAGCTCCATATTTTTAGTCTCAAATTCCTGCGCAGCTCCATTTAACGCGCGAGCAGAGCTCAATGATTGAGCACTTCCAACGCTTCCTGCAAGGGTCTTGATCTGCTGTAGGTCTCCCCTTAATGCATTATAATTACAAACCTGTGGTTGCGCTATTGCTCCCAGATAATTTGCTTTCTCAGAATAGATATCTGACACAGAGCCAGTCTTGCTCATGAGCCTGCGAAGATTGCATGAATAAAGAGGATAATCTGAAAAGATTGCAGCTTCTGCGAGAGCACTCGAGACAAAAACACTCTTCCTTCCAGCGCTCGCCGCTCCCTGCCCCGAGCCCTGTGCTCCCTGCGCCGCCCATGTTACCTCTCCGAATGAGAAGCCTTCACCATCAGCGCCTTGAGGAACAAGATTTACATCTCCTTTCTGTGCATTGAGGGAGATTATTCTTGTGCTCCCTGCCACCCTACAACACCCTATATCTTGGCAATACGCAAAATTCCCTTGCGCATCAACAAGGCTTCCCTCGATATCTCCTTTTAATTGATCGACAAAATCAGCTTGCCCCGCGTCTTGCTCATCATAAATAACGCAGAACTTCTGGCCAGAGTCAAAGGTAAAAATTAAGTCAGTGACTCTGAACGGAATCTCAAAAGATTTTGTCAGGACAAATAATTCCCTCGCTTTTATTTTGGACGGAGTGTAGACAAAATTCTCTATTTTCTCGCTCGATATTTTGCCGCCAGAACCTACAAACAGGAATTCCTTTCCCCCTTCACATCTAAGCTCTGCATCAATCTCATACGGAAGGGAAACTTTCTTTCCGAAAGAATCTGCTATAGCGCCAACACTCGTGAATGGATTGAAGAACATCTCAAGATACTCCACAACGAGAACATTCTGTTTCTGCTGTTCTACGCCTCCGCTCTTGCCAGCAAAGATTACTCCAAAAAGCAAGATGACGGCACCGACAATCATGATGAGTATCCAGTGGAAAACTTCCATCCCTTTTTTATCCTTCATTTTCTCCTCTGTCTTTTACCCTCTTTATTTTCGCTTAATCTCCTTGGAGAAGTTTATTTCTTCAGCGCATTAACGTACTTCCCTTCATTCTTCAAGGTGATTTCTACACTTCCGCTTTGGAAGCACGTCGGATTTTGCGTAACATTCATCAAGTGAATTTTGTATGCTTGCTGCACTCCGGCTTCCTGCAGGCTATCTCGTGGATACAAGAACAGATTCCTATCCTGTCCTGCATACGCGCTTACCTCAAACCAAATATCATCGTTCCTGAATTGTGGGGAGCGTGCCTCACTCGGAAACCCGAGGCAGACTTGCTCTATCTTCGCACATCCTTGGTTCGGCAAATTTCCACGGAAGATGGTCTGGCTTCCCCTTGTTGTGTAAAAAGCTTTCTCCACTTGGGAATTGAAATCAGAAACAAAGACATTTATCGCAACCTGCTCTCCCCGGCATGTGAAATTCTTTATCGTGATCACAGAGAAAATCACAATTATCGCGGCAATAATGAGGGAGATGATAAATACGAATGGCAGGCCCATCAGCTCGCCCTTTCTTCCCCTCCCCTTTCTCTCTTTGAACATAGAAAAATGAACAGCTCAGTAATTTAAAAATGTTCAGCTATGCTCAGTTGTACTCGGTTGTGTGGTATAAACTATTGTCTATGTGCAAAGTCTCCTTTCTCATCTTTAGCGCCTTCTTTCTTGATCAGGTCTCTTATGCAAAGCTGGTTTGGCTATTAGTTAAAAGTTAAAAGCTGAAATGGGCTGGCTAAGATAACAACTATTAAGAAAGGTTTATATATTACTTCCCATACATTTAACTTATTTATCATAAAAAGCGAAAGGTTTATATATTACTTCCCATACATTTAAGTATGTAATTAAACTGATTAGCATTTAACTAGTATGAGAACCCAAGAATTAGTAAACAAGATTAAAGGTATACAAACCTTAGAATCAATAAAGAGCGCATTAAATGTAGATAGAGCTAGAGCAATTTATCTTGTCTATAGGCTAAAAAGGAAAGGTTATGTAAAAACCCAGTATACTTCTGACAAGAAAAGAGTATATCACATTTCACCTGAAAATGTACTGGGAGGAACAAGTTATGTAGATATTATTAATAAATATTCTCCCATCAAGCTTTCTTCTTCTGAAGTGCATAAGATACACGGAAGAGTGCCTTCTATCGAAGAAACACTGGTATACTCCGTTAAAACGAGGAAAATTCGATACATCCTCGCAGCATTAGTATTATATAGGAAGGTAAAAAACTGGTCTGAGCTTTACAGATTAGCAAAAGAGAACAATCTTGTAAGAGAGATAGGGGCCTTATACGATGTAGCGCGTAAAAAAGTTGGAAAAGTAAGAAGAATGGAAAAGCGTTTTATAAACCACGCCTTGCCAAAAGAAGATGAGAGTTACAGATTCGTAATACAACATCTACAATCAAAGGATTTTCAAAATATAGAAAATAGATGGAGAGTACATGTTCCTTTTAATGAAAACGATTTAGAGGATTATAAGAAATGATTTCCGTAAAAGACCAGCAAAACCTTCTGATAGAGATAGGTAAAAGAATCCCATACGAAATCACTGTTTATGCTATAGGGGGTACGGCAATGATGTTTCTGGGACTTAAAGAAGCAACACTCGATGTTGATCTAGTGTTTACCAAGACAGAGGATAAAAAGGCATTTAAAAAGGCCGCTAAAGAGCTCGGATATAAGGAGATGGATTCTACTATTGTGCATGGAGTTAAAGATAATAGTCCTGAAATGATAAGTTTAGGTGACGCAAGATTAGACTTATTCTCAACCAATGTCATCGACTTTATTTTCTCTGTAAGTATGCAGAAAAGATCACGGCAAGACCATCAGTTTGGAAAGAATCTTCTCTTAAAGATTGCAGATGTACATGATATTATCTTAATGAAGTGTGCTACAAGAAGAGTAAAAGATGAAGATGATATAATCAATCTTATAAGGAGTATAGATACTATTAATTGGAGCCTTTTAGTAGAAGAGGCAAGAAATCAAGTGGCTTTAGGAAAAGAAACAGCTATATTTAACCTGGGTACCCTTCTAGAGACACTTAAACACAAACATAAGGTTAAAGTGCCAAACGCAATATTAGGTGAATTGTGGAAGCTTGTAAAGAAACAGGCTGATAAAAAATCCAGGTCGGAGAATGCGATGACTAAAAAGTTTTCTATGCAAAAGTAACCTCAAACCAGTATCTATTACCCGAAACCGCCATGTTAGTCGCGCGGCCTTACCAATCTAAGACCTTCATTTCCAAAGCCATCTCTGCATCTCAAGTACATCGTTGCTGGCACTTGCGATAATGGTGCTGAATGCACCACGCTGTTGTCTGGCTCGAGTACTTTTCCATCTGCATATGAAAAGTCTTTGTCGCTGTATCGGCAGCTGCTCACTTCGTCTGTAACAATCATCAAGCTTCCTCCGGTGACAAATACTCTCACAAGTTGAGGCGCAGTTCTATCAACATTTACTCGCACAGAAACCTGCGCCCGTGCTTCATTGCTCGCAGAGTCCTGGCACCTTATGAAGAATGTGTATTGCCCATCTTCTAGGGCAAGAAGAGATTTGTGCGCACTCCCTCCCGTCTCAGAGAATACATTCTCTTGCACTCCATACCCGGTGAAACTGTAGAAGCAGTATGCCCTGTTGTTCGCCCCTCCGCTTGTCTGCACTTCAAGAGGGATTGGCTGGCCTCTGCTTCCGAGCTTTATCTCCCCTCCGCTTGGTGAGATAGAAGCTATCTTCAGCTCATCTGCAACTGTAAGCTTGTACATGAAGCTCTGTGAATTAACATTCTGTACGCTTCCGTTTCCTCCATTTGGATTGTCTTTGCATCTCAGATAAAAGTTGTTCTCTCCTTGCTGCATGCTCATATTCGCCTTGCAAAGCCATGCACCATTTGATTGTACTTCGTCAATCTTGTTCAAGCAGGTGAATCTGTTCAGCATCTGCTCATATGAGGAATCAATCAGATTCCATTTGCACGCCGCGGGCTCATTTGTGTAAACTTTAACTTCCCGCTGAGTTGTTCCGAATGGCAAAAACGAGCCACTTATAGGAGATGTCTCCACAACTCGCGGAGGAGTTCTGTCTGGCGCCACATCTACGCAGAATGAAAGTGTGAAATCTTCGGCATTCTTATTCCCATTCCTGTCCTTACATTTGATGAAGAAAGTATTCTCCACTCCAGGCCTGAATTCGCCTGTTCCAGATCCATTGATTGGATTTCCCGGTGGAGTTAGAGTGAGGGGATGCTCCCTCAGATAAAAATTAGTTCCGCTCAACCAGAATGTCATCTCGTCAAAGCTTGTTCCGTGCTCGAAATCAAATTTGCACTGCGACGCTTCATTAGCTATAATCGAAAGCCGAACGCTTGAGAATGGCTCAAGACATGATCCACCGGTCTTCTGGATTTTAGCACTAGCACCCGGGACAAGATTCGCAACTTCATGTCCCGCTGTCTCTACACGCACGTTCTCTATCTTAGGGCTAACTAAATCATCTTCTGCTACAGAGACGCAAAGTTCCTGCGAAGTCCCTTTATTCATGAGCTCGCATGTTGCTCCAAGTGATTTGCATCTGTATTCAGAGCAAGGCCTTCTTGAATCCTTGTTGCAAAGGTCGCATTTAGCTCCTCCATCTGGAGGAAGCGCTGCCTGGCATGAGAAGTACACGACTTTAGTGTATTCTTCTCCAAAGAGCGCCTTGCCGATATCATTGATGATGTCGCCGAAAAGCTCTTGCAAGATTACTGCGATAAGAATTGCGACTATCATTCCGCCTAAGCCCGTGCTTACATACTTGCTTAAGAACTCCTTGCCAATGCCCTCGAAAAATTTTGGATAAATTAGATATGTTACTGCAACAACTCCCGCGATCGCATCACTCACTCCAAATGATTTTGCAATAAAGAAGATGGCCACTGCAGCCGCCGCTTCGGAAAAACCATCACTGTCTATGTTGAGCTTATCAAAGAAGCCCTCAGTTTCTGTGGCAATTGCGCTCCTACCGCTCGCCTCTGCCGGCAATCCCATTTTCCCGCCCAGATTCTTGTAATCCTTTATCATCTGTTGAAGATTTGTATCCAACCCAGTGATCGCCACAACTCTCCCTGTAATTCCTCTCCCTTCTCCTTCAAGCGGAAGGATGAAAACTCTCTTCAGTGAGTTCAAGTAAGAATCTTTCAGCGGAATCCTCTTCGCTTTCTGGAAGAATTCCTGCTCGTCGAATTCTTCGCTGACTTTTTTGCTGTAAATAGCATATCCATCCTGCGTAAACTCGCCGGCAACATTCACAGACGCACCACAATCTCCAAGTGCATTGCACCTATCGTTCATCTTATTTCTCCATTCCTCTTTTGTGCACTCACAATTACCTTTGCATCCGCCACCTCCAAACAATCCACTCTTTTTCATCTTCACCTGGCAGAAATAGCTTCCGGCATTGCACACAGCAGCGTCTCCGACAGCTCTTCCTACTCCGCTTCCAGGGCTTTGCGGAGCCTGTTCATTTTGGATAAAACTTGAGATATCAAATCCTGGCGAAGTCTTAGGCACGCAAGTGTTATTCCCAAAACCTTCCCAGTTTCTTGGAGAATCAAACCAGGAACATCCGGTATTATTCGCACAAACATCTCGGTCCTGTATGTTCAAGCACTCTCTCCATCTATTTGTTACGCAGGCGGATTCAACATATTCCTGTCCTCCGACATCCACGCTTCCTTGCATGCAGACTTGTTGCCTGAAATCAGAACATGGCTCTATTATCTGCTCTCCGTCAATGCAGAGTGCGCGCCAATGTCTTGAGCCGACAACATCTTGTCCCTGCCCTGTCTCGCTATCATAGACACACCAACTCTCTCCACTCTTCCTGATTTTCGGCACGCCATTACTCTCAAGAGTATTCCTGCAGAACAAATCTTTGCAGATATAATCGCCAACAGAAGGCCTGCTTGTGTTTGAATTAAAGCGGCCGCACACACTTCCACTAAGGTAATTGCAATTTCCGCAGGAAGCGCTGTTGATGTTCGCAGTGTTCGCTCCACAGCTCTGCGCTTTTGGAAGAACAAGCCCATTGCTCCAGCTCCTTTCCCGATTCGTGTCGTAAATATTTTCTCTGTTTCCGCAAGAATCATACCAATACACTCCGTCAAGGCCATCTGCACATCCTGTGGATTTCTGCCTTACACAAGTACTTCCACCAGCGACAAGATCTGGATTGCTGCAGAGTTTTCCTTCATTAAAGGTTCCTCTTTTTTCAGTGCATGCACGCTGAGTTCCAAATTGGAATCTTCCATTTGTCTCACAACATCCCTCTGCATCTTCAAATTTGAGTGCGAGGCATGTAGCCTCGCTCTGGATATCGAGTCGGAAATTTGCCTGAATTCCAGAAGTTTTTGCAAGAATATTACATCGTGATTCTGTAGTGAAGGAGTATTGATCACCGATAGCACAGCATCCCTTTATCGCCTGCGGAACTTCGTCACAGCTCTTGCCAGAAAAGAAATCTCCACCTGCCTGCTGGCATGTAAGCGCAGGCACGCTCTCAGAGGCAACTCCATTCTTCAAGCAGCATCCAAGAACGCATGTTGCAAGCGCGCCATCTTCGCATTTTCCTGCAGCACTCCTGAATGAAGGATTACATTGCTCTTGCCCTGCGGTCTGGCATATCGCTCCTTCCTTTGTCCGCTCGCAACAATAAAGTTGGGGTTCCTGTGCTGCGACAGAAGGCATGAAGTTGGTAAAAAGTTCTCCAAGGAGTGAAACCTTTTCATTTAGCCAAGAACTCTCTTTTCCCTCCCCCGCGCCCCCGGCCCCGGGCCCAATGCCATCCAAATAGCTCCGGTATGAGATAGGAATTATGAATTCAATAGAAATGATCAGAATTATCTGGAACAAGGCGATTGCTACGAGCTGATTTCTTCCCATACTTTTCTCTCCCGATTTATTTTTCTTCTGTTTCATCTTAATAAAGTCCTGGCGGCAAGTAATAGCTCCTTGTGGCGAATCTGAAATTCTCTCCATCTCTTCTCAATGTGTAGAGTGTGGAATCATCGACTCTCAAGCGCTGGATAGCAAGCCGCGGATTAAGGAGCATAGGTGAAAGCTGATCGTAATTCCCATATTTTGCCTCTGAATTTACGGTATCTGTTGCGATATCTAGGAAAAGATTAAGATTTGAAGGAACAGTCACATCGAACTTTTTGAAGCTGAGCCTGTCATTCCCTTTCGTTATAGTTATCTCCTGCCTGTATGACAAGTCTATCTTATCCGGTTTGATCTGTGCCACAATTTCCACAGCAGGAACTTGCTGCACTTCGTATCCATCATCCCCCGCCTCTGCAAGTATGTCTGCGATGCAATCCTTGCTCTTTGCCTTGACATTCGCAGAAATTTCCTTCTCATAGGTCTCTCGCAGGAAAGGAAATTGATTTACGCATGCAGAATAGCTTGATTGAGTATAGCACAAGTAGGGATACTTCTGGTCCTGATGCTGCTTGAAGAGCTTTATCTCACTCTCAATCACTTCAGCGCCTAAACTCTCACCGCTGAAGGAAGCTCTAACATCATTACGGATACATTCCTTGATTCCTGCTTCGAATTGCAATCCGATCTGGGGACCTTTAGTGCCCGGAGGATTTACTTGTGAAACAAGCCTGAAGCGGAGCGCTAGAACAATGAGTATCGCAGCTATGATCAGGATCATAATTACTATGAAGATGACTATCTGGCCTCTTTTGTTGAACATTATTTCTTGGTGCAGCTTCTTTTTCAAAGAAGGTGCTGAACATGCTAAAAAAGAGGAGAAAAACAAGATTAAAATACTTTCCCTTCAAGGGTTTTCCAGAAGTAGTTTTATGATGGAGGGGAAGAAAGTGATTAGCTTATCTCGCTAGGCTTTACAATTTTATACATCTCATTGCTGAAGCGGTCTCTGCACCTGATGTAATAAGCTGGGAAGCCCCAATCTCCAAGGTGCTCTTGGCTGTTATCGAATGGCATCTCTATTCCGCTCTCCCAAGTAAAGCTTGGATTATTGATAGAGTATCTGCAGCTCGAGACCTCGTCTGTGACTATCTTTAATACAGCAGCACCTGTGCCAGTGAAATCTCTGAACGCTCTTATCAGTATAGGGCCTTGGGTGTCTAGCTTGACTTTGAATATCATTGAAGCCTTTCTTGCTTGTCTTGCGAAATCCTCGCAGGTCACGAAGATGTTGTGTTCGCCAACACTCAAGTTTCCAATAAGTGTCTCATGCGACAATCCATGTTCTTCTGTGATTGCCGTCATATCCTTGAAACTCTTCTCCACATCCAGAGAATATTTGCACAATGCCGAATGCGTTGTGTTTGCTCTAAGCGTAACTTCTCGGTCAAATGTCTCAAATCCTGGTGCTGGAGCGAGAATTGTCACATTGTAATTCCCTACAGTCGAGAGCATGTATGGCTGGATCTCTCCTTTATTGCCTTGCACATCCTGGCATTGCATCACATAGCGAGTGACTTTTGTCTTCTCAAGTCCGAACTTTCTCGCAGTCTCTACAAGTGATGCTGCATTTGCCTCTGGGATCTGCGCAAACTGCTCGAAGTCCATCAAGTCTCCTTGGGTCACATCTGTTTCGAACTTGCATGTCGCGCAAGTGTTTGTTGATGAGAGCAGGCATTTCTGATTCTGTGCGCATTGCATCTGCTGTCCGCCCAGTGCAACATCCTTTACAGTAAGATTCTTCGTGTAGAAGCATGCGCCATTCTCACTCAAGAATACCTGAGTTGTGACTATAGGCGGAACTTCTGGCACAAAGACATTGTATGGATCTATGCCTGCAATCTCCGGAGGAAGGAAGTCTGGAAGTTTTCCCTTCTCGTAGCGCAGGAAGAATCCATCATTTGCCCCTGGTGTTTCGATGCCACAGACATTCTGGCATTTTATGTAGATATTATGAGTCCTTTCAGCTCCCCCCGCACCAAGTGTGACTTGCTGCTCTCGTGGGAATTCTGCCGCGCCCTCGAATTCGACAGAACTGCTCCAGGCAGCTCCGGGCTGAGTTGAGAAACGGCAATTTGAACCGACATTTGTTGTGATCTTGAGCCTGACTTCAGTAACATTCCATGGCAATGCGCCAGCATCTACGCTTGATTTTCCACTGACCTTCTTCACTACATTTCCAAAAAGAAGGAATTCCGCTTCTATCTTATCTACAGAAGGTTGTTTCTTGCCATCAGACTGCTCACATGCAGCCTCGACACAATTGAATCCTTTACCATCTGCTTTCGGAACTGCCTTGCAAAGCCCGAGGATTTCGCATCGCTCTTTAGTACACGCACGCAATCCATCTGCGCTCGCGCATGTCTTGCAAAGCGAAGTTCCCTCTCCACGCAAGGGAGTTTCAGCCTTGCATGTGTATCCTGCTTCTGGTCCTCCTCCCTTTAGATTTGCAAGGCCGAGGATCGCTACCTTGCTCGTGCTGTACCAGTTTGTGTAAACTTCTTCCTGCTTTTCATTTATGTGCGGCGTTTCATCTTTTTTATCTTTTGAGGGGGTTGTAGTTGCAGGAGTTTGTTGGTTCTGTTGTTGTCCCGCGCCAGGGTCTCCTCCCTCATTTGTTGTGACCCCCTGTGCCGCGACAGTTTCCACTCTGCTTGAGAAGTAGTCTCTCACGACGTTTGCGGTTAGGGGAGCTGCAACAGACCGTCTAAGGCCTTGTGAGGCTAAAAATGAATTCTGCGAAGAAGACAATGTCTTTAGTCCAGATGCTGCTGGACTAATCTCCTCAGGCGCTTCGCCTCGATCCAATTCTGGAGGCCATGAGTCTGATAGCTTAACAATACCGTTCTTGAGCTCGTCAGGATTTACAGTAATCTCATACTCAACATTGTTAACTAAACTCTTATCCTTGTCGTAAATCTGCATTATCTCATAGTCGCCATAATCTCCTTGTGATAACTCTTTTCGGAGTAAAACGACTACGCCCTCTTCATCCCATGGGTCTTGCCTTATCATCGCGGCGAAGCTTTTCCCAGCCGCTAAGTTATCCAGTCCGTCATAAACGTATGTAAGGACTTTCGTTTTATCAGTACTCCAATAAGCCCTATACACATACCTTTTTTCATGCCGCTTTGTCGCGTAATATACATAGTCTTTAGGCATTACCGATTGATGTACCGCAACGCTTTTTTCGGAATAGGTCTCGCCCCTCACTCCAGACGGAATGTTACTATTACTCATATCCTCAGTTCCCGGGGGCGCTGGCTTTGCAATACCATCTCCCTTCGGAGGAGTTTTAGGTGGCGTGCCTGCTCCCACACCTGGCTGTGTAGTTCCCGCCCCGGGCTGTGTAGCGCCCGCACCAGGTTGTGTAGCTCCAGCACCTGGCTGCGTAGTTCCTCCTTTGCCAGGCACAGGTCCTTTCTTCAAGACATCAAGGACTGTGGAATAATCGGCCCCAATAGATTGCAAGATCTTATCAACTTGCTCCGCTGATTTTGCTGCATTTATCTCATCTATGATTTTTGCAACTCCCTTTTCGCCATATTGGGATACAAGGAAGTCATAATTCTCATAGCTTAAAATCAGCGCCACAGCACGAGCTTTCACATTCTCTAATTTATCTACATCAACTACATATTGATCTGTCTTGGTTGGAGCCCCGAATCTCTCCAGAAGCTTTCCAATCGTTCTGTCATAATACTCACTCTGGGCCTTTCCATATTTACGCCAGCAATCTACAACGCCATTCTTTGTTTTCTTCCCACTCGCATCTTTTTCTCCCTCAAAAATCTTCTTGAACTCTTTAGGATCTTTCGATGAGAAGAGCGCTGCAGGAATCTTGAATGTTGCATCAAGCAATCCTCCCTCAACAAAGCATTTCTGCGTCTCAATCGCTCCTGTAACCACAGCGCCTGTCGCCCACATCCTGAATACACTATCGAATTTGAATGCCTGACTTGCCTCGCAATCTCCAAGTGCATTGCACTCTGTAGGATCACATACATTCCATAACGCATCTCCTCCTCCGCCACATGAATTGCATTGCTGCGTATTTCCAGGCGCAACTTTTGGAACTGCACTTCCAATCCCTCCAAGCGCAAAGCCCAATCCAGTCAGTCCGCTCTCATACTTGCAGAATCCGAATTCCGATGCGACATCCTCTACGAAACCAATGGTCTTCAGCCCTCCCTTCTCTCCGCACGCACTTCCTATCAAATTATTTATCCAGGGTCCCGGAGGAACCGTGAGTGGCATTATCTGGAATGTGTCTCCAATCCTGTTCTCATCTCCACCGAGCAAGGAAAGCCCGAGGAATATTTTGCTGAAGTCCTGCTGCTTTGTTCCCTTTCCGTCGCTGACGAATCCTCCAGCCATGCTTGCAAGAAGTCCGGCACCCCCTAATTTGCCTACAAGATTCCCATTTGCACTTCCGCACTCCCTGCACTTTTGCCATAAGTTATCTACAACGCGCGCAGTCGCGCCAAGGTCAAGCCTCTTTTTTCCAAAATCATCAACGCATCTTTTGTTCCTGTCTGGGCCAAGGCCTTCTACGCTGATATTTCCATTTACGCAATGCAGGATCTGATGCTGTAATCCAGTGCTTCTTCCATTGATATCTGTATTGAAATTATAACAGATGCTTGTTCCGCTCAATAACTTGACGCGGCCCTTTCTTCCCTCGCTGTCTTCTTCCTTCAAGGTAAACTCGCATGCAGTTGATTTGCAGACCGCTGTCTTCTGTCCTTGCACAACTTCCTCTTTGCAGAATGCTTGCGGATATCCGCAATCCTGCACAAGCGCTTCCTGCGCTCCTTGATCATTGAACCAGAAAACCTTGTTCTCATCACCAGGCAAGATGCCGCATCCTTTCCTCTCTTGCGCATCGCTTATCCCGCATGCAGAAACTTGCGATGGTAAAATATTTTGGTTGAATTTTCCATTCTTGTTTGCGCAANNCCAGAAGCGATGCATTGCTTCTTCACTTCCAACTCTGTAAGGCCGGCAGTGAACTTCACTTCACTCAGTGGGAAACCGCTCTGCTTTGCCTTGTCCTCGCAAACTTTTTTCTGAAGAACTTCGCAGATGACATTTCCTATGTTGCATCCGCCTGTCTGGCATGCCTCTACTTCTTCCAGAGGCCTTTCATCCCATTTTGCCCTTTCATATTGGCATGAGAATTGAGGGATATTTGCCTGGCACTCTCCCTCTGTGTGGATGCATGTAACAGCTCTGCATTGATTGATATCATCGCAGGTCTTGCCTGTAAAGAAGAAACCCTCTTCACACTGATCTCTTGTTACTTTGTCAGAACAGAACTCATTATCTTTCGTCTTCAGGCAACAGCCGAGCTGCTGCGCTTGAACATTTTCAGATGAAAATGAAATTATTGTTGCAAGAAATGCAAGAGCTATGAAGAATGTGACTAAGATTATTGCCTTCTTTTTGGTTGAGCTTTTTTTGAAAAAGGTCATCATAATGAAACGCTCCTATCTACAGCGAATACGAATGAGAATTCTTTCTCTTGAGGATCTTTTGGAATGCTTGTTATCCAGAATATTTTCTGATCTGCAGTCGGATAATTCTGGCTCTCAAGCCTGAAATCCCTCATCGTGAGGAAACGTTCTGTAACATACTTGTCTTGCTCAACACCCTCGAACTCAACTCCGCCCGCTTCCTTGTTCACTATCTCTGTCGCAATCCTGAGCGCTCGAGCGGCATCTGCAAGGACAAGTGCATCCGAAGCCTCAACAGGGATCCTTGCTCTTCCTTTACTTAGTTCTACCTGCCAATTAACATCCACATTTATGCTCTCTTCTCCGACATTCACATTGAGAGTTCTTTTCTTCGGAGAAACTCCATAACCATCATCTTCAAATAATGAGAATCCATCAACACATCTTTCAATCTGCGCTCCTCCGAGCTCTTCATCATTCAAATAAGCAGAAATCTGCCTCTCGAATTCTTCTTTTGATGGCAATCGGTTAACAAATCCCTTCTCTGTGCGCGCGAGAACGACAACCTTCGCGCCGGCGAAATCAATGCTGTTCAGGCCTTGCTCAGTGTATGAAGCATATCCTCCCCGTGCACCGACAAATTGCAATCCAGAGGTAGTTGCATCTTCAACACAGCTTGAGATAAGATCCTTGACTGGCGACACTTGCGAACCAAGGATTGTCGTGCTCTGCTCCTGACTCAGTGGAAGAACTTTTCCCTGAGAGAAAAGAAATCCGACTAGAATAACTGCAGCTACTATAACGAGCGCGATTACTAAAAATATAGACAACTGTGCCTTCCTGTCCATCATCCTCTTTTACTATGATAAGTATAGTATAGGAGCACGATTTAAGATTTAAATACTTTATCTTGGACCTTTCTTTCTGAAAAAGAAACGCACAGAGGCAAAGCTTCTGGCGTGCCGCGCTTTGCGCGTGCATCTCCACCAAAGAAAATCAATCTGTCTCCACCCTCGGCGCGAGAATAAAGCTAAGCTCTGCTTTTTCTGGAGATATGTAATGCAGCTTAAGAGGATAATCATCTGAGAACTGCACCTTTACTTCCGGCGAAAGCTTCGAGGCCTTGACCATCTTCTGCAAGTAGTCGAGGCTATAGCGCGACTTGATCTCGCCTTTATAGGGCTCGCTCAAGATCCTGATGGCAGCAGAGTGCAATGAACTACGGGCATTCAGCGTAAATCCTCTCTCTCCCAAGCTTAGCAATACGCTGTCTGCAATGATTCCACAATCCTCAACTGCCTCTTGGAGTTTTGAAGACTCTATTTTCAAAGTTGTTGCGAACTTCAGCTCAGGCTCTTTCCTGTCTTCCCCTTCAATATCCATGAGAGAAAGCACGAAATTCTTCTTCTGTTCCCCGAAGTTCACGAAAAGCTTCCCATCCTTTGTCTCCAAGCTCAAACTCTCTTGCTTTCCCCTCTTCAGGACTTGTTTGAAATCATCAAGACTCAATCCGATATCCTCCTCTTCATCTACTTCATAGTGTGAGAATGCCGAAGCAGGCAACTTGTAAAGGAGCATGGCAGCATTAGTTGGATCAATGGCTGCAATCTGCAAGCCTTGCATCGTGAGCTTGATCTTTATCTCACTAACCAGTTCAGAGACTATCCCTATGACCTCTGAGAATGATGCTGCGTTCTGTAATGTGACTCTCATTTTTTCAATAACTATAGGGAGAAGGATGGTGCGAAATCTTAAATACTTTTCTCAAAAATTCCTGCGCGCGGGGAGCGTGGAATAGGCATTAGAAAGGGAAGAATCCGCTTATCAGGGGCCACAATAAGGCCATTACCTCTGGCCCGAAGATTATGAGGAGGCCTGCAATCAATGTATGGGTGAAGTGCTCTCCAATCCCTCTTGCAGCAAATCCTCCACCTCCGCGCACAACCATGCTCGCTGCCTGTATCTTGAACATCGCAACGATTCCTACTAGAATCCTGAAAGGCAAGAACCCTAGAACAGAGAGGAATCCAATATCCTGCAACGATGGGAAGAATCCAAGAGCATACTCTACATTCATCACTATGAATACGAATAAGATTGCAAATCCTGCGGCATGCAGTCCATGCGAGAACCATCTGCCTACCCCGGCGAAGCTCTCATCCTTATGGATCGCAAAGAGCTCATAAAGGCCTACAATCAATCCCCAAAATATCGCTGGGAGGATTAGTAATTCTTGTGCCATCTTTTTTCTGTGCCCTCTTTGTAGTGCTAAGGAAAGAAAATTGTGGATTTTAAACCTTTCTGCATGATGAAATAAACTTCAGGGAAATTCAATAACCAAATCTCTTTTCATAACTCTTATGGTTGAACCATTCTAAAATAGCAGATATCAGCTCAACTTCATTTTTGGGAGTTATCGTATAAAGTAGCCTCCAGCCATTTGGAAGGTCATATTTCTACAGGTTGTTTATCCCATATTTCTGCACGTACCCTTTTGGAAAAAGTCTTTTAGGCACTTGTATCCCACAAAACGCATTTTCTCTCAAATCCTTTATCGCCCTAACAGTCCCTTTCTTGATGGGGTCATCTCCGTTCAATTCATTAAATCCCTTCTCAAGCTCTTCGGAGATAAATACCACTTTCGATGGCTTTATCATATCTTTATCTCCTTTCTTTTAGATAGCCTCTTTGCTAAATTCGGATTCCAGATGTACGCTATTTTCCCATCACGGTCAAATGCTATTCTATTTATGCTCTCAAGATAGTCTAAGATAACTAGGAATGTTTGCCACATTACTTGTTTTGGAAGGCTTTTTCATAACTGGGTTCTGTTGTATTCTCCGCTATTCTCTTCTATGGCCCGTTCTACCATCAACACCGTGTCCAGGGTTGGCGACCTAAAAAGGGGTTTTCTGTTCGTTTTCTTTGTGTAGTTTGCTGCATACAATTCTATATATCAATTGATATATATCGGTTTCGGTCTAAGAATCCAAGAAGAGCTGATACAAACATAAGATTCAAGAAAAAGAAATTCCTAAGTATACCTTCTCCAGCGATGGTGGCACTTCGTGCAGTGGAAGAACTGAGTCTCTGCCTCATCTCCTGCCCTTGTCTGTGCCGTATAGAAATAAGCCTCTTCATTCCCGCACTTCGGGCAGTCTATGCTGATCGTTGGCATGACAATGCTTTCCTTTTCACGCAAAACTCCCCCAGCTTTCTCTCTGCCGAATTTTTCAGAAGTAACAATCTTCACTTTCCCTTTTTCAGTATAGCTGCACCTTGCGCAGCCAAATAACTTCCTCTTTTGCACAAGTAATGAGCCGCATTTAGGACAGAATTTCATATTTTCCCCAGTATATTTCCCCACCAGAAATAGTTGACTCGTTTTAAATTTAAATACCTTGTGGTTGCTTTATCACTTGAATCCCCTGCACGAGGGCGAGCTTTATCCAGCCGATGAATGGAATGCGCAGGACTGCAATCCCCTCTAGCTGTTCTGGCCGGATTTTCCTTTCGACAGAAAGCTGTCCGATGTTAGCATCTCCCTTTGTCGCGATATATCCTTGCTGCGCATTCACTTCTACAACGCGATGGATTATCGCCTTCTTCTGCTCTGGTGGGCGGAAGACTATAACATCTCCGACCTTAATCTTAGAAAAGTCCCTTCCTTTTATTATAGCTATATCTCCCTTATTCAGCCCGCTTCTGAAATTCCACTTCTGCACCTGCTCCTCTGTGATCCCTATCTTTGCGTAATCTTCCTGCTGCGCCTCATACCACTTGTCGAAGCTTGCGAAATGCTCCATGCTTCCGCTCTCTATCACAACAAGTGGAATTGAGCTTCCGAGAAGAAGGCCGATAACAGGATAGAAAATAAATCTTACGATAAGAAATGCCAGAAGGAAAGAAACAACCCAGCTAAGAATGCTGTTTGAATTCCAAAGCCAATTCCAAAACTTCCTGAAGATAGATTCTCTTTGCATGGGAGCTCTAAAAAGAATCGATTTAAAAAACTTTGTTAAAAGCTTCTCGACCTTATTCGGGGCCGTTTTAAGATTACATCTATTTTTAGTGTATTCGGGTGATTGATAAACTCTTTAAATGCAAAGCTCTTATTAAAATGTACCTCCAAAAAATGGAAAAGAAAATAGAAGTATCAAAAGAAATTCTCGAATTAGCTAAGAAGATCAAAGAGTATAGAACTGATGTGAAAATAGTAAATGAGCTTAACATTAAAAAAGAAGCACTAGAAAAACAAGTAGGATCATTAGAAAAGAACATCAAGATCTTAAAACTAAGTACGATGGAACAAAATAAACTCCTCAGTCAAATCAAGGGATTAATGGAAGATAAGAAGGAATTAAAATTGGCTTTGGAGAAATCTAAAATAGCCTACTCTTTTATTGTAACGAGACCAAGCGGGGCATCAAATACGGTTGTTGGTGAAATTAGTAGAGAAGTATCAAAAGCGCAACAAGAAATATTAATTGCTTCTCCATGGATAACACATATTATTGAGGAACTTTCGAATTTTAAAAGGGAATCAGGCAAAAAGGCAAACATTAGGGTCATCACCCGCCTTATACGGGAGGATATAGAAAAAGGTGTTACAAATCTAGATAAGCTTAGAGTTTTGAGAGATAGATTTGGTGCAGATATAAGGTATAACAATGGCCTTCATGCGAAGATAATTGTAATAGACAATTCGGTTGCGATAATATCCTCCGCTAATTTAACTAAGAAGGGATTATCTGTAAATTATGAAGCGGGAATATGCCTAAGAGAGAGACGTATAATCAATGAAGTCACACAGTTCTTTAATGATATATGGAAAGAAAGCCAACCCTTAACGCAACAAGCCATTGAAAACGCTTTATCCGACAAAGAGAGATAATATGGAAAATGCCCAAATAACGGTTGAAAAATATTCTAAGACTATTGAGGAAATAGAAAGATTCATCGAAATAAAAAAGAAAAAGCCAACAACATTCAAAGGGATTGTAGAAACAATAGATTTGAGCAATAATATTTTAACAATTAGGTTACAATCATCTGAGCAGCCAAATTTATCAAAAGGCTCCTTAATTCTAATTAGAGAGGATAGTCCGTTGAGCATCAATGAAAGGGCAACTACAAAGGAATTTTACAATTCTAATCTTAAATTAGAGATTAAAACTGATCCAGCCCAGTTTGAAAATAAGAAAGTTGTTATTGATGTAGAGAGAACGAATGTGATACTAGAAAGACTAAGAAATATAATTGAAAATATAAAGAAAGGAAAAATTAGTCGGGATAACGCAAGAATCCTGAACTTTATAATGGGGGGGGATAAACCGCATTATAAAAAAGAAGGAGTTCGTTTTATCTCAAAACAACTTAACGAAGATCAGAAAGAAGGAGTAATCAACTCTATTAGAGCCGCAGATTTTCATCTAATAATAGGTCCCCCGGGAACAGGAAAAACATATGTTATTGAGGAATTAATAGAGCAGTTCACAAAAAGGAACCAAAAACTTTTGGTAACAGCGTGGACAAATTTAGCTGTAGATAATATAATAAAAAGACTGCCTAGAAAAGAAGTAAAAAATATCGTAAGAATCGGTCCAATTAATGAGATTGACTCAGAGGTCAAGAAATTCTCTATATTCGAAAAAGTGAAGGAGCATGAAGGATGGATAGAAGTCGAGGGATACCGTAAATTTATAGACGACTTGTCGAATCTTCTTCCAACCATAAAAGATGAAATAAGTTTAGTACAAGATGGAATCGATAAAGATAAAGATATAAAGCAAAATTGTAATAGGGGCCTTGATAATCTCAGTGTCGAAAAACAAAAATACGATGAACTAATTTCAACACCAATCCATAACAAGACTTTGACTAGTCTTTCCCATATAAATGATGAGCTATCTTCAATCAATGGAAAATCTGAAACCTATTTTTCCTTGTGCAATAATATTTTGCAGATGAATGAACTACAAGAACAAATACCGGGGGTAGAACATATACACAAACTTAAAAACTCGACACGAAGTATGAAGTTTTCTCTTATTGGTAGAGAGGTTTATTCCTTTTTCTCTAAAGCAAATATTGAAGAACTTAAAAAATTAAAACAAGAATACCAAAAAAATCGAAAGTATCTGGATGAAATTCCAGAACTTCAGAAAAAATATAATCATCTAAAGAAATTATGTGGGGAAGCGGCAGATAGAATTTACCCTAATGGAGATGGCATCCCATCTAGCGATGCATTAAATTTGGAATTTAGGGCTTATAAAACATTAGTAGATGAGTATCTCCCGATTCTAAAAGAAAAGGAAAGGTCAAATATAACAAGAATAATATCGGAAGTAAATCAAGAAGTTTACAGGATTTATCGAGATTATCTAACGAAAGAAATTGAGCTACACGATCTAAAAATAAAGAGTATAAATACAGAGCTATATATTAAAATTAATCGTAGAAATGCTTTACACGGGCAATATGAAAACATTAAGTTTTCCTTAGGTTTTTACCAGAAAAATGTTGATAAGCTAATAAAGGCGATAGTATCAGATATTATTGACAAAGCCGATTTAATAGCGACTACTGCTGTATCATCCTGTCATTATTTTCTAGATGATATAGACTTTGATGTTATGATTATGGATGAGGCAACACAAGTGGCTAGTTTTATGTCTTTATTACCTCTTTTAAAATGTAAGAAATTTATTCTAGTTGGAGATAATAGGCAGTTACAACCAATAGAGGATATAGACATATCCAAAGAAATGAATCTTTCTATATTCAATCGGCTTTTCGAAATCTATCCAGAAGCGTCAACATTCCTTTCAACTCAGTATAGAATGCATAAATCTATAGCCCAAATCGCAAGCGAACTTTTTTATGAGGGAAAACTGAGGACCTCAGAAAAAGTTGCAGAAAGGATGCTAAGCTTAAATGTCGGCAAACACCAATTTTTAAATCCGGAAGTGCCAGCGGTGTTTATAGATACATCAAAAGCAGGATATTATGAGGATGAAGTTGGCTCCGGATGCTCAAATACCCGAGAAGCTAAGTATGTAGCTAATGTAGTTTCATTGTTTATTAAAAAAGGGATAAAAGCGGTAGACATCGGAGTTGTTACACCCTACGTCAAACAAAAAATTCTGATAGAAGAGTTCCTTAAAAATAAGAAAATACAGAGTGTGGAAGTTGATACGGTCCATAAATTTCAAGGAAGAGAAAAAGATATAATTATACTCAGCTTTGCAAGAAGCAAAAAATATTCGTTCCACAATCATAAATTAAAATTCATCGAGGATGAATCCATGGTGAATGTCGCTATAACGCGGGCTAAGAAGAAATTGATCTTAGTTGGAAATTCTGAGACTTTAGGTCATAGTAAATTGTTAAAAGATCTCGTAAATCATAATAGGATCATCAAAATCCTGGCATGAAGAGAAATAAGAAAATAAATCACTTCACAGCAGCCTTAAGGGCCTTCGCGAATTCATCATTCTTCTTCTCGAGGCGCGCGACAGCGTCCTGCAGCGCCTTCTTCGCGCTCTTGCCCTCTGTCTGGATCAGGAGTATCGGATTCTCTATAGGGTGCTTCCTGCTGTAAGATGCCTGCACGAGCGCTTTGTCCTCCCAGAGCTCTTTCCTGAGTGCCTCGCAGATTGTAGAATCATCTAACTCTACTTTCAATTCATTAGTTTTGTTCTCAACAACTTTGACTTTCATCTTATACTTAATTCTACTTTACTTTTTACGATAGTAAAACCCTAGAATATTCTGATTAAGCCCTTTAAAAAGATTTACTTGTTATCGCTTGTCTTATCCGCACCCTGCGCTCCGTGCTCCGTGCCTTGAGCTCTGGGCTCCGCGCTCCCCGCGCCCTTGGATGTAAAGAAAGTCTTTGCCCTTCCAAGGAGCTCCTTGAGTGAAACTTTTTCATCCCTGAAAGTTATTCCCCCGCCTCCTTCTCCGCGCTCCCCGTCCTGTGCTCCATGCCCTGAGCTCATAGCTCCCGGTCCTTGGCTTGGTGCGCTACTCTTCTTTCCTCTCTCTGAATCAAGCGGAAACTTTTTCTTGAAGAATTGCTCATACCGGCGCAAAGCCTTCTCAGAAGGAATTTGTCCAGCCTCTATCCTCATAACCTCCTCGAACGGGACTCCGATCTCATCCGCAAGCTTATCTTGTGTAAATCCAGCTTTCTCTCTCTCCTTTCTCAGCCTGTACGAAATGGTCTCTGGAAATGCAGTATCTTCTGCAACTTGCTGCATGCTCTTTGCCTTTTCTCTTTCTTTGAATCCAGAAGCCTCTTCAAGCCTCTCGCGCACCCTGAAGGTCTTATCAAGATTCTCAAGTTTCTCTTTCGAAGGCCTTTCAACGACAACAGCGCGATTCAGGAACGCACACTCAGAGCAGATTCTGACAATCCGCGCATCCATTATTGCATTAACGAGTTGCTTCTCTTCCCTGCAAGATTCGCAAGTTCCCATTTTCTTAATTAGTCTTAATTAGATTATCCAACTACCCCTAAGAAATATATCGGCAAAAGATTATTTAAGCCTTTCCCGCTCTCCGCGCGTCCTGCCCCGAGCTCCAGGCTCCGTGCCCTGAGCCCTTGGCCCCCAGCTCCGCGCTCCTCGCCCTGTGTTTTTCTCTAGCCCTCTTTCAGGACTTCTTCTACTTCTTCAAGAGTCAAAAATCCAGTATTGGTCTTCTCATTTATGACCATAGCAGGGACTTGGATTACATCATGTATGCTCTTAAGGGTCTGGACAGAAGGAGATTCAGAACGCACATCAAAAGAGTAGACCTTTATCTTATCATAGCCTGCTTTCTTCTGCAGATATCCTAAGATATATCCCTGATTATCGCAATCTTTGCATTGCTCCTTATCATTAGAATAAAAATAAAGCACAAGATCATAATCCTCGCCACATTTATCTTTCGCTTCTTTCAGCAGCAGATAGTGCCTTATCTCAAGCAGGAAATACGGCTCTTTCAGGCTCAGGACACGGGGATCATCTTTATCATAGCCCGCCTCTATATTTGCTATTCTTGAGCCGAGAGCATCCAGCTCCTCACCGAATTCATTAAAGTTCGAGAATTCACAGACGTTCGATTCAAGCAGCTTATACCTAAGCTCAAGGCTTGCGAGAGAATTCCTTAATTCTTCCTGAAATTGCCCTACCTCTTGGACTTTGATAGAGGTTATTTTCTCCCCTAAAAATAATCCGCTGAAGAAGATAATCGCTGCTACAACAAATGCTATTGCAAGATTAGTATACTTTACTTTATCTCGTGCCATTTTTCTTTATTTATCTTCTCCCATTCATGCCCCGCGCTCCCGGCCCTGTGCCCTGAGCCCTGCGCTCCGTGCCCCCGGCCCCGCGCTCCATGCCATCCTCACCCTCACCACTTTACCTTCAAGTGAAATACCTTATGCGCTAGAGTTGTCACCCACCACAAGCTGAAAATGATTCCATATGTGAGCAAATACATCACAAAATTAAGCCTTACCTCCCCTTTATCTCCAGAATATTTCTTAGCCAAGTAGAGGATGAAAGTGGAGGAAGCTATCAAAACCGCGAATAAGACCATCAAAGGATTCAGAAGACTCCACAAGGAGAATCCGGAAAAGTATTCTTTTATTATTGTAGCAAAATCAAAATTTACCAGGTACAAATTGTACAGGGAATTTAATGCGTTGAGCCCTCCCAAAATCCCGTAATAGGCAAGATGTGTCAGGACAAGTAAAATTGAGATTACCGCAATTGGCAGAACAAATATTCCTAGGCTCCCATAATCCCTCCCGAATAATCCCCTATAATCATATAAGTTATCTGTCAGTCCTGTAAACCACCTCACTCTCTGTTTCATCAATCCTCCAAAGGTGTTCGGAGCAACTGTGTACACATAAGCATTGATAGAATTCTGGATTTCATAGTTCTTCGACTGGATGCGGAGGGCAACTTCCAGGTCCTCTGTGATATTCTTCTCATCAAATCCCCCGTGCTTGCGGAAAAAACTCTTCCTGTAGACTGAAAGAGGACCGGGAGTTACATAAACTCCTTGCATAAATGAAAATATTTTTCTGAAAAAGACAGAAAATAAGTATTCTATAGATTGCACCTGTTGCCAGAACCCTCTTGGCTTGTAGACTTTTAATGTCGGCGTGACAGCCATCACACTTTTCTTCTCAAAATAGCCGACCATCCTCTTCAGCGCCTGCCTGCTCACAAAAGAATCTGCATCAAGAACAGCTACAAATTCTCCCCGCGCCTTTCCAATACCCAGATTTATAGCACTCCCCTTCC
Organism: Nanobdellota archaeon; assembly: GCA_013331945.1. Taxonomy (GTDB): domain Archaea; phylum Nanobdellota; class Nanobdellia; order Pacearchaeales; family UBA12030; genus UBA12030; species UBA12030 sp10106u. The sequence continues at coordinate 36,890 of DUFK01000047.1, forward strand.
CACCATTCTCTTTTTTGAACACGCGCACCCTTTTGTCTGAGAATCCTTTTGCAATCTCATAAGTCCTATCTTTAGAACCATCATCAACTACTATCACTTCGATCTTGTCCTTAGGATAATCCATCCTCAAGAGAGAGCTCACTGTTTTTGCGAGCGTCTTCTCTTCATTATATGCCGGAACTATCACGCTCACTGCAGGATATGTTTTCGCCCTAGGATCCTTGAACTTGCTCCTGTTCTCAAAGAAAGTAAGGAGATAAAAGACTCCCACAAACAAGGTGAAAAACACCCCTACATAAAAGAAAATCAGGTTTTGCTGGAATAGCACCATCTTTTATTATCCTCTATTTATTTGAAAAGGGGGGGCAGATATTTAAAGATTGCCTCTTCCCTCTCTTGAAAATTTCCAGATCTCTATTCCCCCTTCATCGTATATCCTCTCAAATCTGTCTGTGTATAAAAAGAGCAACAGGATTCCCTCATCTTTTGTCCTGAAAAGCTGCTTCGTCTTCCCATCCATCAAGACATACTTGATATCACTCTCTCCGAACTCCTTCTCTAACTTTTCGAGATTTCTCTCCTTCAGCAAGTCAAGAGCATCCTCTTCCAAGCCCTTGTTCGCTCTCGCTCTGAATTCGTCGACGAACGCTTCTTTCTCTCCTATCCCCTTGATCCAGTATCCGTTCTCCTTTACGCTCAAGACAGCGCCATCTTCCTGCGATCTTAAGAATCCGAGCGCACTTATCATCTCTTTGCTAGGCTCCAACGACGCAACCCTTAATGGTATAACCACCATCGGAGTTATCATTCCTATTATCAATATCATGAGTGTGAGCACCCGTATCAGATTAGAGGCCCAGTTCCGCTCTATCAGCTTTGTGAATCCTACTGCCGCGAGAAATATCAGGATGAAATTAAAGAAGAAGATGAACTCTTTATTCAAGACAGAGAGGACCAAGAGGATAGTGAATGTAAGATAGATTGAGAACAGCTCTTTTCTCTCACGCCTTTCTTTCCAGGTGATTATTATCCCTATCGATGCCAGAAGGAAAGCAAATAAATTTATTCCGAACTCTGAAAGCGAAGCGAAGAGAGAGAAGAGGTTCTCGAAACTGAAGCTGAATTCCGGGAACACAGGAAATGCGAAATAGATCAGAGAAATCAGCAGGAAGCACACTATTGCTCCTTTTGAAAACCACTTCCAGAAACCCTTCTTGAATCCCAGTAGTGAGAATGCCAGCGCTGAAATCCCGCTGACAGCACCGAAGAGGCAAGTTATGCCTAAGGCAATGAGCGAAAGGGTATATTTCTCAGAAAGCAAAAGGTACAGCATCAGGAGCGCAAAGAAAAATGGGAGGATGAATTTGCTATACGTGGCGAACATCCATATTGTAGCTGGAGATATCAAAAAGAATACTATGGCGAGATTTCTTTTCTTGAATCCGAGCTTGTCGATGACTAGGTAGATCAGGATGAGCGAGAGGATTCCGAATATGAGCGAAAGCGCGATAATGCTATACTCCTCATTCACCCGGAAGATTATGGAAAAGAAGGCTATCAACGCCGGCCAAATAACCTCTGGAACAGCTCTTGCACTTATTGCAGGATTTTCCCTGAAGTTTAAGATGTCGCTTGCAACGATTGTGCTGAAGTAAGCTTCTTTTCCCGGAAGGCTATTGTTCTCCAGAATATAGCCTCTCAGCGCTATTGATATGAAGAAGGCTATTGAAAACATTAAAGAGAGTATGACCAGATTAGTCACCCTTCTATCCACATTTAAACCTGTAAACTTTAGTTTCTTTTTCATCGTAAACCTTTGAAAAACATTTTTTGTCTCCGATATATGAAAGTTCGTTGACTCCAAATTTCTCCCGCGCATAATCATCTAGTACTAAATAGTCTACCTCGTACCTCCTCATTATCTCTAATACAGTTGTTTCGCTTTGCGAGCTATACACTATCTCTATATCTTTAACCCTTTTATCCGGCGCTGGTGCGAGAAGGAAGAGAGAGTCTGCGACATTCTTGCTTCCTGCATAGGTTATAGCGTGCCCATATTCATGTGGGGCGAGGATTACACTCCCGTTCCCACCAATGGTCTCTATCGCATTTTCCGTGCTTGCACTGACTTTACTCTCGTAATTCATCACCGCAAATACAACTGGAACAACAGAGGTTATAATTGCTAAGGCAAAAAGCACTTGGACTATCCTGTCTCTAAACTTCGAAAATTTAGTCCTCTTGATGTACGGATTGAGCACTTTCAGGCTTATTGCAGATAACGCTGCAAGGGAGAGAGAAAGCAGGATGAGGCCTATGCTAAACGGAATTATCCTAAGCCATAAGAAGACCAGTGCTGAAATAAAGAATGAGCTAAGCAACAGCGAATTTTTCTCTTTGAATGAGAATGCGAATCCGATAACTCCCAAGATCAACGACGCTAATCCGAGCACCGTGATTATCTCCACCGGTGAGAACTCTCTGAAGTACTCCATAAGCACGCTCGAAGGGATGTTCTGCCAGATGAAAGAAGGCCCGTAAGATAGCAATGAATTCCTGAACATCATCAGCACTACCAGAACATTAACGAAGATTGAGAATAGCAGAGTTTCCCATTCCAATTCCGAAAGCCTCTTGCCTTCGATGAACATGATGAAGAGAAAGATTAGGGCAGCGAAGATGAAGAATATAGACAAGAAAGAGGTTAATGGAAGAAGAAAGGAAAGGATGATGAAAAGATAGAGGAATCCCTTTTCATTTATCCGCATAAAAGAGTAGATGAGCAGGAATAGGATCAGGAATGCGAGGACGTTTGGGGATATTATGCTTATTTTAAACATCGCCGGCAGAAATGCAGCGAATACAGAAGGGATCAGTGAAAGCCCCTTACTTATGAAAGTGCTCGAGATGAGGAATACCACCAAAATTATAGAAGTCGTAATCAATGCAGCAATTATCCTCACTAAGTTTTCATCTATCTTCGCCGCTAGTCCTAGCAGGTAATAGTATAGGAAAGGCTCCTCAAGATTTCTGCCGCCATAACTCAGCTCATCCGATGTAAGCGGGGTAAACTTTTCTTTGACATGTTCTGCATATCTTAACGAGAAATACGCATCCTCATGGAGCGGCTCGTAGTACAAGACGTACAGATTTGCCGCGAGCGACGATAGCAAAATCAGTGCAAGGATTGCGTAAACAGTTTTATTCTCCATCTTCTTCCGTCTTCCCCATAAGCCCTAAATCTGTCTCTGATTTTAATGGCTTGAGCCCTTTCAGGCTTCCCTCACTTATGCTGAAATAGCTGTAGAAATTTTCACTAAGATCGAGAATGAATGTTCTCCCTTCCTTTTTTGAGCTCAGCAGACCCAAGGTAGAAAGTTTCTTGATATGGTCATATCCTTTATTTCCTCTTATCTTGATGATAAGGCTCTGTTTTACTGGTCTCTTGTAAGCGATCACAGCGAGTGTTTCCTGCTCTGCCTTTGTGAATTCGCTTTCTCCGGATGCCAGTTTATTTATCAGGAAGGAATAGTCTGGCTTCACATCCATCTTATAGAATCCCTCTCTTGAGGAAATCCTTATCGCACCTTCATTGTATCTTCCCTCAAGTGCTTCAAGCGCTGCCCGCACTTTTCCCGCGCCAAATCCAGTGAGCGAAGAAATCTCCTCTACAGAAAGGAATTTGCCAGCGATGAACAGCAAGGCTTCGACAGTCTCTTCATCTTTCTTGCTTGCATTTTCTCCCGCACTTTCTTCTTTCACTTCTTCCATTTTTCATCCAAATTCAAATAGCAAATCTCAGGAACGCTGCGATTCCGCTCAGATTCCTGAAACTCTGGCCCTCTTCTGTCTCTACAGATACGAATATAACTTCTGCTGAGACGCTTTTTGCCATCTCCTGAAACTCCTTCGAGACTTCTGGATTTTTGTCGTCAAAATCCTCTGATATTAAAAGTTTATCTGCAGATCCCACTTCAAGCGCCCTTCTTACAGCAGCCTCTCCATACGCAACTTTATCCTTGTTCTTGCCGAGGAAGGTGAAAAAATCGCGAAGAATATTCTTCTCGTTTGTAAGCTCTGCATCTTCTAGGATTGAGTGGGTTTTTTCAACAAGGAGCTTAAGCCCGTGTTCATCAGTGTAGCCGATATCTTCTACAGCGAGAATCTTTTTCTTTATCGGCCCGAGCTCTGATTCATCCAGAAACTCCTCCTTTGTCGGTCCAGGCCCTCCAATTAGTATCCCCTTGATTTCTCGCCCGCTCTTCTCTCCAAATTCTTTTTCCATGTTTTCTCCCATCCTTCGATAGTACTCTTTGGAAACTTCTTCTCTTACCCGTGAAAAGCGCGCCGCACTCTGTCCTCCGGCCTTTATCTTTCCAGGAACTCCAGAGGAATGATTTGAAAGTGGGATTATAGTCTTGCCGTCAAGAAGGCCAAAGGTCGCCTCGTGCTTATCTATAACTAGGAGGCCATATTTGTCCCTTTTCTCAAGCACCTCTTTCAGCGGCTCGATAAGGAACTTTTGATCACAGCGATACATCCTGATGTTCATTGGTACTGGAGGTTCGATTGCAAATAATTCGATATTCTGCTGCCCCTCTTTGTCAGAAGTATTCCCACAGAAAATTATAAGGCCGTTCTCCGGAGTTTTCGTAACCCCTCTAAGTTCCCTAACGATTTTCTCCAAGGCCTCAATCACATTCTTTCGTGTGGACTTGCTTTTGATATTTTCAGCTGTAGACTTTTCGGCTTCAAGCTGTTTCGAGACCACGAGGACATTTGCTCCAGCAGGCACATAGACAGTAATGAGCTCTGTATGTCTGCCTCTGATCGATTCAAGCCTTTTCACAAGTTTTGATATCTCTTCCGGGCGCATCTTTATTCATCTTCAAGAGCGGATGCAACTTTAAAACCTTATCTGAATCTCCTTCGCAGAGGAAAAAGAAATCTTTTCAGCGCTGTGTGCTGCCTTCAAATCCTCAACAAGTCCGTGCAGATTCTCATGTTCTTTCGGCAATACAATCTCTTTGAGCGGAGCCTTCAGGCTGAGCTGTTTCTCGCGCTTGGTCTTCCATACAAAGCTGTTTACGGCAAGAAGGCTCTCGATTTTTGCCTTTGCTCCGCGCCCTGCGCTCCCGGCTTTCTCGCTCTTGCCTACTTTTGGAAATTCCTGCTCATGAACATTCTTGTCATAAATATCTGAAAATATTTTTTCGGTGATTGCAGGCACTATGGGCGCCAGCAGAAGCAACATCTTCTCAAGGCAATAGTTCAGGGTAAAGATTGCGCCAGCCTGCTCTTCCTTGCTGAATTTTCCTTCACCATTATAGGCTCTTCCCTTCACTAGCTCAAGGTAATGCGAAGCGAAAATTTCCCAGAGGAAGTGCCTCACTTTCACAGCTGGCTCAAAGAAGTTGTATCCTGAGTATTCTTTATCCGCGAACTTGATGAGAGAGTCCATGTGCGCAATCATCAATTTATCTGCCTCACAAAGTTTTGCCCTCCCTCCAGCCTTGAAAGAGGAAACAAACTTCGAAATATTCCATAGTTTGTTCAATGTCTTCGATTCTGCGGCAATTCTCTCTTCGCTGCACCTGAGATCCTGCTTTATGATGTTTCCTTCTATAGCCGCCCAGAATCTTAATGCCTCGCTTCCAAACTTTTCGATGATCTTTTGGGGATCAATGACATTTCCAACACTCTTTGCCATTTTTCTACCTTGTGCATCAAGGATATGGTAATGTATCCAAATGTCTTCAAAGGCAGATTTTTTCTCTAATTGCCATATCCTTAACAAAGTGTAATAAAGCCATGTCCTTACTATCTCTTTCCCCTGCGGACGCAAGGTGCATGGGAATGATTTCTTGAAGAATCCTGCATCGCGACCATAACCAAGAATATAATGTGGGGAGATAGAAGAATCAAACCAGGTGTCAAAAACGCGGGTCTCTCCTTCAAGTTCTCCACCGCACTTGCATTTTTTCTCCGGAGCCTCACGCCAAGGCTGCCAATACTTCCCTTTCTTGCCAATAATCTTTTCTCCGCACTTTTTGCACTTCCATATCGGAATAGGGGTTGCGTAATATCTCCTTCGCGAAAGTGGCCAGTCCTCACTCAACCCGTTTATCCAATCAATCAAGATTTGCCTGCTTGATTCATCATAGAATTTAATCTTGTGCGCAACCTGCAGCATTTTCTCCTTGAATTCAAGCTGCTTAAGGTAATACTCTTCGAGCGCAATAAACTCGATAGGATCTTTACTCCTTTCGCAAATCGGTGCGCGTTGTTGCAAGTTCTCTGTTTTCACGAGCAAGCCTTTCTCTTTTAGTTTCGCAACAATCTCTTTGCGTGCCTGCTTCACATACATTCCCTCAAGGAAGCCCGCATTCTTGTTCATCTTTCCATCGATGCCGATCAAGATATGTGCCTTTAATCCTTCATCACGGAAGAAACGGATATCTGTCAAGTCTCCAAAGGAACACATCATCAAAATTCCCGAGCCGAAATCTGATTTAGCGATCGGGTGTGCCTTGATCCGCACTTCCTTCTCATAGAGTGGAGTTATGGCATGTTTTCCAGCAAGTTTCTTGTAGCGTTTATCTTCGGGATTGAAGAGTATTGTAGCGCACGCGGCAAGAAGCTCCGGCCTCGTTGTCGCGATTATTATATCCTTGTCCTGCTCAACCTTGAACTTGATATGATAGATCTCTGTCTCGCGCTCTTCGTAGGCAACTTCCGCATCCGCAATCGTTGTCCTGCACCCCGGACAATAATTCACTACTTTGCTCGCCTCATAAACAAGTCCCTTTTCCCAAAGATCGATGAACGTTTCCTGCGACAGCCTCCTGTAGGACTCGCTGTCTGTTTCATACGCCTGCCCGATTTTTTCTCCGAACTTGTAACTTGAGAAAGATATTCCAAGCCTTGCAAAAGTCTTCACGCTTTCATTAGAGGCTTCCTCAAGTATCTTCTTGCACATCTCAAGAAACTTTTCCCTTCCCACCTGCTCCGCCCGTATTCCAAACTTCTTTTCAGCAGCAAGTTCTATCGGAAGGCCATTCCTATCCAGTCCCAGAGGAAAAAGCACAGAGAATCCTTTCATGCGCTTGTAGCGCGCAAAGAAATCCATGTAAATGTAGACAACGGCATGCCCCATATGGATGGGAGCATTAACATATGGGGGAGGTGTGTCTATGCTATATATTTTTTCTTTCCTATCTAACCTGTATGGCTCTTTCTTGTGCCATTCGTCTGAAATCTTTTTTTCTTCAGCAAGAGTCCATGTATTTTCTTTGAGCATTTTCACCCTCCAACCAAAGATTTATCTAAGGGAGCATCATCAAAATCCTGCTTTGTTAACTCAACGTATCGATTAACAACCTTTAATAATTCATTGCTTCTTGAAAGATTACTCTCCCTTTTCTTGGAATAGTTGGTATAAAGAATTATCTCCATGTTCAACTTTCTCAAATATTTGATTATTGGAACAAAATCGCTATCTGATGCTAGTATAATAATTTTTTTAATATTAGGACAGTCTATTGGAGTTCTCATTAAATCCATAATCATTAAAGAATCAACCACTTTTTGTTTATATATAAATTTTCCATCAATTTTTAATCTCTGGCATCGACCTTCCCTTATAATTACTTCTTTAGTCTTTAGTAATTTTTTGATAAACTTATCGTACCTTTCCTTTCTTTTTATTTCTTCTTTTAATGGAGGTTCACTTTGGAATGGTGGAGCAGTATAATAAAATATCTGCTGGCAAGTCAAACTCTCTTTTCTCGCCAAATTTTTGGTAAATTTAATTATGTCATAGACAAGATATTTTCCTTTTCCAAGATATCTTGAGAGTTTGGATAAGAGCCCAGCGTCAATAAAGATTAATGTTTCTTCCACCTTAAGACCTCCAGAACTAAATTTGTAGAAAAGCAATCATCCGGCGACCCATTCCGATCACCGGGGAGCATGTTGGTATCATTAAAATTTAGAAGTTTATAAACTTTACTATTAAAATCAGAAAACTCAGCATTTCCTCTGCAGATATGGCAAGGGCTTAAAGTGTACTTCATGAAATCAAAGTATATATTCTGATTTTTATCCAACATTTTCATTCAATCTTTATTTTGTCCTTTTCAACTCTTTCATAAAAGGATTTATCTTTCCTCTCCATTCCAGCCCATTCAATCTGGCTGAAGAACTGGATTTTAATCTCTTTTCCCAGCTTTTTCAGGTTCCTTGCAATATCTTCCTTGAGCTTTTCCTTCTCTTCCCTTTTCTTTTCTTTCTTGCTTTGCCCCTTTCCTCTTCAGGCTTTTTCTCCCTATTCCATCGCAACCCGCTCCAGAAGGTTAAATATATTATTTCCAGAATACCTAAAGAATACACGAGCATGAACACAGTGAACCAGACCTTTTGCCCGTTTCGCGCAGCACGCCAAAGTGCCCACCCCTTCCATGGGAGCATCCATAATACAGCGACAAGGATCCAGAATGATTGGTCTAGAGCGAAGTTTAGTGCCATTCTATTCGATAGCGACAGCTATTTTAAAACCCTCCCAGTATAGAAAAAGGTTTTAAAGTGATTCCTCTTTCCTGACTCACCGAATTTGGGATTGTAGCTCAGCGGGAGAGCACACGGCTGAAGTAACCTTCTTTGGAAAAGAAGCTTAACCAAGAAAGAAATAGAAACCGTGGTGTCCGGGGTTCAAATCCCCGCAGTCCCATTTTTAGCAAGTTATTTAAAACAAAAGTGAATTAATTAATGTAAGAATAACTATGGTAAATAAATTAGTAGTAACCCTAATACTCTTATTTCTTACAGTCGGTATATTTAGCTTAACCTATGTAGAAGCTCAGTCAAAAGATTGCGACACTTGCGCTTATATGAAGGAAATTTTAAAAGCATTAAATCAGATTGGAAAGGAGGAGCCAGTGATTTACGCTAAAAGGGATCTTATTAGAGATAGAGTTGTGCTAAATAGTGGGTTCGGCGATGCATTAGGGCTTAAAGAAGAATTTCTTCCTTTACCAAATGGCGCATGTAATGTTACTGTAGCATCATCAACAGCCGGCCCATCTACTCCTCCACATCAAATACAAATAATGGAAGCAAAAGATGCCATAATCACTAGAAATTCAAAAGCTTGCACACCTTACACATTTTCATGTAGTCATAATGTGAATATAGATAACGAATATTATATGATAAAAATAACTAGTGATGAGAGAGTAGGCCACTTATCAGTAAGCTATCAGTGTATAAGGTCCTAAAAATCTAATTCAAACCAACCAAAACCTTTTTTAAGCTCGCATATTTAGGAAAAAGAAGAAAAGAGGCGCGCATGAGATTACGACCACTGAGGAATCAAGGGAAAAGAGCAGCCATCGAAATGAGTGTTGGTACGATGGTAATAATCGTCATCGCTGTCGTGATGCTCGTTCTCGCACTCATATTCGTAAGAAGGATTTTCTCTGGAGCGACAAATAATGTTGATCAACTCAATGATGCAGTCAAGGGAGAGATAAACAAGCTCTTCGGTCAGGAAGGACAGAAATATGCTCTTTCATTGCCAGGAATGACTGCAAAAGTCAAGCAACGAGAAACCTTCGGTGTCGCATTCGGAATCAGGAATCTGGACACTTCTGGAAAATTCCATTATCAGGTCGAAGTCCAATCTTCTGGAGTTTCCCCAACGTGCTCTGGATTGACCCCACAGCAAGCGAATAATTGGATAATACTTGGGAAGGCTGGTGATATGTCGATCAATTCCGGCGATGTCGGGTATGGATTGATAAAGATCAATGTCCCAAGCAGTGCAAGTGTCGGATGCCAAGTGAGATTCAATGTAGAAGTCACACGAGATGGCAACACATATACCAGCTTCTTTTTTGATGCAGAAGTTGGAGCGGCAGGAATCTTCTAATCCAACGCTCTGGAAGTTTTGAATATAAGGTTTATAAACATCTTTTTTCTTCCAAGACCTAAAGGAGTAAGGAAATAAAAGGAGCAAAGGTAAAGGGAAAATGAAACTTTTCAACACACTCACGGGTAAGATTGATGAGATAAAATCCTTGGATAAACAGGGCAAGAGCAATGAAAAGAGCAAGGAAAAAGGAAAGGGCAAGGAAAATGCCAAGGGAGCTGGCAAGGGCAAAAAGCTGAACCTGTTCGTCTGCGGGCCTACTGTATATGATCATTCTCACATCGGTCATGCACGCACTTATGTCTTCTTCGACATGATTGCAAAGTATCTGCACTATCAGGGATTCAAGACGAATTTCCTCATCAATATAACTGATATAGATGATAAGATGATTGCACGCTCCTCGCAGTCTGGAGTTCCTGTTCCTGAGATCGCCCGTGTGCATCTGCAGAGCTACTTAGAAGACATGCGCGCTCTTGGAGTCAAATTCACCAAGTACGCAAGAGCAACAGATTACATGCCAGAGATTATCCAGCAGGTAAAACAGCTTCTGGATAAGGGTTATGCATACGAAACCCCGAACGGAATTTATTTTGATGTAACTAAGTTCAAGGAATATGGAAAGCTGAGCAAGCAGCCCCTCAATGAGCTGAATGTGCATAGGATCGAGCCAGATCCGACAAAGAGACATGGTGCTGATTTCTCTCTCTGGAAACAGCAGAAGCAGGGCGAGCCAGCATGGAATTCACCTTGGGGAAAAGGCAGGCCTGGATGGCACATCGAGGATACAGCAATCGCAATGCATTTCTTCGGCGAGCAGTATGATCTGCATGGCGGAGGAATTGACCTAATCTTTCCCCATCATGAGGCAGAGATCGCGCAGGCAGAGGCAATCACTGGAAAGAAACCCTATGTAAAGCACTGGATCCATGTTGCCTTCTTAATTATTGATGGAAGAAAGATGTCAAAGTCTTTGGGAAACATCCTGATGATAAAGGATTTTCTCAAGAGCTATCCTCCTGAAGTGCTGCGCATCCTATTCCTGCAGACACATTACAAGAGGGAGCTAAATTACACGAAAGAAGTTGTGCGCACTGCAGAAGCAGCGCATGAGAAGCTCAAGATCCTGATGGAGAAGCTTGCAGAGCTCAAGGAAAAAGATTCAAAAAAATACGATAAGGGCCTTCGCGTAACAATAGGAAGAGAGAAAAGCAAATTGCTTGCAGCATTTGATGACGACTTTGACTCACCGAAGGCACTCACAATCCTATTCAGCATCATAAAAAGAGTCAACACCCTGTTTGAGGAAAACAAATTGGGAAAAAAGAATGCAGAAGAAGTGCAGAAGTTCCTACGCGAGATAAATTCTTTCCTTGGAATTTTGCCAAAAGAGAGAAAAGTAACTATCTCAAATGAGCTTCAAGGGCTTGTAGATGAGCGCGAGCGCCTGCGCAAAGAAGGCAAGTTCAGGGATGCTGATAAAATCCGCGAGAAGCTTAAGGAGAAAGGATTTGTCATCGAGGATACTCCACAGGGGCCTAGGGCACGGGCAATTTAGACGGGCAATCTAGCTTTGCGATGCAGAGAACATCGTTCTCTTATAGAATTCTGCGACAGGCCCTCCATCTTTATGGTCTGTTAAAAGCTGCCCCGAAGCATCATATCCACATCTTACTATCTCATCCGCCAATCTGGATGCATAAGCCAGATTTTCATTGACGAGCTTGGGGGCTTCGCGCTGGCTTTTGTCCTGATTCTTGAGCAGATCATCTAGATATGCATCCCTTATCTTAAGTACTCCTTCCGCACAATCATCTTCCATCAACTCTATCAAACAGTGCGCGACTTCATGCGGATCAAGATTCTTTCCATTCTCACATTTCTCCAGTATCACATCTATGGTTTTCATAGCCTCCTAAAATGGGATAAAAATAAAAATCTTTCCTCAGGGACAAGATTTTAAACTCACTTACCATCCTTTCATCATGCCACAACAAAAAACCCAAAACTTCCGCACCTTTATCACATCTGGAAACCTCAGAGTTCTTGCAGGAAAGAATTCTGACCAGAACGAGCAAGTTGTGAAACAAGCTCGCAAAGGCGAGCTCCTTCTGCATACGCACGCTCCTGGAAGTCCTTTCTGTGTCATCAAAATGCCGGCCTCTCGTGTAGACTCAGCAAGCCTAAAAGAGGCAGCAGAGTTCTGCGCTGCATTCAGCAAGGCCTTCAAGCAGGGCAGCAAAAGTGTAGAGGTACATGAATTCAGGAAAGAAGATGTCTATAAGACAAAGGCCATGCCCCAAGGCACTTTCGGCGTGCGCAAGATTCTGGGGAAGTTTAGTGTCAAGCCAGAGCTCGCAATAGGGCTCAAAAGCGAAGAAGGGCGAGGGGATGGACAAAAAGAAGAACTTCAATGCTCTCCTCCAAACGCCCTGGACAAAGTTCTTCTTCCACTAAGATACATCAACAAGGCCATTCCCAAGGAACAGACAGCAACAAAAATCACAAGTGCCCTGGAAAAGAAAGGTATTAAAACCTCTGCCGAGAGGATTATGCAGTTGATTCCTCCTCAGGGATTCGGGATCTGAGAACATATTGAACATTTAAAATGAAGCGCGGATTAGTCACATTCCAGATCGGAAAGCAGGGACTGGGCGATAATTTCATTGAGACAATAAGAAAAAGCTTTAAAAATCGGGAAACAATCAAAGTAAGTGTTCTCAAGTCTTTTTCGAGGGATAGGGATCAGGTAAGGGAACTTGCAGATGCTCTCTGTGAGAAGCTAGGGAACAATTTCACACATAAAATCATAGGATTCACAATCTCAATAAAAAAATGGCGCAAAGCAAAGCGTTGATACACGAAGTAGATGCAGAAAAGTTCGTAAATAGCCTGGCCTCCAAGCTCCAGCAAGTTCCCGAATTCGCACAGCCAGAGTGGTCATACTATGTAAAAACCTCTGCGGCAAAGGCAAGGCCCCCATTTTCAGGCAATTGGTGGCAGATGAGGGCGGCAAGTATCCTTCGTAAGATCTACGCAAAAGGAACTCTTGGAGTCGAGCACCTGAGAAAAGCATACACTTCCAAGAAGAACATGGGGCACAAGCCAGAGCGAGTGTACAGGGCAGGAGGGAAAGTTATCCGCACAATCTTGCAACAGGCAGAGAAAGCTGGCTTCCTTGAAAAGAGAAAAGAAGGCAGGCTCGGCAGGCAGCTGACAAAGAATGGTCTCGAATTCATGAATAATGTTATTTCCGAAGTCAAGTCATCTGGAAAATGATTGAAGACATAAGGAAAAAGAAGCTCGCTGAGATACAAGACAAGCAAGCGGCAGAAACAGAGCGACAAGACGGTCTGCAGAAACAATTTGAAGAACAGGCAAGAATGCAGCAGCAGGTTGCCGCGCTTGAGGAACTTGCGAAGCAATTCCTGAGCAAGGATGCAGCGGAGAGATATGGCAGGGTGAAGATAGCACATCCAGCACTTGCGATAAAAATTGTTGCACTCATCGCCCAAGCCGCACAAACAGGCCAGCTCCAAAGCCAGATAAGTGACGCGCAGCTTCGCGAGCTGCTCATAAGGTTGCAAGAAGGAAAGAAAGAATTCCGCTTTAAGAAGTAAAACGCAAAATAAAAAATTAAGTAAAATGGTGCAGGAAATACAAGAAAAACAAAGTTTAGGGAACTATTTGATCCTAGAAGGAAGAGCGCACGGAAGCTATGAGTATCCAGACACGCTCATCGCAAAAAAAAGAAGCATGCAGAGCAAGAAATGGCAGGAAGCACAGGATGCCCTCAAAGCAGAAGGAAAATTCATGCCGACAATAAGGCAATACGCAGATTTCCTTAATCTCCTGAAATCAGGCAATGCTTATGATGGAAAAGGCCATGCCATAGCTAAGTCAGAACTAGATTCAATCCTCGATGAAATCCTAGAATTAAGAAATCCATATAGAGCAGAACATCTCGATGCTTCCTTCAGCAAGCAAGGAGAGCAATTCTACATCACATACCACAAGTTCAATTCAGCAGGCAGTCTAGAGCAAGTGCAAGAGCCTCTTCAAGAGTGCCTGATGCAGGACAAAACTCCGGGAATAGACCTAGAAGACTGGTTCAAGAAGGCAAATGAGCAAGGATTGCCATCGCCAAAGACAAAGAAAGGAAGCCTTTACTACTGGTGTCCAAGAGAGGGCAGGGTCGCGGGGTTCGACGCCTACTCCGGCAGGGCTATCCTCAATTGCGACAGGGATCCGCTGGCCTCGTATTCTGCGCTCGGGGTACGTGAGGGGATAAGCGTCGCTGGAGGAAGAGGGCGCGACGAAATGATAATTTAAAATAAATTGAAGATTAAACAAATCAAAAAAACGAAACCAAAAACTAAGGAAAAATAAAATGGCACATTACAAATCATTGCACAAGAAGAAAAAGCTTGCCAAGAAAGGCAGCCAGACAAAATGGGCGCCATTCTGGCTCGTGTTCAAAATCGCAGGAAAGGGCAAGAAAGTCCATCCCTCAAGATTCACAACAGTAAAGAGGCACTGGAAGAGAAGCAGGACTAACGTTACATAAACCAAAACAAAAAATGGCACAACTCGAGCGCATCTACACAATACCTATCCGCAGGGAATGGGAGAAAGTATCACGCTTCAAGCGGGCAAAAAAAGCAGTGAAAGCAGTGAGAGAGTTTTTGGCTCAGCACATGAAAGTCTACGATCGCGATCTCAAAAAGATAAAAATAGAGCGCTGGCTCAATATGGCGCTCTGGGCCAGGGGGATAAAGCATCCACCTACAAGAGTCAAAGTGCGCGCAGTGAAAGATGACGATGGCATAGTGCGCGCAGAACTTGCAGACCTTCCAAAGAAAGCAAAGCGTGAAGAAGAGAAGAAGCTCAAGGCAAAAGTTGAGTCTGAGAAGAAGAAGGTAAAGGCCCAGAAAGAAGAACTTGCTGAAGAGAATGAAGATAAGAAAGAGGTAGAGGCAGGCGCTGATACGGGAGAGGAGAAAGAAACCAGCACAAAGACCAAAGAGAAGAAATTTAAGAAATGATTATAAGTTTTTCTAATTAAGCTATTTCGGGAAACAATAGCTTGCGAAAACAACGAAATGCCTCCAAAAACACTTCCATTCACTAATGAACAGCTTGAAAGAATTCTAGAAGAGCATCCAACACCCTTCCACATCTACGATGAGGCAGGAATCCGAGAAAGCGCACGCGCGTTGAACAAAGCATTTGATTGGGACATAGGATACAAAAATTATTTTGCTGTAAAGGCACTTCCAAATCCGCAAGTCCTGCGCATCTTGCGCGAGGAAGGAATGGGTGCGGATTGCAGTTCTCTGCCAGAGCTGATGCTCGCCGAGACGGTCGGAATGCGCGGAGAAGAGATCATGTTCACCTCTAATGGAACTCCTGCATCCGAATATGAACATGCAAAGAACTTGCATGCCATCATAAATCTTGATGATATCTCGCATATCAACTTTTTTGAGAGAAATGTCGGAGAGCTTCCACCACTCTTATCCTTCCGCTACAATCCCGGAAGCGCAAGAGAGGGAAATGTGATAATCGGCAAGCCCGAAGAGGCGAAATATGGCCTCACAACAGGACAGATCACAGAGGCATACAAAATAGTGAAAGAAAAAGGAGTGAAACACTTTGGCCTTCATACCATGGTCATCTCTAATGAGCTGCGCGAAGATTATTTCATCGAAACTGCGCGCATGCTCTTTTCCCTCGCTGCAGAAATTTCTGAAGAAGCGGGAATTGATTTTGAATTCATCAATCTCGGGGGAGGACTCGGCATTCCTTACAGGCCAGAGCAGGATGCCTTAAATCTCGAGAAAATTTCATGGGGGGTGAAGAATGCCAAAGCTGAATTTCTGGAGCCGGCAGGACTCGAGCCGAAAATCGTGACCGAGTGCGGACGCTTTGTCACAGGGCCTCATGGATATCTCGTGACTAAGGTGCTGCATGTCGAGCACAAATACAGGGATTACGTGAAAGTTGATGCAACAATGGCGAATCTGATGCGCCCAGCTCTTTACGGTGCATACCATCACATAACTGTTCTTGGAAAAGAAGACATGCCAGAAATAAATGTTTATGATGTTACTGGCTCCTTATGCGAGAACAATGATAAATTTGCGATACAAAGGCCACTCCCCCTCATAGAGCCTGGCGATACACTTATAATTCATGACACAGGTGCGCATGGGCATGCGATGGGTTTCAATTATAATGGAAAGTTGCGCTCTGCAGAACTGCTCCTCAGAGAAGATTGCTCTGTGAAGCAGATTAGAAGACAGGAAACTCCAAAGGATTACTTTGCAACACTTGAGCCGCTGTAAGTTTAGAGATAAGTTTTAGAGAAGAACTCATTGTTGCACAATGAGACTGCCTAGCTCATCCGCGTCCAGCCCGACAACTTTTCCCAAAGCACTTTTCTCCGGATCCCTTACAAAGAACTCATCGTGCAGAGCTTCAACGGCTCTTTTTCTGTCTTCATCTGCAATTACTACGCCCGTAGAAATGGGGCTTTCATCAATCGTAATCTCAAAATTTATTTCCTCATCAGAAATTCGATCATAAAGTTTTCTTCCGACTCCCTGCTGTCCTCTCATGCCCTCGCCGACAACTCCGACAAGAGCCATATCTTCAAATCTCTCGACAACGCTCACTTTTCCGTCTTTTTCGAGTTCCCTTATCATCAGTTCTCCTATCTCCTGCCCTTTCTGATTTATTCCTATCCACGCATATCTTCCAGAGCCTTGGTAAAAGTGATCAACTCCATTAATATCTAATTCTCCAAGCAGAGGGACGATCTCTCCACTAACCCTATACAAGATTACATTCCCTCTTCCACCGATAAACTTCGCAATCTCTCTATCTCGAGTCTCGCCGACAATCTTTGTTTTTTCTCCCCCCGCATTCTTGTGATGTGCAATATACACCTCTGGATTAATCTTTTCGGAAAACATCGCAATAAGAGGCTCTAGAGAATCGCGGCTTGGGAGCTTTGCTCCATAAAAAGCACCATCTGCCGCTTCATCAGCACTCAATTCGTGGACAGTTTCTGTTGCCCCCCCGTTTACGATAGCTTTCTTGATTCCTTCGACATCTGTCATGAGCCATATCTCTCTCGCTTTAAATCCGTAGCCATAAGCAAAAGCTGCAGTATCGCTTCCACCTCTTCCAAGAGTTTTTCTTAGCTTTTCATCTAATCCGCCATAACCGGGCAGTACAATTATCCTCCCTTCCTCTCCAGGCAACCTTTCACATTTCTCTCTAGTCTCTGCAAGATTGGCAGTTCCGTTCAAGAAATGGCCTTCAACAGAAAGAGGAAACTTCTCTGAGTCAAAATTTATGCAGATTGAATCCAGCCCTGATTCAGCATAGACATAGTTTACAAGAGCCGCTTGCAGCTGCTCTGGGTAAAGGTTGAGCTCTGCTCTCCTTGCATGAATCTCTTCAGGTGTTACAACATTCGGCAGGATGATCTTTGTAACGTCCCCGAATTTTTTATAGACTGATGCCTTCATATCTGCGAGTTCTTTTGGCCTTCCCGCCTCTCGGAAAAGATCTTCCCATGGCTCAAATACGTATGAATCATCTGTTAGAGTGTAAAATTCTCTCTCGTTTATATCTCCCCGCTTGTATCTATCAACGCTTAATACCGCGGCCTCAACCCTATCTGTTATATCTCCTGCGCCTGAAACCACAGTCACAATCCTTGAATGGTCTTTGAAGAGATCTCTTGCTGTCTCTCCATTCTTCACTATATATTCAATACTTTTCTGTGCAGTTCCTCCATACTTGATAACTGCTATTGATCCATCTGCCATTTTAGTCAGAAAAAACGATTATGCAACGACAACGCGGGAGTTTTTAAACTTTAGGATTTTTCCCCGCGATTCGGAAAGACATAAAAATTACTCCCGCTTGCTGTAAGGATGCAACAGCAACTCAACGAACTTCTCGAGGGGGGAATAATAGTCATAGACAAGCCAGTCGGCCCTACATCTTTTGATACTGTGGATTTCGTGCGCCAAATCCTGCGCATAGAAAAAGCAGGCCATTCTGGTACCCTTGATCCCAAGGTGAGCGGTGTGCTTCCCATAGCACTGAACAGATCAACACGTGTTCTCGAGTTGATGCTCGTGCTTCCAAAAGAATATGTTGGAGTGATGCGCCTGCATTCTGATGTGTCCATAGAAGAAATAAGAGAGAAGATAAAAGAAAGATTTTCCGGAAAGATCTCTCAACTCCCGCCGAGAAAATCAGCTGTGAAGAGACAGGAGCGCGAGCGCGAAGTATACGAATTCGAGCTCCTCGAGAAAGAAGGTCCAGACGTCTTATTCCGCGTGAAGTGCGAGGCAGGAACCTATGTGCGCAAGCTTGTGCACGATCTCGGTCTTGCACTTGGAATTACAGCGCATATGAGTGAGCTGCGCAGGACAGCAGTCGGAAACTTCTCAGAAAAAAGCTGCATCACATTGTATGAGCTTTCGAATGCATACGAAGAGGCTGAGGGGGGCAAAGTCGAGGAACTGAAGAAGGTGATTCTTCCTGCAGAACTCGCCGCAGCGCATCTGCCAAAAGCCATGATGAAAAAAGATGCCCTGGCAAAAGCAAGACATGGAAAGTTCCTTGTGAGGAAAGATTTTCTCACGCTCGAGAAAACAGAGAAAATAAATCCACTGAGCCAAAGCGCCCACAGGCAAGAATATATCGCAGGCTTCTTTGAGAAAAAGCTTGTGTGCCTTCTAAGGTCAGTGCAGCGTGATGGAGTGAAGCTTTTCAAGCCGGATAAGGTGTTTATTTAGAACTCTTCCCCAATCAAATCCCGAATTCTTCCGAGAGCCTCTTCAGCTTCACTTCCTTAAACGTGCGCCTTGTGTAATCTGTAAGGACTGCCTCTCCCCTCTTCTCTGCCTCTTGGATTACCCACTCAAGGAACCATTCATTCTCAGTCTCTATCGCCGCACGCGACGCTAGCCTTAAGTTCGTTTCAAGCAGCTTCCTAGCAGCGCTCTTTGAGATGATCTCATCCTTGATCTCCCAAGCAGCCCTGTAAGAGTCGTCAGGGCTTGAGTTTAGTGTTGCAAGCGAGAATCCGCGCAGGACCCCCTCTTTTCTTTCATTAGGCATGTGTGCCATCCTTTCTCTTACTTGGAAAAAAGTCAGTCCTATCTCTGCAAGCTGCTTGCCTAACTCAGAATAAGTGCTCTCCTCGACCATGTCCCTTAAAGGCTGTAAAACTTTATATCTTTTGTGTTGTGCGCAAGGTTTTAAAATAATCTTCTCTTCTCGATGTGATGAAAAGGGTTCACGTTTTTATCACTGGAAATGTTCAGGGAATATTCTTTCGCGCATTCGTAAGCAGAAATGCCCATGATCTTGAATTGAAGGGATGGGTGAAAAATACAGGAGAGCAGGTCGAGGCAGTATTTGAGGGCGATGAAGATAAGATAAAGGAGATGCTAGAGCTCTGCCACAAAGGCCCCGCGGGGGCGAAAGTGGCGGGAGTGGAATTCAAGGAAGAGCCATCCAAGAAAGAGACAGGATTCAGGATCATATACTGATTGGATATACCACAAGATAACACAGAAAAATGAAGGAACACCAAGCGCATCAAGACGAAAAAGAGCAGGATTTATTTTGGGCTGACAAGCTCGCCTCAGCGATCTCCGAGAGGAAAAAGTTCCATTACCTATCAAAATCCTTTTCCAAACCGAAGACCTTTGTTGTAAAAACTTCTGCGAGTATTTCTGGAGTGCTGCACATCGGCAGGCTTAGTGATACGATCAGGAGCGAAAGCGTTGTGCGTGCTCTCCAGGATAGAGGAGAGAAGGCAGAATTGATATGGGTTGCAGAAGATATGGATCCCCTAAGGAAAGTGCCAAAAGGAATCCCACCAAGTTATGAAAAATACCTCGGAATGCCGGTAACAGATATCCCTGATCCAGATGGATGCCACAAGAGCTATGCAGAGCATAACACCACAAAGTACTTTGAAGTGCTGGATAAATTTGTCGGAGTGAAGATGAAGAAATACTCAACAAGGGAAGAGTACAAAAAAGGGAGTTTCACTCCATATATTAAGAAACTCTTGGCATCTCTTTCACAACTTAAGGAGATACAGAACAAATATCGTTCCTCTCCTCTTGCGAAAGATTGGAGTCCCTGGCAGCCTATATGTGACAAGTGCGGAAAAATAATCACACCGCGCATCCTTAACTTTGATGGAAAGAAAGTTGAGTACGAATGCCGTGATTATGATTTCGAGACAAAGACAGCACATGGATGCGGCCATCGTGGAGAGAATGATCCGATGAAGGGCAAGGGAAAACTTGTCTGGAAAAGTGAATGGGCAGCAGAGTGGGCCCTATGGAAAGTGAGCTCAGAGGGGGCAGGTAAAGAGTATCAAGTTCCGGGCTCTGCTTGGTGGGTTAACACTGAGATCTGCGAGCACATCCTGGATTTCCCTGCACCAGAGCCTATATTCTATGAGCACATAATGATTGATGGACAAAAGATGAGCGCATCGCTTGGCAACGTCATATATCCTGCAGATTGGCTCCGCGCAGCGCCGCCAGAGCTCTTGCGCTTCTTCTACAACAAGAGGTTGATGAAAACCCGCAGTTTCTCATGGCGCGACATGCCTCTTTTCTATGATGATTATGACGCGCATGAGAAAGTATTCTTTGGCGAGAAAGAGCTGGAGAATAAGAAGGAGGAGGCACACATGAAGCGCCTTTTCGAGCTTTCACAGCTTTCCAAGTCAAGAAGGCATCAGAAGCTTCCATTCGCTTTCGCAGCTCTCGTGGTGCAGACTTATGATCCGGAGAAAGATGCCAAGCGCGCACTTAAAATTTTTGAATCGACAGGACACTTGCAGAAAGTTAATGCAGAGGATAAGAAATATCTGAAGCAGCTCCTCATATATGCGAAAAATTGGCTTGATTTCATGCCGGAGATGAAACTTGAGATTGCCGAGAAAGTTTCTCCTGAGATAAAGAGGGAGTTCAGTGCACAGGAGAAGAAGGCAATCAGCTCACTTGCTTCATTCCTTCAGAAAACAAAAGAGTTAGATGGCGAGAAGCTTCAGACAGAGATATATGGGACTGCAAAGGCATGCGGAGTGCATCCAAAAAGGCTCTTCGAGCTTCTGTACAGGATTATCATAAATAAGACTCACGGGCCAAAACTCGGGCCATTCATCGTCGCTCT
>DUFK01000023.1:0-695 GCA_013331945.1 Nanobdellota archaeon
ACAAGGCTAAAAGATGCCAAAGGCATGAGAAATATTATTGCGCATGAATATGGAAAAATAGATGACAAAATCGTCTTCGAAGCCATAACAGAAGAGCTGGAGAGAGACGTGAAGGAATTTATTAAGAAGGTTAGGGGCTGTCTTAAACCCTGAGCGAGAAAGATTTCTTGTACTGAGAAAAACACTATATTTTTAAAGTTTGAATGCTGTTTAGACCTATGGCAAACGAAACGCAACAAATCCTCAAGGAACTGGAAGAGATAAGGATAGAATTAAGGTCTATAAAAGAGAACATGCCAGACAAAGAGATGTTTTTGACGGCTGGAGAAAAGAGGCTTCTTAAGGAGAGCTATGAAAATGAGAAGAGTGGGAGATTGATTTCTAGTAAGGACTTAAGAAAAGCTGTAGGAATATGACTTTTGAGATACAATACGACAAGCAGCCAACTCTGTTTCTCAAAAAGTCTGATAAGCACATTTCAAAGAGAATTCTTGAAAAGCTTGAAGGATTGTTGAAAGAAAATCCTGTTCCACACCAAGCAAAGGCGATAGTCGGGGAGCATGGAGTATTTAGGGTCAGAATCGGAGAGTACAGGGCCCTTTACAGAATCGATCACCAGGATAAAAAGATTATCATTTTTGAGATTGATAAGAGGCCAAAAGTTTACTGAATTGAGCGAGAAAGATTTCTTGTAC
>DUFK01000023.1:816-4151 GCA_013331945.1 Nanobdellota archaeon
TGACACTCCGGATGTAATTCCACTGGGGATTTATTTTATATATCATAGTAAATTCCCCGCAACCCCTATTTAAAAGATTTTCCCCTTTGCCCCTATACACCTGCCTCTCGCAAATTTTATTAACCATCCAGGTTTCAGCAAAAGTAGATAAGCCATACTAAAAGAGAAAAGGTATAAGCAAGGCCAAGAAAATTCTCCCTACAAGCCAAGCTAAATCCATCAAGTTCCACTTAACAAAATGAGCACAAAAAAAGAAGATGTAAAGCCTGTAAAAGATTATGAAAAGCTCGGCTTCAAGGCAGGCCTTGAGATCCATCAGCAGCTCAACACGAGAAAACTTTTCTGNNGAGATAGATATCGCAGCGGCCCATGAGCATGCAAAGGGAAGAAAATTCATCTACGAAACTTATTCTGATGCAACATGCCTTGTAGAGCTGGATGAAGAACCCCCTCATCCGATAAACCATGACGCATTAAAGATTGCCCTGCAGATTTCTCTCCTGCTAAATGCAACCCCCCTCCAAATCTCGCAGATAATGCGCAAGACAGTGATAGATGGAAGCAATACGAGCGGATTCCAGCGAACGCTCCTTATCGCAGAAGATGGGTTCATCGAAACAAGAGGAGGAAAGGTAAGAGTAGCAACAATCGTTCTCGAAGAAGACGCAGCACGAATCATAAAACAGGACAAAGAAAGAGGACAGGTCACATACAGGCTCGACAGATTGGGCATTCCGCTCGTAGAAATCGCAACAAGAGCAGATATCAAGAGTCCTGAGCAGGCACTAGAGGCAGCAGCAAAACTCGGAGATATCCTGCGTGCTTGCAGTGTAAAACGAGGGCTAGGAACAATAAGACAGGATGTGAACCTGAGTATCAAAGGCGGAGAGCGTGTGGAGATAAAGGGATTTCAAGATCTCAAGGCAATTCCAGATGTCATGGATAAGGAGATAGAGAGACAACAAAAGATTTTGAAAGAAAACGCACGGAGCAGAGCTCCGGCGCGCCGAAAGGATTTGCCTTTCGTGCGGAAAAAGATGCAAGGTGAAGTGAGAAAGGCCTTGCCAGATGGAAATACAGAATTTCTGCGCCCAATTCCCGGAGGAGCAAGGATGTATCCGGAGACTGATCTTCCATTGGTGCGCATCACGCACGAACTCATCAGGGAAGCAAGAGACTCGCTTCCAAAGCTCAGGGAAGAGCATCAATCAGAGCTTGAGCAATTAGGGGTGCAAAAAGATATTGCGTTACAAGTCGTGAGAGAAAATTTGCTCCCATTGTTCAACGAGCTCCTCAAGACAAAAGTAGAGCCCTCCTTAATCGCCAAGACCATCACACTCACAACAAAGAATATAATTGCACACGAGAAGCTTTCTCAGGAAAGGACCGGGGAAAAACTTACAGCAGATAACTACCAAAAAGTCCTTCAGGCATTCTACGAAGATAAAATCACGAAGGATGCCATCGAGAGCGCTCTCACAGATATAGCAAAGGGTGAGAGTGTGGAAAAAGCCATAGCAAAATGCAAATCCATGTCAAAGGCAGAGATAGAAAGTATCATCAAAGATATCATAAAGAAAAAGCCAGAGTTGAAAGGGAACAGAGGAGCAATAATGGGCCTAGCCATGCAGCAGCTCAGGGGCAAGGCAGATGGAAAGCTCATCGCAGAAATTGTTGCACACTTGAGCGGATAAAATAGTAAGTTTTATATACTAGAAAAACCTAGTAAAAATTACTAGTTAAAATAGTAAAATGGTAAGGACAAAAGTTACGAGAAACTATCAGATAACTATTCCAAGGGATATTAGAGAAAGCATGAGCGTTGAAGTAGGTGATACCATTATTCTAACACAAGAAGAGGATGGTGCTAAAATGAAAAAGTTTTATGAAGATGCCTTCAAAAGAGCATTTGGTAGCTGGAAGACTAAAGAGACTGGATTAGAGTATGTAAGAAAAATAAGAAATTCTGAGAAAAAAAGGCTAAAGAGACTGGGGCTATGAGCGTAAACAAGATAGTTATAGATACAGATATATTTATCGACTACTTAAGGGGTTGGCCAAATGCAAAAAGTTTCTTTGAAAAAATTGAAAGTACACATATCTTCTTTTCTGCAGTCACCGAAGCTGAAATTCTTTCCGGAAAAGAATGCAGCAAGCCGGAGAGGATAAAGGGTGCTTTTGAGATTCTAAGCAGAGGTACAAAAATCCCAGTTGACAATAGAATTGCAAAATTTTCTGGGTATCTTCGGCGCACATACGATGTAGAGGTCGTAAGTGATGCTATAATCGCCGCAACAGCGCTCGTAATGAAGGCAAAACTGATAACGAGAAACTTAAAAGACTTCAAAAAGATCAAGGAGATTTCGGTAGAGGCCCCATACTAATCGCAGAGATTGTTGCGAGGGTTGCTGGATAGATCAGGGAGAGTGGAAAGATGGAAAAGAAGGTATCAATAGCTATACTTTTATTAGGGATAATTATCACTTCATTATCCACGTATGGGGCGTTTTCTGGATTTTTATACTATTCCTCTTTTTTTGCGCTTGGTTGGTGGTTTTTAATTGATTACATTAACTTTAGGATAAAGGATAAATCTTTTTTGATAACCTCTATTTCTAAGCTTGATTTTGCCTATTTATTCTTAGCGTTATTTATAGGAATCTTGACCGGACTCATGCTTGAAGTATATGCCCAGTTTATAACGCCAATCTGGGTGTACAAATTCTCAACTTTATCTGAATGGGCATTGTTAATGGCTGCTTGGGGAATTACTACCCCTATGGGCTTTGAAACTTTTAAGGTTGTTAATAATCTAATGAAAGGGATTAAGGATACTGGGAAGGTTAACATGGGAAAGAAAAGTAAATTTCTTAACAGCCTAGTCCCCACATCGATAATATTATTATTCATACCAGTAATATTTTTTATCTTAGATATCAAAATTTATCCGGGCTTGACCTTCGTATTCCCTTTAGTTGGGATATGGTTTTTACTAGATCACATCAATTACAAGAAAAATGGTTTTTGCTTATTAGAGAATATTATAAGAATTAATCCAAGAGTGATTATTTCTCTCCTAATTTCAACCCTAATTATGGCTTTTATAGGAGAGGTTCTAAACGTTCCGCAGAAAGTCTGGACATATTTCGGGATTCCATTTCTGGAATATCAGATACTAGGAGTGCCGTATGTAATTCTTCTTGGGTGGCTTCCATTAATGATTATATGGATTGCCGGATTTTATGCCGCAAAGTCAATTTTAAAAAGAAAATATGAGTAATCAACCATAGACCAAAGCAGAAAAACCAAAAGAAAAGAGAAAAAATGCCATACGC
>DUFK01000030.1 GCA_013331945.1 Nanobdellota archaeon
TTATTTAAAGGTTTTTGCTCGAGTTTATCTCTTCTAGCATCGAATCTAATCGCAAGACTATAAAGCTTTTCAATTTCTTTTAGCCACTCTGGCTTTCCACTCCCCCATTCACCTTCTAAAAATGCATTTTCTTCTGTTTCTATAGTCATAGCATCTTTTGCATGCATATCAAAATTCGGATGATAAGAGGTTTCTTCATCTGCGAAGAAAACACACTTTCTATCATAATGAACTGTAATTCGCCTTGGGCCGTCACAAAATCTAGAAAATTTAAATTTCAGCCTTCTCCTTTCAAAGAAATATTGATGATCGACAAATCCAGTCACTCCGGCCTTTTCCGTCTCACTTTCTAAAAGAATGGCAGAAATGCTGTCACTAATATCTATTATTCTGAAGGCTTCTTCTCTAAGCATGTATTCATCAATACTCCTACTCCATCCTACTCCATATGCGGCTTGCATCATTTTTTAAAAAAAGAAAAATGGGGTCGGAGGGAATCGAACCCCCGCTGGGCGGTTTCTTCATTTTACCGCATCAATTTCTTGGTGCAGCTTCTTTTGAAAGAAGGTGCTCTGGAGCCGCCTAGTCTACCATTAACCTACGACCCCCACCCCTCTATTAAAACAAGGCAATTTAAAAATATATTTAAATCGCCCTCCCCACTCTCACAAATGAAGATAATAATCCTCGACACAAATTTTCTGGTTTATTCAGCAAAATATAAGATAGATATCGAGCGCGAGTGCGAACGTCTCCTCGATGAGGGGTTTGAGCTTATCGTGTCCCTGCCAGTGATCACAGAACTGAAAGTGCTGCAAAAAGAAGCAGAGCTGAAAGACCGAGAGGCTGCCGCTCTTGCTCTTGAGCTTGTAAAAAGGTTCAAAATCGTAAAAACTGGGGCGAAGAGGGCAGACGATGCCTGCCTCGAACTTGCGCTTTTCCCAANNGTGCAGAAGTGGAAAAAGTGCTCGCCACCATGGACAAGGCATTAAGAAAAAGGTTTAAAAAAGGCAAAAAAGGTAGATTTCTAGTCATCAAGCAGAAAAAATATCTTGCTCTAATTTGATAGCTGATAAACCTTTAAAAAAGGTTTAATCCAAAAACCATAATAAAATGTTTTACCGTACAGAGATAAAAGATTATGTAAGAGTGCCACCAGCACTTTTCGGCGCAGAGATTAAGGATGCGCTCAAGCAGGAGTTGCAGGAAAAATACAAGAACTTCATCTCTCCAGAGCTAGGGGTTGTGATCTCAGTACACCAGGTTTTGGATATCGGAGAAGGCATCATAATTCCTGGAGATGGAGCGGCGTATTATGACACTGTGTTCAGCCTCATCACATTCAGACCTGAATTGCAGGAACTTGTTTACGGCTCAGTGAGTGACATAACAAGCTTTGGAGCGTTCCTGAATCTTGGACCTATTGAAGGCATGATCCACATCTCTCAGACAATGGATGATTACGTCTCATTCAGCAAATCAAACGTCCTTACTGGAAAGAATTCCAAGAAAAGCCTGAAATCCGGAGACCTATGCATCGCAAGAATTGTTGCCGTAAGTTTCAAAGATCCATCAGATCCAAAATTAAGCCTGACGATGCGTCAATCAGGATTGGGAAAGACAGAATGGATTGATCAGGACAAGCGCAAGAGCGCTTTAGAGGAAGCAAAGACAGCCAAATCTTCTGGCAAAGAGAAAGCAGAAAAAGCTCCTAAGGTTGAGAAGAAAGGAAAGAAGAAGTAAAATGGAAAGCGGATATTTCGGATTAGATGTGCCACGGCAAGATCCGCACGCGAGCCTACCAGTAGATGCAGAAAACGTGGAACTTGAGCGCGAAACATTCCTTTCCCTTTTAGACCTTGTGAATGACTTGCCGCTATTCATCGAGATATGCGAGAAAAGTCAGAGGCTAACTCCATATCAGCAGATAATGCTTGAGGAGTTAGAGAATGATTATCAACATAATGGAGAGCTAAGATGAGAAAAGCATGTAGAAAATGCAAGGCGATTTTTGAAGGCCAGAATTGCCCTGTCTGCAAGGGAAACCAATTCAGCGAGAGCTGGAAAGGGAGAATCATCGTATTAGATCTGGAAAACAGCGAGATAGCGAAGAAGATCAAGATACCAAGCAAGGGCGAATTCGCGATCAAAGTAGGTTAAATTAAAATCGGTTAAAATGGAAAAACAAGAAATNNGAGCATATGAAAGATTTGAAAGATTTGAAGGAGCAAAAACATCCTCATGCAGAGAAACTTTCAATCGAGATTGTCGAGAAAAAGGAAAATCCCCTTCTAGATCGAGTGGAAATCACTGCTCGCGTGCATGCTGAAAAGACTCCGAGCAAGGAGCAGGTAAAGGAAGCGCTCGTTTCTGCGCTTAAAGCATCTGCCGAGGATGTAATATTGAAGAATGTTCTTTCCTCGTTCGGCTCCCATGAATTCAAAATTATTGCATATTTGTACAAAAACAAGGAAACCATGCAGAAACTTGCGATAAAGAAGAAGAGTAAGGATGGTTCGGAGCAGGGAGCTCAGGGTTCTGAGTAGAGAGCCGGGAGCGCGGGGCGCGGAGCTCGGGGCGCGGAGAGCGGGAAACGAAAATGGGAAAAAAGAAAAAAAGGAAACGAAGGGAAAGCAAGCGTTACACCAGGTATAAAGTAGAAGGCGGAAAAGTTTTGCGGCCAAGAAATTGCCCGCGATGCGGGCCAGGAGTTTTCCTCGCAGCATCAAAGAACAGGATCCATTGCGGCAAATGCCATTACACTGAATTTATCTCCGGCACGCCAACGCCCGTGGCGAGTGCGCCTGCAGAGAAGAAGTGATAGATCAGGATTAGTCACTCATAGTACTCTTCAAAAATTCTCAAGAAACTCTCAAGTGTTCTCTTTGAATCAAAACCGGATGATTCGATAGCTGACTCTAAGACTTTGCGAGGTATATCTGCCGTGGCAGCCGAAAAACTTTGTTTTAGAGTGCCAGCGAATAAATCACCCTGTTTGGAATAAACTTGTTCTGCTAACCCATACCCTATTGCATGATATATCTCTGATGAGATTTCATGTAAGTCTCGAGCATCTTTTAAGAAAGCCTTTATTTCATCCTCAATCTGTCCTAAAAATTCTTCCTCATTATACGTTCTAATCTTTCCTAAATACTTCTCAGTAGATTTATGTAGACCATTCTTTCCAACTTCAAGAAATCCAAGATATCTTCCAAGAAATTCATTAGCTGATTCGCGGAACATCCATTCGTTAAATACGTCTCTTCGGACAAGTTTCTCATCTGGTAAATTTCCTGTTTCTCCCAATAATGTATCATAAATTAAATGTCCGACTTCCTCACATACAACTCCATAAAATTCTCTTGCATCTATTTCCGGTCTGAATCTTAAAGTATTACTTTCCACGCGATAACTCGCTTCCCTTAGCAATCTATTATTAACTATTACTTTGACTTGCTGTATCTTCCTTACTTGAGAATCCGTTAAATTAAAGTATGGCACTAATTTATCTGAAGCAGAAACAACAATTTTTTTTGAAAGTTTCCCTACACTCAAACCTTTTGATCTTGCGTAGTCTTCAATTCTCATCTTTGCATAACCCTGAAAATCCCACCATTTCCAAAAAGCCTCTTGCAAAGCTTTTTAAATCTCCTCCGTGTGTGAAGAATCAATTGTTATTCCTCGGGGGATAACAAGATGTGCGCAAGAGCATAAACCCTGGGGGAGACATGTTTAGTAGAATGAAATAGTTACTAAAGCTGTCCCCCCTGGGGAAAAAGAGGTAATATTTGTATGTCTATGGCCATATTTAAACTTTTCGGTTTCTCATTCCATAGTGACTACAAAACTTCCGGATTTTTCCGGTCTTTTAAGTTCGCATAGCAATGGTTATAAACCGATCTAGAGGTAAAACAAGCAGAAACAGGAAATAAAAGTCAGATAAATAGTCAATAAAAGATAGATAAAACTCAAAGAGAAAAGATGACAAAAGAGGACTTTTTCACGCATGAAGAGGAGCCAGAAGCCGAAAGGCCTGACCTCACCAATGCTTCATGGGGGAGAGGAAAAGGCTCGGGGCGCGGGGCAGGGAGCACAGAGCTCGGGGCTCGGAGCGCAGGGCAAGGTGCACAGAGCCCGAGGCAGGGAGCACGGGGCAGAGTAGGTCATGAAGAGATATACAGCCTTATAACAGGGGACGAGATAAGCTGGCAGGCAATCATCTATAATCTTGTGCGAAGCGAACAGCTTGATCCCTTGGACCTGGATATAATCCTTCTCACCAGGGCCTTTCTGGAGAAGATGCATAAGCTTGAAGAATCAAACTTCTTTGTCTCAGGCAAAGTCTTGCTGGCCGCAAGTATCTTGCTGCGCATGAAGGCAGATAGGGTGTTTAATCAGCTCCAATACCTTGATGAGCTCCTTAACGGAAAAGAAGAGGAAGAAGAACTAGCGTCCGGAGAGAGATACTTCATCCCCGCAGGAGAACTTCCACTTATCCTGCCACGTACTCCTTTGCCAAGACTAAAGAAAGTTACTATAGAAGAATTGATGAGTGCCTTAAAGAAGGCTATAGAAGTAGAGGAAAGAAGGCACAGGCGTTTTGAATCTATATTCGAGGCAGAAAGAGATGCAGGAGTTGTTCTTCCGATCCAGAGAATTAACATCACCCAGAAGATTGAAGAGATATTCAACAAAATAAAGGCACATTTTTCGGTGCAGGGCACTGAAGCGCTCACCTTTTCAAAACTTCTTCCTTCCGATAAAAAAGAAGATAAGATTGCGACATTTGTGCCCCTACTTCACCTTGATACCAGGGAAAAAATCACACTAGAGCAACAAGAGGCTTTTGGAGAAATATACATCTCATTATTCAAGAAGCTCGAGGCACAAATCCAAGAACTAGAAAAAGAGTTCAAGGGAGAGAAGCATATATCGCTAAGTGAAGAACTCGGCGGGGAAGGCCATGAGATGATAGGAATTTTTGGCTCAACAGATGCTCTAAAGGCGAAAGATCCAGTGGCAAAGCTAAAGCCAAAGAAGAAATAAAAGAAGAAGAAATAATAATCTACAAAGAAAAGTTTAAATATCTTGAAAGGGATTTATTCAGATGAAAAAGAGAGGTGAAGCAGTTGTTGTAATCTTTGCAGTATTATCTCTAATCCTTTCTTTATTCTACACACCGTTTGTGCTCGCATCTTCACACTCTATTTTTGTAGATGATGAGGGGAGAGTCCTTGCGGATGCTTGGTCTGAAGATGGCGGATTTGAAAGCTCGATCGGGCAAGAAGTTATCACCTATGACTCAGGTGCGATTGGTGCTAGGAATCCTTTCTATAGTATTGATACTCTCTTGAATCAATTTCAAGATACAGATGCAACCGCGAGAGAAACCATAGCTGAGATCAAAGAGGCCCTTGCTGCCGGAGACGCGGCAGCCACGAATGGCGATGAAAAAGAAGCAGTGAAACATTTCATCGCAGCCGGCAAGGCCTCAGCAAACCTTAGAGATACCTTCCAAGAGCTCCAAGGGGAGATAGAACAATTGAATAATATAGATGAGATCATCGAGCAGGAGAGAAAAGTCTTGATGCACGCAGAAGTCATAAAGGAATTCAAAGGAATTTTGGTCCAAGAAGTTGTTGCTGGAAAAGTGAATGAGGATTTCTTAGAAGTTTCATCACTTGATTCTGCATTCGAACAAGTAACATCTCTTCAAACAGCAGTGCTTGCAAAAAGAAGAGAAAAAATATCTTTGTTGGCAGAAGAAATGGGCAAGACCGAGCTAGAGGTCGAACTAGATGTTGTAGAGCCCCTCGAAGAGCAAGCAGGAATAACCACTATTTACACGAGTGAGATAAATCCAGGACTGCAATCATCCAAATTCGCATTGACTGAAATTAAGGCAGAATTAAAGCAGGTAGAGGATGCGGGCGCAGAAAATTCAAACAAATTAGCCCTTCATCAGGCAATAAACGAGGCTACTGTTGGTGTGGAAGAGAGCAAAACCCTGCTCATGAATGGTCTTGTAACACGTTCTTTCGAACAACTCACTAATTCGCAGGCTCTTGCCTTGCGAGCAGACAAATTCCTTGAAGAACTTCAAGAGACTGGAGAATTATCCAGCAAATCCAAACAAGAGCTCGTACAGCTTGGAGAGGATGCGGATAGATCTAACAATAAAAGGATTGAGGATGCAAGATATCTTGTGCAAGAATTTGAGGCTAGCAAATCAGAAATCTTAGCGAAATATCCTGAAAAAGAGATTCAGCTTAATGAGTTAGAACAAAAATCTAGAAAGGTTATTGAGCTTTCAGAAAAATTGGATTCATTATCTTCTAAAGAGTATGAAAAATTAGTTTCTAATGGAGTATCGTCTGAAGATGCTAAAGTGATATTATCTGACAGAGCCTCTACAACTTACAAGCATTTGTATGGAGAGCCATTCATTCCCCCCGGATTGGATTTTTCCCAGACGAAACAATCTTCAACAGGATTCATTGTGGGATTCACGTATAAAGAACCTTCGAGCGGATATGATTGGAAGGTCAAGAGTAATGGATGGGAATACACAACTCCAGAAGGAATCAGCTTCGAGGAGAAATGGCCTAAGGGGTACACTCCTCAAAAACCTGTCTTCAATGCAGGTCCAAAAACAGTGACCATTAAGGCAAATACAGAGGAGGGAGATTACATTTACAAATATTCTGCAACAGGATATGAAGTTGTAAATCCAGACAAATCCTCTGAGAAATTTGTTTATCCGGATGGTGCATATAACGTTCTTGGTGGAGGAACATTCGAGATCAAAGCTACCGAAGTCAAATATGAATCCTCAGATGGGCAGAAATGGGAATATGATTCTTCTCCAGGTCCATCATCAACCCCACCAATTACAGGTACAACAGGTACAACAGATACAACAGATACTGAAAGTGGCACCAGTGGCGGGAGCGGAGGAAGCTTAGGGGGTGGAGGAACCAGCGAAGGCACTTCTAGTTCTGGAGCAAGCGAAACTGGAAGCACAAGCACTGGAAGCACAAGTGAGAGCAAGGAAGAGAGCTCTGATGTAACAAGCACCTCTACTTCAGAAAGAGCTCCAGCCCCAAGCATTTCAGCACCATCTGTCACAAGCGCAATAGGATATGCTGTAAGAAACTCACAAGAATCTGGAGAAGGAGGATTCTTCACAGGGTATAGTGTTGGATTATACCGGCGTTTCAGGGGTGGAGTTAGCATCTCAACAAGTCTTGGTGGGAACATTGCAGCATCAAGTGATGTTGTCCGTGCTGTACCAGACCTTATCGTACAAAAGATCGAGGCAAACTACTACAGGAATGAGGAACTTCATGCAAATCTTGCCGACGTCATCGTCACGGTCGAGAATATAGGCACTGCAGCAGCAGCGAGCAATGAAATAAAAATCGACGACATGTTCGGCTCAAAGACCTTTGTAGTTCCAGCGCTTTCACCAGGCGAAGAATATCCGCTTACACTCAC
>DUFK01000029.1 GCA_013331945.1 Nanobdellota archaeon
ATCTCTGCGTTGGATAAGGAGATAATTGAATTAGAGAAACAGCTTAATGGTGACTCTGCGACATCGGAAAAATTCATCCGTGATGAGGCTGAGGCCTTGGCAAAGAAGAAGAGAGAGATCTCGGAAAGCTTGAAGAAAGCGGAAATTGAAATCAGGAATCTTCTTCAGGTGATGAGCAAGGCAGAAGCGAAGAAAGATGCAGCCTCTTCCCTGAAAGAGAAGATTTCCCGCGTGACTCTTTGTCCCGAGTGCGGACAGAAAGTTACCTCTGAACACAAGTTTGAGATAGAGACAAGGGCGATGCGGGAGATTCAGGAAGTTGATGAGAAGATGTCTGAAGTCAGGACACTTAAGGATCAGAAAGAATTTGAGAAGACATCTCTTGAAAAAGAGCTGGAGATAACTGGGAATAAGGAAAGGGCGATGCAGGAGCTGGAGATGAAATCTGATGCGCTTTCGGAGAAGCACGCAAGGAAGAAGAGAATCGTTCAGGAGAAAGAAGATATCGGCCTGCGCATCAAGGAGCTGGAGAAGGAAGCGTTTGCGCTCGAAACTTCTCTTGAGGATTTGAAGGATTTCGAACTTGAGTATCAGAAGAAGAAGCTTGAATTTGAAGCTGCGCGAGAACGCGAGAAAGAACTCGAGATAAAGAAGGCAGGATTCTCGCGGATGTGCGAGAATCTCTCATCTCAGATTCTGCAACTGGCGAAGGAAATCGCACGAAAGAAAAAGCATGAGGCAGATGCCATCTATCTGAAAGAGATGCGCGATTGGATCTCAAAGAATTTTTCTGAGATCTTGCTGAAGATAGAGCAGAGCGTTCTTGCAACACTGCATTCACAATTCGAATCTCTCCTGAGAAAATGGTTCGCGATGCTTGTCGAGGAGCAGGAGATGAATGTGCGCCTTGATCCTGATTTCTCTCCTATAGTGGAACAGGCAGGATTTGATACCGAATACTCGCATCTTTCTGGCGGAGAGAGGACAGCTGTCGCTCTCGCTTACAGGCTCGCATTGAACCAGGTTATCAATTCTCTGATCTCGCAGATAAAGACAAGGGACTTGCTGATCTTGGATGAACCGACAGAAGGATTCTCATACACGCAGCTGGATAAGATGCGCGATGTCCTGCGGGAGCTGAATCTGAAACAACTAATACTGATCAGCCATAACCCAAAGATAGAAAGTTTTGTCGATAATGTTCTGCGTGCGCAGAAAGAGGGGCATGTGAGTCGGGTTGTTTAGGCTGTATGGGAAACTAAATGCTTAGCGTTAATTCTCAGCGGAAGATTGCATTATACATCTCTGGCATCGCCTGTGCAATCTGCGTTCCGACGTAGATGCCACATGCAACCATCGTTACCATGATTACATCATGTGGGATTCCATATAACTTCGCTGGCTTTGTCCTTTCCCCTCCCTTCTTCTGTGTAGTCTTTAGCATCTTCTCTGCTATCTTATACAATACAATTCCCCCCGCGACTCCTCCAGCTAATGACAGGGATACACTTTGCGCTGCCAATGCACCTAAAGAATTATCACTTGCTATATCACTTATCTTCTCTCCTAGCGTGTCTTCAAGTCCCATAATAAATAAAAAAATGCCGCTGATGCGGCATTTTTATCCCCAGTTAAATCCTCTTTTGTAATTAGTCTAGATAAATTTAACTTTTTCACTGAAGTGCCGCAATTATATAAAGATTATCGTGAAAAAAGATATATTCTGCTGTGTTACCATTCCGGGATTTAATCAAAACGAATCAAAAACAAAGCAAATGCGCAGGTAAAATCCGAGTTTTGTGCGAAAAAGTTAATGAAAAAGTATTTAAACTTTTACTACTCATTCCAACGATATAAAGAGAGGAAAATGAGACAAAAAAAAGTTGGTTATCTTGCTGTTTTCGCTCTGGCAGTCCTATTTTTGACATTAATGGCTTTCGGAGCTTCAGATGTCCTTGCCGCAGGATACGAGGTTACTCTTACACCGATCAAAGATGTAATAACTGAGACTCAGCCAGCCGTATTCGTCCTTACTTTGACTAATAATGATGCCAATGTCGCATATGAGATTTTCTCACTGAGCACTGATTTCTCTTTCCTCGGCGAGACCATGGTTGTCCCTAGCGGATACACAAGGGAGAGCAGGCTTACCTTCTTCCCTAAACTGGATAAGAGTGGTATTTATGAAGTCACGATCTTCGTGCGGAACCAGATTACGCGTGAGGACAAGACAGTTACTGCTCGAATAAGGCTNNTTTTCAGCTTCTGCAAAAGAAGAATTGAGATATGAGATTCCTGTTTCCTTGAAAGGTGCAGAGGGGGGGCAGCATGATATTCACATAAAAGGATACCAAGATGGAACTCTTGCGTTTGAGAGAGATATTCCTTATACTCTAGAGACTATTTATGATTTCGAGCAGAGCAGGAGCCTGACAGGATTCCTTATTCGGGAGAAGAGACTCACCTATGATAATACCGGAAATACAAAAGAAGAAGTGAATGTAGAAGAAGACATGAGTTTCCTGGAGAAGATCTTCAGCTACTTCTCAGAGAAACCCGCATTCAAGACAGAGGGCGGATCATTGAAAGCAACATGGGACCTTGAGGTTGAGCCTTATACTAAGGAAGAGGTTGTTGTGAAGACAAATTATTTGCTTCCCTTGATTATGCTTGTACTCATCGTAGGCGGGTTTGCCCTTACCGTGCGTTACCAAGGAAAGGGAATCATTGTCACGAAGACTGCATCCAGAGGCAAGTCTTCACGTGGAAGTGCATTCAAGGTCACAATCAGAGTGAAGAACAGAAAAGATGCAATACGCGAGGTGAAGATCAAAGATATCTTCCCTAATGTCGCAGGAGCGAAAGTGCATGAGAAGTTCGATTTCATCAAGCCAGCGAAGATTGGTGAGAACTTTGTAGAATGGCATCTTCCATTGCTTCAGGGCGGAGAAGAGCGCGTCTTTACTTATCACATCGTATCTGAGAACGAACTTCCTGGAGCGATTTCATTGCCAAGCGCCACTGTTAATTATTTAACCTTGCATAGAGAGCCTCAGGTTGAATATAGCGGAGGAGCGAGGGTTGAGGCTTTGCAGNNGGCCATTACGGATTCAGGAAGTAAATTTCTTTTGGAAACTTCGGTAAGTTTAAGTACATCTTATTCTAAGATATAGTAATGAAACAGGGCTATTATCTAATTCTTGGATTCATAGCAATACTTGGGGTGGCTCTTATTATCACTTATAGCGGCAACAAACAAAGCACATCTGACGAAGTAAATACCCCCAATTTAACTATCAAAGAAAAGATATATGATTGGGATATCGAATTAATCTTATGCCAAGAATGCTCTCCCTATAATGAAGAGAATATCTCTCAAGCCGAATTAGAAAGGATAAAAGATGAGTTTATCTCTAACTTTGGGGAGGGAGAAGTGATCTTTGAGAGGTTTGGGAAAAATGGCTTCTTTCTTAAAGTAACGAATGAAGCAGTAGATAAGATGGGGGGCGCGGTTATTTCTGGTGCACGAATTCAAACATTCTATACTAAGATAATAGTTGATGAAGGAATGCAGAAGGAACCTTCAAAAGACGATGAGATATACTTGTGCAAAGAAGATAGAGAATGTATCTCAATAAGCCCTGGATGTTGTGGATGCGGGTCTGGTGGAGAGGCGATTACTATCAATAGAGATTACCTAAATTATTGGCGCAATAAGTTATCAGCTGAATGTGAGGATATGTTATGTACAGCGGTGATTTCAGACCATTGGACTTGCTATGCTAAGCCGAAATGTATTGGGGGTAAATGCCAGTTGATAAGATAGTTATATGAAAAACTATTTAAACAAAATTCCTAATTTATACTTAGTCCCACCCACCTTAGCTCAAATTGTTTTGGATTTCCAGAACAAGGGCATTGGTAGAGCACTCGGCTGTAGTTTCTTACATTAAGCTGACATTCCTCAGCTTTCTTGCATGAGGAAATGCACGAGGAGATAGAGGAGAAGGATGAGGCTTAATCAGCCGAACCCGAGTGGTTCCCGGTTCAAATCCGGGAGGTGGGATTTCATTATCTCTCCCGGATTTGAATGTGTAAACAAAAGTTTCCAATCGTAAACTTTAAATAGTTCCATTTGTACCTTATTTAATGCAATTCCACAATTTCGCAGAAAATTTGCTTGGATCCAGAGTAAAAATTAAATTAGTCCGACAGCTACTTTTGGAAGAGGCTATAACTAGTGAAAGGGATTTAGCCAAACTACTTGGAATATCTCATACTGCAGTAAGTAAGACACTGAAAGAGCTTCATGAATTTAACCTAGTAAGTCCTATGAGGGTTGGTTCTGTAATTATCTGGCAATTAAATAAAGATAGCTACTCTTATCAATTCTTATCTGGATCATTTAAAGAAGGCATAAAGAAAATCCCCCTATCGGACTTAAAAAAAGATATAGAATCCGAGTTATCTTTCTCTTATGTTAAAAAAGTTATTATTTTTGGTTCTGTTGCTGAAGGTAGAGAAATTCCAAATAGTGATATAGACTTATTTATCCTAGTTGGAAACGAAAAGGATAAGAAGAAAATGTTACCACCATTATCTGACTTAAGTACATATATCATAAACAAATTTGGCAATGCTCTCTCTCCGCATATATTCACTCCAAAGGATTTGATGAATACAAAAAATAAGAAACTCTTAGAAAATGTGAATGAGGGGATTATTGTACTGGAAAAATGAAAACTCGATCTGTTGGAAAACTCAGTTCTAAGAATTACCTTCAGAGAGCTGAAGAATGCAAGACTTCAATGAATAATGCTTTTGAAATTGGCAATTGGAATTCTTGTGTAATAAATGCAATACATTGCGCCATTGCAGCGGCAGATGCCCTTTGTATTTTTAAGCTAGGATTAAGAAATGCAAGTGAAAACCATTTTGATTCGGTCAACTTGTTTTTGAGTACAGATAGAAACGATAAAGATACACAATCATATGCCAATCACCTAGTAGGGTTATTAAAAATAAAAACCGATGCTGAATATGGTGAAAGGCTTCTTAATAGGGGCAATGCCGATGATGCCATAAAACATGCGGAGAGACTTTTTTCTTTCGTGAAAAGTAAGATAAAGGTTTAACCTAGAATTAGAATTTAGAACTCACACCCGCACGCCCCTCTTCGCGAGCTTCTTCACCATGGCGGGGCCGAACTTCTTCACCGTCTGCCTTGACTGATGGCATTTGAAGCAGAGCAAGCTGTGGACTATCCAATCCTTGTCGAATAAGATGTGAACATTTGCCGCGAACTTTGCCTTCTTGCAGTCACTGCATGTGAATTGCGCAGCTCTTCCTTGGTACTTATTGGTCTTCGTAAGGCGCTGATTCAGGGGAAGGGAATTTAGTGTCTCTATCTGTAGCTCCTCAATCTCTATATCTCCCTTTCTTGTTCCTCCGAAGATGTCTAGATCGAATCCCATTTTTCTTTCTCTTTTTTTTGGTTTTTTGTTAAGTGACTACATGGCTTTAACCTGTAGGGGCGTTTTCCGTGCGTTTTGCTTTGGCCTTGCCCATGCCATTTTTCTTTTCTATCCGACTTATCCAAATCCCGAAGGAAACCACACACCTTAGTGTGCGGAGGGGGTTTTGGTGTTAAGTCTTACTTTCTAAATGTGAAACTGCGTGGGTTTGGTCCGCACAAGCTTTCAGGCCTTGCCCATGCCACCTTCCTTCCCATTTGACTTATCCTCTTTTTTAATACTTCTTTTTTCCGAGGCCCTCAAAAAATCCCTTTTTCTTCACCGAGACCATCTGAGAGTTGAAGCAATTCCCGCATAGGAGTTTTGCCACAAGCCATTGGTCTCCCAGGCTGAAATGCACCGCGGAAATCTTGCTCTTTGTGCAGACGCTGCAAGAAAATTTTGCATGCTTGCTCTCAAGCTTCCTCACGAGTTCCAGCCTCTTTTCTTTGGGCATTTCATTAAGCTCTGGAATGCTTAACTCGTGGACAAGCTGCGTATCTGACATTTGCCCTGTTCCTGCTTCTCTCTTTTATTTACCTATTCTTCTAGGGGTGCCCTTTATTTTTATATCTTTCTTTCTCTTGTTCCTTCCCCTCTGTGCGAAAATTTAAAAGTCTTGACATGTTACATCTTAAATGTCTGGAACAGGAAAAACAAATTTCGCTTTAATGTTTCTGGTGTTAGCCTCTCTGCTATTTTTGGCAGCAGGATGCCCCCAGACGCAAGTTCAGGAGCGATCAGGGGGGGAAGGAGTATACAATCCACAAATCAATCCTGGAGAATTCACATCTTCTGTTACAAACAAGTATTTCTCACTTATTCCGGGAAAGAAGATGGTCTTTGAGTCTAAAGTTGAAGAAGGAAAAGAAAGGATTGAAGTTTTTGTCACGAATGAAAAGAAATTCGTGGCGGGNNAGGCAAGAATTCTTTGCTGGGGAAGCAGAGGATATGGCTGATGTTATCGCGCTGGGCGAAGCGGTAGATGTTCCTTTCGGAAAATTCAAAGATTGTATTAGGACCTTAGATTACACTCCCCTAGAGCCAGATGTGCGCGAGTATAAGTATTACTGCTCTGAAGTCGGTGGAGTTGCGCTTGAAGTCGGCCTAGGAAGCGGTGAATGGGTTGAGCTTGTTTCTGTTGAGTATGGCGCAGAGCCTGGAGCGCAGGGCACAGAGCCCGAGGCCGGGGGCGCGGGGCAGTCCGAGCGGCCGCAGAATCTTACGACTGGGATTACAGAGGCACAAGCACGTGAAATAGCCCTGAGAGAAGTTCCCGGAATCGTGACAGATGTTTCTATTGAAAGGAAGTATGG
Source organism: Nanobdellota archaeon (assembly GCA_013331945.1). Lineage (GTDB taxonomy): Archaea > Nanobdellota > Nanobdellia > Pacearchaeales > UBA12030 > UBA12030 > UBA12030 sp10106u. Next base: position 6,830 of record DUFK01000029.1, read on the forward strand.
GAAGATAGCATATGTTGTGGAGATCAAAGCAGATGCTGATGGAACTGAAAAGGATGTGATTATTGATGCTAGCACCGGACAAGTGCTCGGGGTTGAACGATAAATATTTATACTTCTTCCATGCTACATTACCATGAAAAAGAGAGATGTATTCCTATTACTTTCCTTAGTCTTGTTCTCAGTATCTTTTACATTCCTCTTGAGGGCAGACCCAGACTCGCATTTTATTACAGGGTATGTCCATAATGCAACAGATGGTAAAAGCCCTAACGGAATGAAAGTTATTGCATACAGGCCTGGTACACTCTCAGATAATGTTACCGATATAATCGGCCCGGATGGGAATAGTGGCACAAGCAATGAATACCTGATTGATTGCCAGCTTTTACAGAGCCCCTGCATGGTCGGTGATATCATCACAATCAGAGCTCCTCTTCAAAGAGGATATTTTGCCGGCCCCGTGAATGTCACTGTAACTGCTGCAGGATTTGATGTTGCACCGGATATGACTTTATCTAAGGCACGAAGGAATCATTGCCGTTCTTCCCCCACCTGCAGGTAGCTCCGTAATTCTTAATTCTTGAGAAGATTTAAAAATCTCTTCTACTGAAAATATAGTGTGTAAAGGCAATGCTCCAGTAGTGTAGTGGCCCAGCACGCAACCCTGTCAGCGCACTTTCTTTTCAGAGAAAAGAACCTGCACCAAGAAAGCTTGGGAAGGAAGTGCTGCAGCGCGGTTGAAACCCGGGTTCAAATCCCGGCTGGGGCGTTTACGTCCACATAGAAGATTTTATAAAGATAGTGCCCGTATAAACCTAATGGCATATACCGAAGTCAAAGAGAGTAATGGGAA
>DUFK01000006.1 GCA_013331945.1 Nanobdellota archaeon
ATATTATGTTGCTTTTTCCAAAACTCTGGATAGTCTCTCCATATATGCATTAATTTCTTATCTAAATCCTCTTTTTCTTGTTTCTTTTTACATCTCATTTGATGCTCTTTATATCCTCTAATCCCACCAATCAAGCCAACAACGCCAGTAGCACCCATAAATCCGGCCAAAGTTCCATAACCAAAATTCTGCTGTGCAAATGAAGCATAAGCGCCATAGCCAAAAAATAGAGCTGCACAACTACCGCCGATGATATTCTCTATTGGGGTAGGATCACCAGCCCCCCCATCGCGTTCCTTTTCGATATCAAGTTCTAAAACTCTTGCAAAATTTGTAAGGTATTCTATTTCCTGATCTGAATCTTTTGTTGGCTTTAGCCTATTCATTTCCTCTTCAATTCCTTCTTTCCATCTTGTTAGTCTCCTAATCTTCCGCCTCGGCTTTCTGTCATAAACGTCGATGCAACATTCTAGGCCTCTAAGGAATTCTTTTTTTGGTTTGTATGGTTGTGGCATTTTTGCCTATTTTTTATTCTTTTCGTAATAGCCGTTTTTTCTAATATAATCATGAGCTTGATCAAATATCCCCTGTGCCTCTACCCAGAGTTTAGATTTAGTATTATTCTGTGTTTCATACATGGGATCCCCAGGATAAAAAGGATGTTGCGTCTGGATGATTGCCGTAGATAATTCATCTATGGCGTTATCACCATTTATTTCTTTTATTAAAAATATTAATGAAGATCCGTTGGCGTAAATGCCTGGCCAAAATCTACTGTAAGAGTTATAATTATTAGAGCTAATCCCCCGCGCAAAAAGGCTTTTTGGTGATGTATGCTCTACTATTCTTCTTCCGTTTTCTTGTTTAAATGAAGCGCTAGGATCCCACTTATTACCATCGCTTTTTTGGAGAGGGATACTGTTAACCTCAAAATCTCTTATCTGAGAATAGTCGATAATCTTTGTCGGTGGAGTTTTGTACGTCTCTTTTTGCATTGGTGTGGTGGGATTTTCTGCTTGTCCCTGTACCGGTGGCTGAGTAGTGGTCGTATTCTCCACCTTATTTGGCTTGTTTTGAACTACTTCCCTCTCTCTATTTGACTTCATCTCTTCGATTCCACCCATCTTTTCATCTATGCTGGAATTGCCCCAGTCGGCTCTCTGTGCGGCAACGTACTTCTGCTCAGCGCGGCCGTAGTCCTTTCTTGAGAAGTATCTGTCCCCCTCTGCCTCAAGCCCTTCAGATTTCTGCCTTGAGGCGCTTATCGCTGCGAGCAGTTTGCTGCCATCTATCTTGGGATTAAATTTTATAGCTTCTTCAAGACTTTGTTCCGCCTCATTTAGCTCTCCTTCTTTCCATAAATTCCCCGCAGTATCATAATGCTCTTGCGCTATCTCCCTCTTCTCTCTTGCAGAATTCCAGAATGGGATGTACTCTGCGGCGAGGTCTGGATTTTTTATCAGTGTGAAAATTCCAATTCCGAGTGCTGAGGCAGCTGCCAGATTTCTGAAGAGCCTGCCAATATTTTTCCTTTCTGGAGCTTTGCCCGGTTTTTCTTCCTCTGGCGCCGGTGATGGCCTAGGCCTAACATACCCCTTTTTGACCTCTTGTTTAATTTTTTCATATTCTGGATCATGTATATTAACCCATCCAACTCCATGGACATACTCTTCTATTCCAGATCTTTTCCAAGATTCTTTTGAAGGTTCTGCTGGTGGCGGAGATTGTACTTGGAAATTTTTCCTCTCCCTTTTGTCTCTCTCTGCATAAAATTCTAGAAGACGCTTCTTTTCTTGATTAAACTTATACGAATTCTCTCCTTCCGTCAGGTGTCTCTTCGGCGAACTAGTAAACTCTTGCAAGAATTTTTTCTCTTCCTCTCCAAGGCGCTTGTGATCCATTTCTCTTTCTACAAAAACAAAATATCTTGCTACCTCTTCGGGTGTGAAGAATTCTGCCGGAGAAACTTCTTCTTTTGGGAAAGGGATATCTCCTTCCTTTAGGTTGTATGTAGTATCTTTCCATTGGGGTGATGGAGAGTTGTAATCCTCTAAAATCCTCTCCAGTCTACTAAGAAAATCAGATTTCGAATCACATGTATGAATTGGAGTCATTATAACTATAGCATAAGAGCATCAGTGATTAACTCTTCCAGTTCTTTGTCTCCTCTGGCAGTTAAGTTGAGCCTTTTGCCTGGCCTGTAGGGTTCCCCTGAAATCATCCTGAATGCAATAGCTCCTATGGAATAAATATCTGTTTTGTGTGTTGGTTCTTCTCCATTCAAGACGGCGGGATGGAAGTACTGCCTCTCTTGCTCTCTGGGTCTTCCATTTTTAGCCGATTCTTGCACAAGAACTGGTGGAAGGAAATCCACAACTTTTAATTTTCCATCCTTTCCGATGATGATGTTTGATGGCTTGACGTTTCCATGCACTAGATCATACTTTCCCTCTGCGTATGCTAGGCCATCCATAACATCTCTCATAATGATTGCGGTTTCTTCTCCTTTGAATTTTCCTCTTGTTTTTATGGTCTCCTCCAAGCTTTTTCCTTCGATATACCTTCTTTGCAGATGGGTTTCGTCTATTTTAGGATTAGAATATCTGTATCCTACGATTTTTGGGTGATTTTGGGTTTCCTCATTTAGGCCGCTAGACATCCACACCACCAACTCTCTGTCAGAAATGTCTGCAGCATCTAAGACTTTAACGACATTCTTTTCCGGAGAAAGGTATGATGGTCCGAGCAGCCCATCACCGAGAACTTGAAATCCTTTCAGGCCATAGTCCACTTTTTTTAAATCTCGTATGACTTCGTCTGCGGATTGGTGACGTTCTCTTTTATCTCTTTTTGTTAGTTTAAGAATAAGATTTTCTAGCTCTAATGGTATTCTTGTATTGGATGTTGTCATATTTTCGATTTCCAATTCATTCGTTAACATTTCGTGTAGCACAACTCCAAATGAGTAAAAGTCTGTTCGGTGATCTATCTCTACATGCCGGTATAACTGTTCTGGGCTTGCATAAGCTGCCTTAGTTACAGTTGCATCTGGCCCACCGATATCTGTTATTTTCACAGTATTTTCTTTAGTTAGAAGTATATTTCCACCGTGGAGGTCTTTATGGGGGATCTCACATTCGTGAAGATATTTAAGTCCGCTCAAGATTTGTAAAGATATGCCTACGGAGTCTTCTATCGAGAAGAATTTTCCTTCTTTAATGTTGTCATTTACGATCTCCTTTAAGTCCATACCAGTGATAAACTCCATTGACAAATGATCATATCCAGCTACATTAGCATCATCATTTACACCGTAAATTTCTACTAAATTTTGGTGTACTATCCTCTCTCTTATCATGCTCTCATAGAAAGGTATCGCTTTTTTAAAATCATATCTCTTATTCTTTGCCAGATACGCATCTATTATCTTTACTGCTTTGTTTTCTGGAGTTCGCCAAATCTGACCTATATGACCATTCTTAATAAAAGAGTACCCTTTACCTTCTAATGTCTCTTTAAACTCTAAGTCTTCATCTAGCGCCATCTTTCAAAATCCCCCCTATGCTTTGCGTAATACCCATCATTCGTAGTTTCTTCCAAATAGATTTTTCCATCCCCACTTTTTAATACCTTAACACTAAAAAACTTTGCTCTTTCTGCATCATCAATTCCAAAATCTACCGATAATAAATCTCCGTCTTTTGCCTCGTTGAAACGTTTCACTCTTTTAAAGTAAGTTCTTTCAAATGATGTGGGTAAAAGAAGTGGTACTCCAGTCTCAACTTCCCTCTTGCGCCTGTAAAAAGGAGAAGGATATTGCGAGCATAGGGAATCCAGCTCTTCTTCCAGCGAGATCTCTTTTCTCTCAAAAAATCTTGAAAATCCTCTCTCAACAAATTCATCAATTCTCTCTCCAAGAAGCTCTTTTCCAGACTCATCTAGAATCTTATCTATCTGGGGGTAGGATTCCACTGGCTCTCGGAGCCTTCCGCCGACTCCAAACTCAATCGCTATCCTTTTGAGCACATCGTATGCTTTACTAAACCCCTCTGCTTCTCCATCCCATAAGTCATACTTCAAATCTTGCCTTCTCGCGGTAAATCCTTCAAATCTCACTGGCCATCCAAGATATATTGGCTCTATAGACCTTCCTTCCAGATCCGTATCAATATAAGTAGAAACCCCCGCGATATTCTCTTCGTTTGCAATTGCTCTTACAACATCTGTAGTGGCTTTTGCCACATCTGGCGCGGTTGTTCCGCCTAGTCTTTTTAATGCTTCGTTCACAAGCTCCCTCATATCAACAATTTTTTTCTCCAATTCTTCGGAATAAATTAAGAAATCTATGATGGGGAATTTTCCGAACCTGAGATTTGAAGGTAAGGCGGAGAATAAGTTCTCGTCATGAGGGCCTATGACAATTCCATCCACCTCAGCGATATCGATAGGGCATGGCCTTCCAGAATTATGTTTGTAGCTCTTTGAAAACTCTTGGAGTGCCGATGTCCTGAATCTCCTTGTATCAAGATGATTCATTCCGACAACCTGTAATGGATTCACCTCTGCATGCGCTGCAAAGTGGTATGCTAGAAGGTCTGGCAGGTTTGTTACAATAACAGATAATCCATCAAATCCGCCATCACGATGTGCATGAGCAAGGTCTCTAACTATAGCCATATTCTCGCAGAATCCTTCCTTTGCCGCTGGGTTTATGAGCAAATCTCTGTACCTAAATGCATTTCCACTCTGGCTGACTAATCTTCTTCCGGAGCATATTATTGAAATATCTAAATTATTAACGAGCTTCCCAAGTTTGTCTGTGTGGTATGCTTCTACACTGTTAACTTCACCTGGATTTTTTGTCAATTCATCCCTAAAGCCATACGCTTTTGGTGGGTCACTCGAGAATAAATAAATTTTAGAGACTTTTCCTCTATCGAACTTTCCGTTTGAGTAAAGTTCGGATGCAATCTCCTTTCCAACCGCCCCACATCCGATTATTCCGACGTTCAGAGAATGTGTTTTGAAAGAGTCTTCTAGAATATCTGATAGCTCTCCTACTACTGCCTCTCGGTTGAGATTAGGGGTTCTTTTCGCAGACATCTTGAACGTGAATATAATTAATATAGGATATCTATCAAAAGTTATTTGCTGTATTTCCTTCTTCCTGCATTATACAGGGATTTTCCATACTCTCCGAACTTTGTTTTGCCCGCAACATAAGGAACCTGATGCAGTTCAGTGCCTAGAATCTTTTCATTTTCTTTTTCCTTCTGGCCGATGATTTTTCTTGTAAATGTGAGGATTGGCCTGTTGTCTCCTGTGATTGCTAGGCCGACCAACTGATCTCCATGCATGTGTGTGGATTGGTACTTTCCGCTGTCTTCATGCGCTCTTTCGGATTTGTGATATCCTACCTTTCCGCTTTTTGCTTTGCGGTGAAGGGTGTANNACATAGATTGTATCCCTATCGATTCTTTGCCTGAATGCAGAATCTTTTGAATGCGAGATGTTGTAGTCAACAACTGAATTTATGAAAGATGGGATTTTTCCTACACCATAGCTTTCTGAAACTCCCCACAAGCTGTCGCCGCGCTTCACTTTGTGCTCATGGACTTTTGCTTTGCCCTCTTTCACTTTGTCTTCCAGACTCTTTGATTGGATTGTTACTTTTGGCTGGGTTTCACGTGGCTGACCTCCGAATATTTGTTCTATTGGTGTTTGTCTTGCACTTGTATCTTGCGGAGCATTTGCATTTTGTACGCCAACACCAGCTTGTGATTGAGAATTTCCTTTTCCTGTCTTGCTCCCGCTTACAGCGACAATCTTCTCTTTTTCCTTGCTTTGTCTATCCTGCTCACCGCCATAGCCTATGTTTTGGTTGAGATAATAGGCTCCCCATGTTGCTAGTCCAAGCGCTGCCACAATTCCTGCAGTTTTCAGGACTTTCCCATTTCTTTTTGCGAACTCTTTTGTTTTACCATATGCACTCTTTGCAGAATTGACTAGAGGAGTATAGATTGGTGCTCTTGGAACTTGAGGAGTTCGANNNNGCCGAGTTTTCTTTGGTACGCTTTTTCTTCTTCGGATGCTTTACGTAGTGGAGTGAAGCTCCTCAAGCCTGGAGCGAGTTTCTCTTCTATTGGTTCTGTTGAGATAAGGTATGTAATGACTGTGCTTTCTCCTCCCTTTTGATGAATATTTACTCCTTTATTCCCTTCCCTTCTTTCTATCATAAACATTTCTCCATACTTTGCCTTTTGTAATCCCTCTTTTTCTGAGGAGTAAGGATAATGTGTAACAATTTCCGAGTAAATTTCTTCTGAGTTCTCAAACAAAGGATAAATCTCCCTTCTCTCCTCCTCGGAAAGCCCCAGCTCTGGATTCTTCCTTATAGGGTCGAGAAGAGCTTCTAGCAAAGTTGGATATGTTGCGCTGTCCCACGGGGTTGAGTAGTCAAATCCATTT
>DUFK01000002.1:0-694 GCA_013331945.1 Nanobdellota archaeon
TCAATCTTATCTGCACTCATCCCGCACCTGCAACAGGCGCTTTGATCGCATGCGCTGCAGTGACGATCAGATACGAAAGTACTATCATGATAATAGAATGTTTTATTCCAGGCATCAATTTCCCTTCAGATAGCTGCCCGATGACGAGCCCTGTAAAGATCGCTTGGAGCATTATGAGGACAAAAAGAGCGTTATTCAGGAACTGCGTCCCGCCGACAGCAGACTGGAATTCAACCTGGCCGGAAAGTTCTGTCACCTCAGCTATTTTTGGAAGAAGCCACAGCTGCAAAATGAGCATTATAACTATGAACATCAGAAAGATCATGTATCCCTGAACAACCTGATTATAGATGATGCTCCTTCTCTCCTTCTTTATATCCTCTACCTCGCTGACGCTCTTTGCGACATTATCCAGGGTTGTTCCGATCTCTCCTCCGCTCTCCTCGGCCTCGATGATGATGTGCACACTTCTCTTCACAATCCTATTCTTCGTATCCTGAGCGAAAGTAGTGATCGCCTTCTTGAACGGTATCCCAAGGGAGATCTGATTCGCCAGCTTGCGAATGTGTGGAGTAAGGCTTCCATAATCCTTATCTGCGACAGTGATTATGCTCTTCGAGATTGGAATGCCGGATGCAACTCCCTCTGCCAGATTCCTGCAGAATTCGAGGAACATCTCCTCCTTCTCTTTCTC
>DUFK01000002.1:702-4608 GCA_013331945.1 Nanobdellota archaeon
TTTTTCTTTTTATCTTTTCTTTGTTTTCTTTGCTTTTCTTGGTGAATTTTGGGTGGCTTTCTTGATAAAACTTCTTTCGGAAAGAAGTTTTAATCTGCCGGTTGCACGAGCTTCATGAAAGCTAGGAATGCAACATTTAGTATGAATATGGAGACAAGGCCGAGCATGCTTACATTCTGGAAACTGAGTCCAAGCACTTTTCCCCCAAGAGGAGCCATCACAGCCAGTATTACTCCGAAAATTAATGGAGCTGCAATCAAGACTCCTGTATAGATATCGGCATATGTTCCAGCTGCCTCTGCGAATCTTCTTCGGCTAAGCTTGTATTCAGTCATGATATCTCCGGCCTTCTTCTCGAGATACAGCTTGATATCTCCACCCGTAGTTATGATCGTGGCCATACCATTAAACAGTTCACGGACTTTTTCAGATGGGCTTAGGTGAGCAGCATCCTTCAACGCAGTTGAGAGGTCCTGTCCATACAGATTAATCTTGTTGATGACCTTGCGCGTTTCCTTTCCAAATTCCTTGTATTCCGCAGTGTCGCTTATTATACGGAATATCTTTGTGGGCTCGACTCCGCTTCCGGCGATGGCAGACATATGTATGAGCGCGAAAGGAAGCTCATCGCTTATCTTGCTCCTCCTCGCAGAGGCCTCTAGAGAAGGGTAGTAGTAAGAGAATAGAAATGCAAAAGAGGCAGAGAGCAGTGGCCAGATGACCATATTTCTGATGAGAGTGAAAGCGCTCGGAGAGATGAAGCTGAGTGCTATAGGGATCTGGGCAAAGACAACATTAGCACTGAAAAATGATAGGAACAGACCAAGAAGCACTCCAAAAAGAAATGCGATGTGCGTATTGAGAAGGATTATAGACACATAGGAATGCACCAGTACATTAAGCCCCGACTTCCTTATGCTTGAGGACAAATCTTTCAGATGCCCCTTCTTTATCAGGTTGCTAGAGTAATTCTTGAACAAGAAATTTGCAAACCTCACATACAGATTCGGCCTCCTCATCTCTATCTCTGTTATATGCTCCTTCTCTTTTTGTGGACTCTTTCTCTCTAAATTTAATTTTTTCTTTATCTCGTGAAGAGTTCTTTTCTCGATTACATCCCTAAGCTTTTTCTCTTCTCCATAAGCATCAGATGGAGCAGTAGATGACACAGGACCTGGGACTCGGGGCGCGGAGCTCGGGGCCGGGAGCTGGGAGTACAGGGCTCTGGGCTGGGAGCTGGCAGCACGGAGCGAGGAGCTGGGAGTAGAAGCCGGAGCGATGATGTTCTGCGCATTATTGATAATCGCGTCGCTCGTCTCAAGTAGCTTGGATATCAGACTCTTCTTTGCCGCAGAAAGCATTGTGCTCTTGCTATTCGAGCTCTCAAGAGATTCGAGCTCCTTCAGTATCTTATCTGCCCTATCGAGCAGGCGAAATAGGTTTTCTTCTACCATGATAATAATGCTTAATGCCCGGGTTAGGATGGGAATTTTTCCGCATTCTTCCTGAATTGTTCTGCCAAAGAAGAGAGATTTTCCGCAAGCCTTCTCTTGCTCTTTTCATTATCCTCAGACCTCATCTTTCCAGCAAGAGACTGCATCTTATCCAAAATCTGTCTTGCATCCTTTATCCCCATTTTATTTTTTCTCCCCTATGTTCACTTGATCCCGAATTTCTCCAAGACCGAGGCAGGATTCTTGTAATATGCATTGATTATCTCCTGCACTGTCGTAAAATCAGTTATATTCCTCCGGAAAAGCGAGTAAATCAAGCGGGTCCTTCTCTCAAACTCCACGAGAATCTCTTGCTGCGAAAGCCCGTAACGCTTCATTATCTTCTTGAAGACCTGGCTTTCTTTCTTGAAATAGAATGAATCATCAGCCGCATTCCAGAAGAAAGGAGTATTTGTTATCGCAACTCCATCTGGATTCACGTTTACGACCTCGACAACCTCGCGCAATCTTCTTGTCTCCTTATTCTTTACTATCGCATGTGACATCACGGCGACAACATCGAGCGTATTTACGAGAGTCGGGGAGAGATTTATCGGCGGCGTCTCCAGCCTTTTGATAACAGTATCTACAGAGTCAGCGTGCATGCTGCTCAAAGACGAGTGTCCAGAAGCCATACCTTGGAAAAGAACATAAGCTTCTTGTCCACGCACTTCACCGACAATCACATAGTCTGGGTTTTGCCTGAAACTTCCCTTCAGCAAATCGAACAAGCTCACNNGGGATGAAGAAGGCTATCGCATTCAACAAAGTTGTTTTCCCAGAGGCAGTGCTTCCAGTAATCAGAACATTGCACTTGTACTGCATCAGCATCCAGAAATAAGCGAGCACTTCTGGCGAAAGAGTCTTTGATCTTATAAGCTGTATCGGCGTAAAAGGAATCTTAGTGAACTTTCTTATCGAAAAGGTTGGGCCCTTGCTGGATATATCTACAGTATACGTTGCATTTACTCTGCTTCCATCTGGCAGGGTTCCATCAAGGATAGGAGATGCATAAGACACATATCTTCCGCAACGCTGCGCAAGCTTTTCCACAAAATTGCCGATGTTATCTATGTCATTGAAGGTGATATTTGTCCGCATGCTCCTGTATTGCCTATGGATCACATATATCGGAGAGCCAACTCCATTGCACCCGATATCTTCAATAAAATAATCCCTCATCAGAGGCTCAATCTCATTGAGGCCTATAAAATCCCTGTATAAGTAATAGAAAATCTTGAAGTAGCTTTCTTCACTTACATTGAGGCCCAATTCACGAAGAATCAGAGAAGAGCTTTTCTTGATATAATCGATGACAGTATCTCTTGTCTTCTCTCTTAGGAAAGAAACATCGATCACCTCTTCAATCCCTTTCTCGAGCAAGCGAAGCATCTCCTTCTCATCCTCATCGAGAAGAGGCTCCTCAACTTCATACACCAATTCCCTTCTTCCTGGATCCCAAAAAATATGGATATAAGCATACGGGGGAATCACAGCGTATCGCACATCTATCCCTTCTTTCTGTTTGAAGGGAGGAAGCCTTGGAACTGGCGTCACTACATCTAATTGAATCTGTTCAATTCCATCCATCTTTTTTCCTCCGCACGAAAAGCTGCGCTTTTCGGCGCGCCGGAAGCTTTGCTTCCGAGCGTTTTGTATCACTTCTTTTTGTATTAGATTTAGAAGGGAAAATTCGTATTTAAATTTAATGATAGACCAAGAAAAATTATCAAGCTCTCTGATTTATATCCACGGCAGGCACTTGCCCGGGAACGCTTCCAAGATTTTCGATACTGAGGGAATATGACTTCCCGGCCTTCTGCAAGATCCTTATCTGTTGCTGGCCATTGTACGTAAGATCTGCAAGTCCGTCATATTTCAGCTTGAGTGTCACTTTCCATGGATTTCCCACCTCAGTCAAAGAGATGATATTCCCCTCCCTTATCTCAAACCCAGGCTCGCTGTATTTCCTGCTGCTCTTCATACTCCAGACAATCATATCATTCTCAGAATCAATCTGCATTTCGCCTTCGCCAAGCTTTAACTCCAAAACTCTTTTATTGCCAGGAGCAATGAGCGTGGAGCGCAAGGCAGAATCAAAATTATGCATAGCCTCTATGGTCTGTTTTATAGTTATGCCATCGCGGGCCTCATTGATACGAGGCTGTAACGCGACAAGAATAAGACCTATTGCAGTGATTCCAATAAGAGTGTATATGACGACCGAAACCCAAACATCTGCTTTTTTCCCTTTCCCTTTATACATTTTCATTCCCCGATGGTAGAAGATAATATAAATAAAGTAAACGCACGGAAATCATAGATTTCCGGTGCGCCGGAGCAGGGCTCCGAGCGAATAAAAAATAAAAATACTGTTGGTTTATGCGCAACTTCTCAATCTGTCCAGAGTCCT
>DUFK01000001.1 GCA_013331945.1 Nanobdellota archaeon
TTCCCTTTGTTCCTTGAATACCATAAAAGAAGGTTTCTCATCTCTCCTTTAACTTTTTCAGGCCCGGGAGGCAGCCATTCGACTCCCCGTATATAGACTTGGATTCTTCTATAATTCCCGATCTGATCTTCAAGCTCTGATTTTAAGGTATTTTTAATGAGAATTTTATGCAGTTTTAGAATAAAACTCTTTGTTACATCTTCTTTTGTTCCTAAGATAAGATCAAAGGCTTCCTTATGGTTTAAAACTTCATTAACTTCTCTCAACGATTTTGCTGGAACTTGTTTTTCAAACAATAGCCTGGATGTTTCCTGAAGCGTTAATGTATTCCCTTCTATGGCTGTTGAATTGTAAGTAAATGAGGAACAAAAAGCTTCATACCTATTCTCTAGATTTTCTTTGGGCTGTTTTAAGTATTCCCTCTTTATTTTTCCAAGTTCGGAAAGTTCCTTTTTACCCAATAAATTTTCCAATAACCCTAGCTCCTTATCTGCCTCCCCCTCTTTTTTTCTGAGGCCTTTTTTTGATAGTCCGACTCCAAGATAGATTCTTCTTTTTCCTATTTTCTTTCCAACCCTGAGCGACCGGACCCTGTAATAGTACCTTTTCTTATTTTTCTCCTTAATTTCAGTATACGCCATGGATTGTATACGTCTACATAACTTATAAATCTTTGCTTAATGTAGACGTAAAGATTCTCTTGTGAGCAGCAACCAAATCAGGCCGTGCTCCACAGATGGCGTTAATTGTTAATAATCGTAGCCTCTACTTTGTTACTTCTAACAAGTCACTACAGATAGAAAGATTTATAAATTCGGGACACGTAGGATAATCATGAGTGGACAGTCAGGATCTAGGGGAATTGCAGTAAGAGGAGTAACTTATCTAGATGTTCCTCACAAAGATGGAATTCTTTCATTCGCTACTCCAGCATTCGATCATGGATCACACGTAAGTCTGAGGAAGCGAATCTTAGATGCGAAACTAGAACTTCCAACCATGGAGCAGATCGCATCTTTTCTTCATGAAGCCTGGCAGGATCCGAAGGAAGAATACTCTAGAAGCATGATCAGCAAGCTAGGGACAAATTTTCTTTTAACATTCAATGGCCTTCTCTACGTTCCAAATGAAGGAGTATACATCCAGGACAGGCCTGAAATCGTGTGGGAACAAATGCCAAATAGCGACCACTTTTGGCACAAGGTATCTATGGAAAGAAGTGACCTTGACAAAAAGCTAGAAGCAAATGATCCTTCAGTCAGATTTGTTCCTTTCGGATACAAGATGGGAGTACAAAGCTATGGGGAACTGGCCAGTAATCCTTTTGTCCAAGCACTTGCAGGGGAGGAAGGAGCTGAAAAGCTGGCAAGAGTTTCAGCTCGTTGCGGGGAAATGCCTTATGTTGAGAATTTTAACTCAAGAGATACATGGAGGAATCTTCCAGAACTTACTACATTAGACACTATCCCTGATCGTGGTGTCAGACTTAGAATCCGTACTCACACATACCCAGACGCTGGAACCGATGGTTTTACCTTCGGGGTAAATCCTAAGGATGCAGAAGGCACCGCGGAAAAGTAGTTGTGGAAATTGTGTATATTCATTACTTCTATACTTGGGTCCAAAGGTGAAACTCCTAAACTTTTCAAAAGGAGAAAAGTTTATAAATCATCAAAATCTCAATGAGTTAAGAGGCTAATAATAGTTCTAAAATGTTGAATGACGAACTAAAAGGGCAACTGATAAAAACCGGAACTACAACAATAGGGATTGTATGTAAGGACGGGATAATCCTTGCCGCAGACAAGAAAGCGACTGCAGATTATTTTGTCGCTCATAGTAAGGTCGATAAGATAATTCCTATCACGAAGAATATCGCTGTAACCACAGCAGGCTTAGTATCAGATATACAGCTGATTTGCAAGCTGACAAAGGCAGAGCTCAAGCTCAAGAAGATAAGGACAAAGAATGAACCTACAGTAAAAGAAGCAGCCAACCTCTTCTCTACAATACTCTATCACAACATCAGGAAATTCTCTCCATTCCTCGGCGTAGCAGCATTCATTGTCGGCGGAGTTGATGATAATGGTCACTGGCTCTATGACACAGCACCAGATGGAGCTGCGCTGGAATACAAGGATTTTGTATCCACCGGAAGCGGAAGCATCTTGGCATACGGAGTGCTGGAAAGCGAGTACACTCCTGACTTGACTCTTAAAGATGGAGTAAAGCTTGCACTCAAGGCGATAAATTCTTCTGTAAAGAGAGATATAGCATCTGGCGGAGGAGTTGACGTGATTACGATAACTAAAGAGGGAATAAAGAAAGTTTTCACAGAAGAGCTTAAGATGGGCTTATCCAGCTCAGCCTTGAAGCAGTGATCAGTGATCGAAAGTAATTCCAAGAGAAAACGAAAATAAGCAAGATTCTAATCAAAATTAGATAATTTTGAATACAAATCAGATTCTAAAAAATGGATATACTGGACAGTATACTAAAGGTACTACCAAAAGATGCTATCGCATCTTCAGGTTTTGAAGGCGCAAACATAGTGCTCTACACAAACGATAGGAGCTTCTTCTTGAATAGTGATGAGACCATCAGAGAGATAGTGAACAGCATCAAGAAAAGAGTAGAGCTGAGGGCAGATGAAGATATATTGATGGACAAGGACAAGACCGATGAGCTGATCAGAAGCGTCATCCCTGAAGAAGCCGGCCTTGAGGAAGTAATATTCGATGAGAAGAGAAGCATAGTGATTATCGAAGCGAAAAAGCCAGGACTCGCGATAGGAAAGGAAGGGAAACTTCTGAAAGAGATAAAAGAGAAGTCGCTGTGGATTCCCTTCGTGCGAAGATCACCAGCAATAAGGAGCCTGATCATCGACGGGATTAGGCATGTTTTGTATGAGAACTCTGCATACAGGAGAAAGTTCTTGGACAAGATTGGAAAGCAGATCTACAAGGAATGGAGTTCTGAGCGCAAGGATGAATGGGTGAGGTTGACTATGTTGGGCAGTGGGAGGCAGGTTGGAAGATCTTGCTTGCTCCTGACAACTTCGGAAAGCAAAATTCTCCTTGATTGCGGCGTAGATGTGGCAGCAAGCGATAAGAACCGCTTCCCTTATTTCGATGTCGCTGAATTCGACTTGAAAGATATAGATGCCATCATACTATCACACGCACATCTCGACCATTCTGGAATGATTCCATATCTCTACAAGATGGGATACAAAGGCCCTGTATACATGACAGAGCCTACGCGTGACATTGCATCCTTGCTGGCACTGGACTTCATCGGAGTTTCGTACAAGAAAGCAGGCCAGCCTCTTTTCACTTCACAGGATGTGAAAGAGATGGTGAAACATTCTGTCACCCTAGATTTCAATGAAGTTACTGATATAACCTCTGACATCCGCATCACATTCTATAATAGTGGGCATGCACTTGGAGCTGGAATGGTGCATCTGCATATCGGAAATGGCCTTCATAATCTGCTTTATAGCGCAGATATAAAGTTCGCCCGAAGCAGGCTTCTGGAACCAACTGTAACAAGATTCCCCCGACTCGAAACAATGATCCTAGAGGCAACTTATGGTGGAAAAGATGATATCCAGCCCTCAAGAAAAGAATGTGAAGACAAACTCGTAGAGGCGATAAATAAAACTGTTGAAGGAAAAGGTAAAGTAATAATTCCTGTTCTCGGAGTAGGAAGAAGCCAAGAAATGATGCTTATCGTAGAGGAAGCGATCCGTCAGGGCAGGCTTCCAGACATTCCTGTGTATCTAGATGGAATGGTTTGGGATGTTACTGCAATCCATACAGCATATCCAGACTACTTGAGCAATACAATAAAGAGCATGATCTTCCGAGATCAGAATCCATTCTCCTCTCCTGTCTTCAAGCGTATAGGAAGCGCGCAGGAAAGAAAGATTGCCCTTGAAGGCCCTCCATGTGTCTTCTTAGCCACAAGCGGAATGCTAGTCGGAGGAGCAAGCGTTGAGTACTTCAAAGAGCTTGCAGATGGCAAGCGCAACCTCATAGTCTTTGTAAACTATCAAGGTGAAGGAAGCTTGGGAAGAAAAGTAGAGAATGGAGAGCCAGAAGTGCAGGTAGATGGGCAGACAATCCACGTCAAGATGCAGATCCTGAATCTCGAAGGATTCTCAGCACACTCAGACAGAAACCAGCTCTTGTCATTCGTGAATTCGTGCCAGCCCCAGCCGAAGAGAATCATAATAAATCATGGCGAAGCAAGCAAGTGCCTGGATCTCGCGAGCACTCTCCATAAGATATGCAGGGTTGAGACAGTCGCTCCAAGAAATCTGGAGACGATAAGGATAAGATGAAGGCAGAACTTAAAGAAGATTTGATTGGGGAAGAAATTCGCAAATTGTACAAAGAATTCGGGCCAGTGAGAACTATAAAATTCTTCAAGTTATTAGGAATAAGCAAAGGAGATACTTTAAGGGAAATTGAGGAGCAAACAGCAAGATTAAGCAAAAAAGAAGCAATCAGGTTAGTTAAAAGAGTAAAGTAGCTTCCTTCTTTTTAGTGATTAGTAAGAGCCAGCAAGCCCTAGCCTCCCTCTGTGTGGCACAGCGCTAAATCTTTCATCCTGGACTTCTTCCTCTGGTATCTCTCTTCCATAATCAAGCAAAAAAGAAAGTTCCTCTTTCGGATCATAGAGCATCTTTGGGAGGATTAATCTTGGCCTTGCCTCAAGATCCTCTTTCAAATTCCTATTTAAGAAAATTAGAGAAACCTCTAGGCTGGAAGTTAGATCTGAAATAGCCCCCATATCCTCTTCAAGATCTTTATAATCAACTGCAGGAAATTGTATTACTGCCCTCCCAAAATATAAGTGGCCATCAGAAGTTGGAATTATCCTCTTTGTCGGAGCAATGTTTCCTTTATCATTTTTGAAATCAGAGATGGTAGTAGCGATATAGTACTCTGGGCACATGACTCTTAAAATGCTCGCGAGAATAAAATCCCTTAATCCTAAATTTTTGATGGTGAGAATCTCTTTGGAATTAAACATTTTCAATATGACACATTACATCGCGTTAATCAGCCACACAACATATCCGAAAATTATTTCACAAACTCGACGTTCGGCAGGCCTTCGAACTCTTTATCTCCGGTTAAGAAGATTAAATTATTACTTTTTGATACAGCATAACTTACGCAATCCACAAATGAGAAATTCACCTTCTTATTTTTGTATTTAAACTTCATCCCTTCAATAACTTCTGAAAGGGGGATATCTAGCGCCATAGGTTTTAATTTATTGAGCCATTCTTCTGCGAGATCCTTCCCGAAGTCCTTTGTCAAGGCGTAGTAAAGCTCTCCTAGATTTAGGACAGAAGTTATTATTGGATATTCTTTGAATCTAGAATAGTTTTGATTTTCTTTTATAATCTCTATAATTGCATAGGTATCAAAAAAGAATCTCATCTTAATTTAAATATCTTTGAGTCAAGGTCTTTGTCTATCTCTTTCATTATCTGTGAGGTTGGCTTCTTCCATCCCTTAAGTTTTCCAAAAATATCCTTGACTTTTACAACTCCTTTCTGTTTTTGAATAACAACTCTAACCATTTCCTCTTCCCTTAACCCGGCTTCTTGAGCGAGCTTTCTAGGAATTATAACCCCAAGCGAATTCCCCCACTTCTTAGTCTTTGTTTCTATCTCTATCATAATTATACATGTATAACTAACTATTTAAATTTTCTCCTTACTTAGCCCTTAGCCAAGAGAATGCAGCAGCCACACAAGGCCATATCCNNACCTTCACTTTCATCTCTTTCACTTTCTTGCCCTTTCGCGAAGATTTTGCAAGCTTTGCCTGCCTGCGCGCCTCCTTCACTTTCTTCCAGTCTTCTGGACGCAAGTATGGTAAGAAGAATCCTGTAAATATCTTGAGCTCTTTCATCTGGTACTTGGCAAGCTCAATCATGTGCTTGCTTTTTATGACTGCGTAAAAGTCATAGAATGAAAGGAAAATCAGCAGCAGGACTGTGACTCCGATGCTAAGGATTGGAACGAAGATAGATGCAAGTCCTGGATATATCAGCACTTCGGTGATGTTATGCACCACCAAGTCCCTTCGGAAGATCTTGAAATAAGTCAAGAGAGCGGCAATCACTATGGCGACATAATCTGGAGTTATGACTGAGATAGTTATAGCCGATGTGATCAGCACGACAAAGGCAAACCATAGTTTGATTATCAGATTCGCCTTGATCCTTCCTAGAAGGAGAATTATGAGCGTGGCAACAATGATAGAGATGATGATGGTGATAAGAGAAACTTTTGGTTCCACTTGTGGCGGCTCAAAGCCATAAGGTATCTGCTGCGAGAGATTTTTTGCGATCTCTACGCTTTGGCCTGTCTTTTCATCCACAATAGTATCATGGACCTGCCATCCTACTGTGAATGTCTTGATCACTGCAAGCCCCACAAGCTGTGTAAGTAGGAAGAGTGCAAGAACGACAAGTGTTACTTTCCATGTATGCTTCATATTCCTTTCTTTGCAGAAGTCCTCGGAGCTTGCTCCGGGACGCCAGAAATCCTCCTGGATTTCTGAGCGCTTTTTCTAAAAGCTTCATTTTCTTCTTAGGATGTGCAGAATTTATCTTTTAAAGGTTTCCTTTGCTGTCCATCCCCGAGCATAACTTTTATAACAATTGCAGCAGTCTATATACATGCAGTCCGAAAGGGTTTCAATTTTTATTGATGGAAGTAACCTTTATCATAGCCTTAAAAATCTAGGGATAAATAAAATTGACTTTCAGAAACTCGTGGATAGACTTATTGGTAACAGACAATTAGTTCTTGTATTCTACTACAATGCCTCTTTGGATATCACAATGAATCTTGAGACGTATTGGAAGCAACAAAAATTCTTCGGCGAACTTAGAAAGTTGCCCTCTTTTAAAGTTGTTCTTTGTAAACTAAGAAAATATAAAAGGGGAGACAAAACTACTGCTTATGAGGTAAAGGGCGATGACGTTCATTTGACAGTTGATATAATTAGTGGTGCCTATGAGGATACCTTCGATACCGCAATTATCGTAAGCGGAGATGAAGATTTTATTCCTGCATTGAAAAAAGTTCAAGAACTCGGAAAAAAGGTGGAAAATGCATATTTCATCGCGAGTGCTTCGAATGCTCTAAAGAAATCCTCGGATAACTCTATTTGCATAAACCAGATAATCAAAGATATTACATAAACTGCCCGGTATTGCCCGAAGACCATACCGGGGAATATATTACTCTTATCAATTATACATTATTTATAAAACTTATGCTAAGCCGCCATGCCACCTTTCTCTTCCTTCATCTCACGAAATTCAGCTTTGGCACGAGCTTCCTTGCTTTCTCGATGCCCCTTTCCAATTCCTTCATGAACCCCTCAAGCTCTTCGCATGCGATATCCTTCACTTCCTTTGAAAGCATCTTTCCTGCTTTGTATTCATCATAGATTCTTTGCAGTTTCTTATCATCCTCAAGAAGATGCTGCTTCAAAAGTTCGAAGGGCATATCCTTCTCCACCTCTGCACCATGCTTGCGGTGTTCCTCAAGAGTTTTTCTTCCACCGCTGTACGCACTCATGATTTTCCTGCACGCCTCTTTTATATTCTCAGGCAGTTCAATCAGGTTCTCCTTGCTTCCGCTCTTTGACATCTTCAAGCTTCCATCAAGTGAAGGGACGAATTTATGATAAAGCCCTGCAGGAGGGAAAAAATTATATCTCTCGCGCGTGCGCTTCACCACATCGCGTGTCAGCCTCATATGTGGATCTTGATCTATTCCCACTGGAATGACTCCTGGCATCCTCTCCTCGAGTTGTGGATACAGGATATCAGCAACCTGTGTTATGGCGGACATAATCCTTCCGGGATCTGCCGTGCCATAGATGGCACGGAACTCATTGAGCGTAACCCTCCTTGAGAACTCATAAGCAAGATTTGTGACAGCACGATTCTCAGATTGGAAATAGAATGTTGTCTT
>DUFK01000031.1 GCA_013331945.1 Nanobdellota archaeon
GAAAGACAAAATTGAAGAAATGAAATTCACGATAGTCATAAGCAAAGATGCCAGGAGCTTGGCATCCTGGAAGATTTATGAGGCTCTGCAGAGGCAAATGCAAAGCTCAGGGCGCGGGGCGGGGAGCGAGGGGCAGAACATAAAGTTCCACATCAGCGATAAGGAGATAATCTATGTCGATGTGAGCAAGCAAGAAAAAGGGGCAGACTTCTTTATTTTCGCCTCTACCCATCGTTCAGAGCAGCACAATAAGACCCTTACAGTGCATCCGATAGGGAATTGGAACAAGGCAGATTTGGGAGGCAAAGAAAGAATGCTATGTGGCTCATCTGCACATCTGCTAAAAGTTTTCTTTCAGGAGCTTGCGAGGCAGGTAAATGAAGCAGGCATTCCATACCAATGCAGTCTCGAAGCAACACATCATGGCCCCTATGTGCAGAAACCTGCGCTTTTCATCGAGATAGGAAGCGGTGAGGAAGAATGGAATGATCCGCAGGCTGCAGAGGTCATTGCAAAAACAATTATCGCTGGAATAGAAAAATTTTCCGGAAATAAAAGTAAAGGTGAGGGAGAGAAATGGAAAACAGCCATCGCCTTCGGTGGAGGACATTACTGCCAGGCATTCAACAAGCATGTTCTCGGGGGGGATTATGCAATTTCACACATCTGTTCCAAGTATGCCCTTCCATACTTGGATGAGGAGATGCTAAAGCAAGCGATAAGCGTGACAAGGGAGCAAGTAACCTGTGCGCTCCTGGATTGGAAGGGCCTTGCAGGAGAGAAGCAGCGCCTGATTGCGCTGCTTGAGAAGGCTGGATTGGAGTATGTGAGGGCGTAAAATTTATTGTAAAGAGAAAACCACCACAACACTTTTATAAAAGCCGTAAAGGTCTTAGTTTGATGGGAGTTTACAAGCTAATTTTTGACGAGGTCATGATAAAACAATTAAAGAAGATTGGGAAAAAGACAGACTTAAAGAATATTGTTTCTAAAATGCTAGACAAGATAGAAGCCTTAGGACCTGATGCGGGAGATTTATTAGATTCGCGCTTAAAGATATACGAGATGAAGATGATGCATCCCCCGCTAAGACTTTACTATAAGATCGTAGAATCAAAAAAAGAAGCGTATGTATTTGAATACGAAATGAAGACAAGTGAAGGAAAGCAACAGAGAACTATCGACTATATTAGAGATAAAATGAAAAGCTCAGAATCCTAGATCTTTCCTTGTGAAACTTTTTCCTTCGGAGATATTCTTTTCGAATTCAAGAAGCCTTCTATATACTTTTGAGTTTCTCAATAGTTCAAGCTCTTGTTTCATCTGCTCAAGTTCTCTTTTAGAAATGGAAATTAGTTCTTGTTTCATACATTCATTTGGGAATGGATGTTTAAATATCTTTTGCGTATGGAGGCTGGATTAAGTTACGAGAGGGCGTAGAATCAGCGCGAAGCGCCTTCGGCGCTTCCATCCACTACGACTACCCGACCGTTGACGTTCGAGTCAGCAAGGCCATCGTCCCTCGAGTACAAACCCAGGTACCTGCTAAGGCAAAGCCTAGAAAGGCCCGAATCTCTTGTGTAAAGAGTTCTGTTTCCGTTTCCTGTTCTTTCTGGAAGGCCTGTTTTCTCATTGATGTCCTCATTACTGAAGTCTCCTGGCTTGTTTAAGATAGGTGCATAGATTATCTCTGCATCTTCTTTGAGTGTGAATGAAAGACCGTAGTTGCTGTTCTTGTCTTCTGAAAGTTCCAAGCCTGCAAGTGGGATTATTACTGGAAGTTCCTGCTTTGGATTCCTTTCTTTTATCTGTGTATAAAGATTTCTTGCTAAGTATGAGTTAGGCTCTCCTTCGCTTCTTAGGACTAAACCAGAGTCTTCGTAAGTGCCTTGTAGCGCCAAAGAAACTGATTTCAGGATTCTTTCCAAGTCTGCTTGTGTTGCAACATGAAGTTTTGGCTGGACTATTTGATTTACAAGGACTGCGGCGGAGGGATTTGAGCCTTCTACTAAGTTGTCTGAGTAGGAGAGAACCTTAAGCGCACTTGCATCTCCATAATCTTTGCTTGCTCTTCCTTGATATTCATCAAGGACTGCTTTCTCAGGCTCCCCATTCAAGAAGCTTTGGTTAGATAAGAAGTTGTAGTTAGAAACATTTTCTTGTACTGGCTCCCGCATTTCCTCGGGCATCTCGCTAGGGATATCCTCAATCCTTTTTCCGAAGAATCTTTTTTCTATTGGCATTTTTTAAGATAATCCAATACTATACCGGGGATCCCTGTGTTTATAAGGTTTTCACTTTATAATGACGACAAATCTAAAGATTTATAAATAGGATTACTATGATTACTACTTAGATACAGGACGGAAGGCAAGGGAATATGAAAACATGCATCAAATGCAAGTATGAATGGTCTCCGAGAATTGAGGAGCCAAAAGAATGTCCTAGATGCAAGACCAGGCTTGATTGGGAGAAAAATGCAATGCCGATAGGAAATAAAGTAGGAGCACAAAATGGCAGATAATACATCAGGACAAGAGCAAGTACAGGAGAGAAGCTACAAATCGCTCGTAGAGGGAGTGAGAGCTCTGCCTTCATTTTCCGTGTACAAGAATTCTTCTATCGTATCAAATCCGGGACATCCCCTTACAGTTGAAGATGTAGTGAAGGCTGGCCTCATCGCTAATCTGAACATCCTTCTTCTTGGCGAAAGGGGAGAGGGAAAAACGCAATTGATGCAGGACACGAACAATGCCTTCTTCAGCGGAAACGGAGTATACATCAGGGCAAGGCCAGATATGAAAGTAAGGGATCTATATGAAAAATTCAACATCACGAATCTTGAGAGAGAGCTTTCTGATATTACTTCAAGACCATTCACACAGATAGACGAAATCAACAGAGCCCCTCCGATTGTGCAGAACGAGTTCTTCCACATCTGTGATGGGTATATAGAATTCCAGGGAAAGAAAGTTGAACTCGGGGGAGAGTTAGGATATCACACTACGATGGCCTCTGCAAATATCGGAAATGGAGGATATGTAGGGACTTTTGAGATGGATGATGCTATCCTTGATAGATTCCACCTGATCCTGAATATAGACAACTATCCCACCAAGGTGAATGATGATGTTCTTATCTTAAGCAATACGAGCGGAAGAAATCCTCGCGTCATAAATCATTCAGAAAGAAAAGATAATTTGAAAGAGCTTGCGGACTTAAGCGCAGGGCTTGGAAGCATTACAAGAGACTTTTCTGCAGATGCGGCACTCCTTTATCTTAGAAAGGGATTTGATTACTGCCTCCCGGACAGGAGCAATGGAAGAGAGAGTAAGAGAGCTGTGCTTCAAGTCATTCCTGAGATATGTAAAGGATGTCACAGGCTTGGTGACGGGTGCGGGTACATAAGACCAATTTCGACAAGAGCTACGAAAGCCATTTCTGCCCTTGCGCCAGCATTAAAACTGGTTGCAGATGCGAAGAGCAATGAGGATATTAGTGATGACCCCTCCGAGAATGAAAGAAGAGGGCTAGGAGTTGTCTCGTACAAAGAGATTCTCGAAGCATTCAAGATTGTTGCTCCATATGCAGACATAGTTGACTCATCTTGGGTAAGAACCCAGTACAAATCCAATCCGAATTTTGCGGTAGACGAAGTTGCAGAGAAATTAAGGAGAGACATCGACACTAGAAAAAATGTTCTAGAGGTGTCGTTCAGAAAATCTCTTGAAGGGAAGCTGGGTAATCAATTGAACGATTTCAAAGAAGACTGGAGCTTTTATGCCACATTCTTGAGAGAGATTAATACTATTGCTGCACAGGAAGGGAATTTGAACGAAGTGGAGGACATTCCAGCTCTGGCTGAAAAGTATCCGCTCTTGAATATCCTCAGGAAGTAGGATTTTGGAGGAAAAATGGCAGGGAAAGGAAAAGCACAAGGGAAAGGGAAGAGCTGGATCAAGCCGTTCATCGCAGGAAAGGAGCCTGTGAAGATTGATGCAGGTAGCGAGAGTGCTCAAGAGAATGGAGAGGGAATTTCAGAGCAAGTAGATGTTCATGTCCCATCAATAGTCACAGGCAGGAGCGCAGATCTTGAGGCGCTTGTCGGGATGTATGAAGGATTCCTAAGAGGAGAAGATTCCACGAGTTATTGGCATAGGATGAAATCCCAATATACTGGCCAGGAGATACATGATTTTGCAGATGTGATGGAGGAGTATAGCTTGCTGGATAGTTTCAAGGGAAGCGGAACATTCTTGTCACTTCTGCTAGCACGATGTGATGAAGATTTAACTCTAGAGCCTAGGGGTTTTGATTTTCTTGGTAATGGTTATAACAAAGGGAGAACCATTGAATTTGATGGGAGTGTAGGGGATTATGTCGGACGTGACATGAACTTTGGCAAGATAGTTGTTAAAGGGTCAGCAGGAAAATATGCAGGACATAGAATGATCAGAGGAGAATTAGTGATAAGGGGAGATGTCGGTGACTGGTTAGGAAACCAGATGTCCGGTGGAATTATTCTTGTGTATGGAAACCGGATAGGAAATGGGATAGCTTCTAAAATGGATGGGGGAGAAATCTATCTTGAGTCACCTGGTCTAAATCTAGAGACCGCTAAAAACTCTGTCTCTGATGAGATGACAAAGGGCAAAGTGTATCTCAGAGACAAGATCATCGCATTCAAGTAAGCACTTTTTTAGGAAAAAACTGCACCAAAAACAAGCAAAATAAAATCAAGAAAATGACAGACAGGAAAAACCAAATCAAGCCCTTTCTCGCGGGGAAGGAGCCGGTGGAAGATATTGATACAGGTAGTGAAAACTCCAGAGAGCAAGAGTATGAGGGCGCGGGGCAGGGAGCGCGGGATCAGGATCAAGGCCATGCCATGGCACCTGGCCTTGAAGGAGTTATAAGATTGTATGATTCTTTCTTAAAACAGGTAAAATTAGGTGATGATAGTCATAATCATGGTGTATTTAGCAACTTAGTATCCTCATTAAAGGGTCATTACAGCCAAGAGTTCATTCAGGAATTTTTAGATTATGCATCTGCATATGATGAGCTTGAGAATTTTGTAGAAACAGGAACCTTCCTTAGTGGTCTTCTTGGGAAGAGGGATAGTGATAATGTAACTTTGAAGATGGGGTATAAAATACCAATTGCGAATATTGTAAATTCATTAAATAAGGGATATCTGAAGATAGAAGGAGATGTAGGAGATGGTCTCGGAAGAGACGGGGGAGGAGGGTCAATCCATATAGAAGGGAATGCTGGAAATTTTGTTGGAAGGTATATGCACGACGGACTTATCGAGATTACGGGAAATGCGAAAAGTTTTGTTGGGTATAAGATGCATGAGGGAGCTGTAAGGATCAGGGGGAATGTAGAGGAGTGTTTAGGGAATGGTATGAGCGGAGGAGAAATAATCATTGGAGGAGGGTGTGGAGATAAACTAGGGGCAGAGATGACCGGAGGAAAAATTTTGGTTGAGGGAACCACATGTGTAAAGATAGGCGAACTAATGACGGGCGGAGTTATAGAAGTTAAAGGGAGATCCAAAGGCGTCGCAATCTCAAAGATAGGGGGAGGAATGAAAGGAGGAGAGATAATACTCAAGACAGATATGGATGATGTATACTTCAAGAAGTACAAAATCGCGGACACAATGGAAGGAGGAAAAATCTGGAACAATGGGAAAATAGTTGTTCTGAAGTAATGGAGCGGGAAAATGGAACAAGGAGAATATCAGAATCAAGGAAGCCCAGAGCAGAATAAGGGTGAAAGAATAAATCCTAGCGGGCGCGGGAGCCAGATAAAGCCTTTCATCGCAGGAGCTCAGCCTATAGAGGTAGTAGATGAAACAACAGAAATCCCTGAAGAAACTGGAAAGAGGAAGATAGTTCCTGCAACAAGCTCAGAGCTTGAGGCAATCATGGGGGAATTCGACAAATTCATGGAGAAAGCTGCCGGATGGAAATTATTGACAGACTACCATAAGAGCTATAAGATAGAAAACGCTGGAAATTATGCAAAGTACTGGCTCATTCAGGATTTCATTGCATTCTTGCCACAGTACGAATATGTAGATCCGGATGGATTCAATTTCTTTGGAGTATTCTTAAATCCATTGATCAAAAAACTTCCGGAAAGAAAGGTAGAGCTCAAGCTTAAAGACCTAAATACTGCTCTTCCAAGACCTCTAGGATATCTAGGATATGATCTTGGATGGAAGATCTTGGATATAGAGGGAGATGTAGGAGATAATTTGGGATATGAAAATTCCGGTAGGATAATCCTGAATGGAAATGCGGGAGATTATGCTGGAATAGGGATGAAGGGAGGCCTAATAGAAATATCCGGCAATGTGGGAGATAGCTTAGGGCACATGATGGAGGATGGAGAGATTATCTTGAATGGCCACGCCGGGGATTATGTTGGAAATTTGATGTCGAACGGAATCATCAGAATAAATGGGGGGCATAAAAGCGTTTCCAGAAGGAAGGGTGGAAGTATCTATGACAAGAATGGAAAGATAGTTTTCGGCAGATAGAGCTCATACGGTCCAAACTATGGCTAATCAAAATATCAAGAGCTTCAAGGCTTAGGCAAAATATCAAAATCAAGCACAAAATAAAGGAAAAACCAAAATGGACATATCAAATCTTGAATACAAGCTGAGAAGGATAAAGAACCGGGAGCTCGATCTCATAGGCGGAGACCTTGAGGTATATTCTCTCAAGCAGGACATCCCTATAGCAGCGTACATCAATCTCCATACATGGGATGTGCACATAGATGTGAATACAGAATGGGATCCTTTTTCCGATAAGACTCTTGCAGAATATCTTGGGATCAGCAATGCAAAAGATGAAAAAGAGGGCAATGAGAAAGCGGTCTTCGGACTATCAAGAGATATTCTTTATCACGAAGCAAAGCACTGGAGCAGGAAAAACGGATGCCCAACAGATCTCGGGTATCATGATAAGGTACTTGACGGAGTGCACAGAGCGCTCAAGGAAGCAGGAAAGATAAATTCCAGCAAGGCCAGAGAAGGAGAAATTGTAGATGGGTTGACTGCGTATGTGGCAAATGCCTTTGAAGATATAATCGTGAATTCTGCAAACAAACTAGAACATCCCGGAGAGTACAGGGGGATTGGAGCATTCTTCTATGCTCAAGGGAAAAGGCAGCCCTTAGATCCGTTCTATGAAGCATTTGCAAGAGTAAATATGCAGGCATGGGGAGACAAAGAAGATAAGGGGCTTGCAGAGAAGGTCTACGGAAATGACCCCGTAAAGAAAGGCCAGATAGAAGCGGTAGTAGCTAATGTAGCAAACACATTCAAACTGACAGATGATGTAAAAAGAAATGTGAGGATACTTTCTTCAAAAGATAAGTGGGGAGAGATGGCATATGCATACACAAAGATGACCGCGCACCTCCTAGATCAGAACAAGGGTGGCAAGGACGGAGAGCAGATGGCAACAAGCCCTTCTGATTCTGACGAGAAGGGAAACAGCAAGAGTGCTCAAGGTGAAGGAGAGATGGAAAAGAAGATGAGGGATGAAGGAGAGATGAAGAAAATCATAGAAGGCAGGATGAAGGGAGATAAAGAGAGTAATGCGGAGGGAGGGAAGAAAGGAGGAAAGGCAAGGCCCTCTTATATGAAATCATTTGAATTCCTTGATACATATTACGGGATTGAGGCATCACAAGTTGTTGTCAGGGCGGAGAGGAGAAGAAATTCTTATGATCTTCCTGTAGTCGAGTATGCTTTCGAAGAATTTGATCCAGATACACATACGCCGGATCAGATTAATTTCAGGAGAATGATTGTATCAGGAGAAAGCCCCTTTGAGGAGCTCACTGGGAAACCGATTAATTTTGAAGTTGCACGGGAGAATTTCTCACTGCAAATCCCAACAAAGTTGGGACCGAGAAGCTATCCCGACTTATGTTTCATCGTAGATACATCTGGAAGCATGAAGATGGGCGGAGGGGAAGTGCTTAATCCGGAAGCAGATGAAAGAAAGAGATGGACAGATGGATGCAACTACCACTACGCGCTCCTTGGAATATGGGGAGTCATGAAATACTTACAGGGAGAAAGCATTGCGCCTTACATAGATTGGAACATGATTAATTTCGGTGATAGCACGCTTGCGAGCGGATGGAAAAACTATGGAAAAATCCAAGAACTGAAGAGGCATGCCCTTTCGCCACAATTCGGAGGAACTGTAATTGATTCTTCAGTGCTTGAAAAGGAGCTTGGAAAGCGTGATCCTTCTTTAGTTATAGCTTTGTCAGATGGAGATATACAGAACTGGAGCACTGCGAAAGAGGGAACTAGAAAAGTGCTGGAGGGACATTATGTAAGTTTCATACAGCTAGGGGGAAATAGCCCTGTGGGAGATGATATGAAGAGCTGGGGTCATGTGGTCAAGAATGTCAGGGGCAAGGATGATCTTGTTGATCTGATGATTGATGTCACAAAGCAGAAAGTCAGGGAGATTTATGGGAGATAGGGAGAAATAAAATGCCACTGGATAAGTTGATTTTCGGGCACAGGATAAGTGATATCCCCAGCGAGATGCCTGAGAGAGCGCAGGAAGAGGCATCTATTCCAAGTCCGGAACAATACATCCTCCTCCCGGGAAGAGCGCACGGAAGCTATGAGTATCCAGACACGCTCATCGCAAAAGGAAGAAGCATACAGAGCAAGAAATGGCAGGAAGCGCAGGATGCCCTCAAAGCAGAAGGAAAATTCATGCCGACAATAAGGCAATACGCAGATTTCCTTAATCTCCTGAAATCAGGCAATGCTTATGATGGAGAAGGCCATGCCATAGCTAAATCAGAATTAGATTCAATCCTAGACGACATCATTCCAGTGCGAGATCCATGGAGAGCAGAATGGCTCGATGCTTCCTTCAGCGAGCAAGGAGAGCAATTCTACATAAAATATCACAAGTTCAATTCAGCAGGCAGGCTTGAGCAAGTGCAAGAGCCTCTTCAAGAATCCTTGATGCAGGACAAAACTCCAGGAATAGATCTTGAAGACTGGCTTCAGAATGCAAATGAGCAAGGATTGCCACCTCCAGAAGCAAGGGAAGGAAGCCTTTACTACTGGTATCCAAAGGATGGCAGGGTCGCGGGGTTCGTCGCCTTCTCCGGCAGGGCTGACCTCGATTGCGACGGGGGTCCGCAGGACTCGGATTCTGCGCTCGGGGTACGTGCGTGCGCCGCGCGCGAGGAGAAATAAGATGGCAAATATAACTAAAAGATTCTTCGGGAAGAGCTGGCAGGAAATAGGGGTGGAAATAGAAAGAGATAGATTAAAGGAACAGGAAGAGAAAAGAAAGGAAGAAGAAGCAGAAAAAGAAGCACAGAGAGCCCAGAGGGATATAGAAAAACAGAAGCGTGAAAGAGAAAAAGAACAGACAGAATATCAAAAAAGTCTTGCTAGCCTAAACAAGGAGGAATTAGATTCTTCTTTCAAAGCTTTCACCAGGCATCCGGATTTTTCTCACATACTCAATCAGGTAGAAACAATCGATTACGTAGCAGATAAGTGGAGCTTTATCTTGAGAAGAGCCTATGAAATAGGACAGGGTTCTGATATCACTATCGGCTTCAAGTTCCAGCATAATCCTGTAGAAGTAAAGAGGAAGCTGGAAGATTATGGACTCTATCTTTTATGCCCTTACTTCAGGGAAGATGATTCCTCTTTAACTAAAGAAAGCTGTTTAATTGATGGGAATTCTGTGGACGCTATGTGTGGTGGCGAATTCTACAGGTGCGTTGTGTTCGAGGACAGAGCGAGAAAAGCAGCCGCGGGAACTATCACTCTTCCCGTCATCAACAGGCAAGAGCCAAAGATCAGGTTTGATAAGATTTCTGTTGAACCAGTTGATCTAAGAGATTTAGAGAATTGGTGGAAGCAAGATGGGGAATATTAGTAAGAGTGCAGAAGCAAAAAAGAAAAATCTATAACATCCTCCGCACACTAAAGTGTGCGGTTTCCTTCCGCTTTAGAAGTGGAGGATAGGGCACACAAGCAAATGCCAGAGAAAAAGTTTATAGAGGGAAGAACGCATTCATCTGTGAGCTAAAGCTCACAGTTTTCTGCGTATGGAAATAAGAAATAATTTTCAGCTCAAGACTTGCTCAAGCCGTTCCTTCAAGTTAGGAGTAAGAATCGGGTTATGCGGTGCATAAGCATGTAAGGGATTTGTCTTGTTTGTAATGTATACTACCTCTCTTTCGAAAAATCCGCCAGAGTATGAAAGAGGCAATCCAGCTGGATCGTCGAATGCCTTTGCTGTGTCTGTAACCCTGAGCTCGAGCATCGGAGATTTTGTTTCTTTATCTTCAATAAATCTGTTCAGATAGAACATGTCTATATCTTCACTAAATTTCTTCATCACAGTAAGCTCATGAACTGGATGGTAGAAAGAAGAGCCGTAGATATAGACTTCTGCACCTTTTTCTTTCGCGAGCTTGATTGTCTCTCGTGCTATTTTCAGGCCACCATGATCTGGGCAGGGAAGATTCTCTGGCAAAGTGCCCCTCCCCACCAATATTTCTGGCAAGATTCCACCCTCAATTTTTAAGCCGCGCGTGTATGCTCTTGATGCAGTCTCAATAGCTCCCATAGAAATTACTCCCCTCAAAGGATCTTGCTTGGAATCACTAGCAATCTGAAATAAAGAGGAATTATATCTTTCTTTCATTCTCTCCAATTTTTCCGGTGATGGTACATCTTTCTCTCTAGAAATTCTTTCCAGGCTGAACTCAAGCTCTGTCAATGCCATTATGAGGAACCTAGAATCTGGAACCCACATGGCGTGAGTGTATATAAGGTATGTAGGAAGATTTAGAAGATACCTCTCAGCATTATCAAAGAATACAGAGTCGATAACGACAATGTTTTTACTCGTCAATTCAAATACTGGCATCGCTTCTTTAGTGTGGGCGTATAGAAATAGCCTATTTTTCGAATCTCCGGGCGTTTTTAAAGTTTTTCCTGTTGGAAAAACTTTTGTGGAAATTTCAGATAAGACGCATGGAATACGCACGGAATGCAGAGCATTCCGGCGCGCAGAAGCGCTGGGCGCTTCTTGCGAAACGCCGAGGCCGGGATTCGAACCCGGGAATCCGTTAGGAAATAAGCTTAGCAGGCTTACGCCGTACCACTGGGCCACCTCGGCTCAAGTTTTGGAAGGAAGAGATTCTTTTAAAGGTTGCGAAAATTAGGGGCCGAGGTCTATTCTCTATCCTTATACTTAATCCATAGCCTCTTGAAAAAAGGCAGAGAGAGGGTAGAGAGGACAAAGGCTGCGGCTGGAACTATGGAATTGATGAAGGGCTTCGGCAATTGAGCGACAAAGAAGAACAGGACTATCGTAAAGTAAGTAAGAACGGAGACGATTATCTTTCTTGCCCAGCTCGTTTCCCANNAGGGCGATGGCGATGGCATCACTTGGCCTTGCATCAAGCTGCAGCACTTTTGTGCCTTGCTGCGCCACAAGAGTGGAATGATAATTCCCGTCTGCAAAATCATCTATCTTCACCGCAACAAGCTGTATGCCGTATTCTGAGAAAATCATTTTTGCGAGATCATGTGCATTCGGCCTTTCGCTGGTTATGTTTCCTAGAGCATTAAAGATACTCTCTGTCTGTTCTTGAGAAGATGTCGCTTCAATCCGCTTGCATCCAGAGGTGAGAAGGATATTATTCGGAGGAGTGACAGAGACAGAAACTGGTTCATAACCTTCTAGCGCAAGGGTGTATGGTTGAAAAATTCTTGTGTTCTTCGGCGCTGTCCTGATTATTATCACCAAAAGAAGGACTATTAGGATCATTAGTATAGTGATTATTCCTTTGAGGATTTTTATTCTCTTTGTGCCTTGCCCTTGCGTGGCCTGTAATACAGGTGTCCAGCTCATCACTTTTCTCTCTTCTTTCTGTGACCTCTCTTTTCTCGCCATCTTTTTGCCTTTGCTTTTTTTCTATTTTGCCTTCTTCACTTCTATTATTTTTCCCTTCACTTTTATATCTACTGGAAGGAAATTTTTTATGAGCCAGATATTTGTCTTCGCATGCTGAGTCACTTTTTCTACTTTTATGCGCGAGGGGCCTTGTGGAGCTGCAAGTGCCATGTAAGGAAGAAGCTGGTCTGCGGCATGCGCATCTACCGGCGCATTGCTATTGAATGCGCTCATGAACATTTTTCCTGCTTCTGCGCCGACTTTCTCTGCTTTTTTCTTCAACTCGCCGACAGCGCCCGCGCCGATCATCGTATCTTTGAATCTCCCATAGATGTCTATGGCGGCGCCATCCCCATCTGAATCTACATACACTGTGTTGATGCCAAGAGCAGTGCCGCGGAAAAGGCCTGCGTTATCAGCGCCGGCCAACATCCTTTCTCCAACTCTTTTCAACTTAAGACTTCTGGAAGCAACTGAGTGAAGTGCAATCTCAGAAGGTTTTTCCTCTCTCTCAGTCAAGTTCAGGGGCTGCAAGACAGAGGGATTTATCTTTATCTCCACCAATCCCCCTCCTTTTGGATAGAATCCATACTTGTAAAGAGTGAGCTTTGCCTCATATCCCATTTTTGCCAGGATTGGAAGAAGAACATGATCTAAGTATCCGGTTGTCGGTGCATTCAGTGTATGCGTGCCGCCTTTTATTTTTGCAACAACTTGCTCCTCTGCATGCACGGCAGGAATCATTAACGCCTGTAAGACAAGGGCGACACTTCCAGCAGTTCCGATATCGATTTCAAGATTCCCTTTCTTTATCTTTGATGGGGTGAACTCAATCTGCCTGCTTCCGACCTCTAAGCCGCTGGTTTCTGCCATGCAAAGATCTGCAACTGCATCAACCGCTGCAACATGCTGTGCCTGAAGGCCGGGATTTGTCCTCTTGGCCCTTATATTGATTATTTTGCAGGGCTTCTGCGAGACAGCTGAGAAAGCTACAGCGAGCCTTACAAGGCTTCCGCCGCCCTCACCGTATGATCCGTCTATCTCTAGCATTTGGATTTTTCCCCTCTTTCTTTTTACCTGAAAAGTTTATAAATTAAATTACTTGATAAAGCCTGTTAAAAGAGGTTTAAAATGTTTCCGTATGTCTCAGATCACGAACTGCTGAAGTTCGCTGTAAAAGAATGCGGAGAGAAACTCGTCGACATTCGTGGACTTCATCCAGATCTCATCTACAAACGGCATAAGCCACCGAAAATCAAGAACTGGGTTGTCAGTAAATATGGATATCTTGTTAGGGAAAGTGTGGCCAAAAAACTTGTGAGGATCGTAAAAGATCTGCCCGGGGATTTTCAACTTATTGTAAATGATGGATATAGGCCAGTTGAAGTCCAGAGGAAGATGTTCCATAGGATGATAAGACATTTTGGAGAGAAGAAAAAGTATTCTCATTTAAGCAAAGAAGAATTAAAGATTAAGGTTCTGAATTATGTTGCAGATCCTGATTCTTACACATATCACTCTACGGGCGGGGTTGTAGATGTTCATCCAGCAATCGACGGGAAGGAGATAAGTATGGGCAAGGCATTACATACATTCGATAATCGGGTTTCAAAAAAGGCAAGAAAGAACCGCACTATTCTGATAAGGGCCATGCAAAAAGAGGGTTTTGTCAACTATCCGCTCGAGTGGTGGCATTGGTGCTATGGAGAGTCGCTATGGGCGTATGTAAACAAGAAGAAATATGCGATATATGGAAAGATTCAGCTAAAAGACCTGAAAAGATTTATTAAGTGAATAGGCCAAACTCGGCGAAAAGGTTTATATATTTTTTCTGTCCAAGAAGAGTGTATTCTTAAAAATTTGGGAAGAAAGATGGGGGATGAGTAAATATGTGTGGAATTGCGGCTGTTTATCTGTTCGATAAAAAGGGTGGAGACAAAGAAAGAGATGGAAGTAGGGGGAAAGAGAAGAATGTCGTGCCTTACCAGCAGGACATGCTCCTTCAGCTTCAGCACAGGGGGCAAAAAAGCGTTGGTTTTACAACCTACAATTCCGATAGAGAGATGAGGATAGAGTCCTATAGGGGATTAGGAATGGTTAATGCGGTCTTCAAAGAAGGCGACAGAGAAGAGAATAAAAAGATAATCGAGAAATTTAGGGGAACTATAGGTCTGGGCCATGTCAGATATGCAACATCTGGAGAAAGAGTCGGAAGTGATGTAGAGCAGTATTCTATCCAGCCATTCGAGAGCCATGGCAATTTCCTGACATGGGATTGGTTTGCATTTGCATTCAATGGGAATATTTCCAATTACAAGGAGCTGGAGGGAAGATTTTTGTCCGAGGGGCATTATTTTCCGCGCAGGGTAGATACAGAGCTCATAAGAAGATGGCTTAGGATAGAGCACACTAATTCTAAATCAAAACCAGATTTGACAGATTTATTCTCAAAGTTCAGCAAGGAATTTGAAGGTGCATACAGCATGGTTTTCTTGAATGGAGAGGAAGATCTTGCTGTCGTTCGAGATCCTAAGGGGGTCATGCCACTCTGTTACGGATTTAATGAAGATTTCTTTGCGGCTGCGTCGGAAAGTGTTGCGCTTGAGAGGCTTGGACTTGAAAGAAGAGAGATTAAGGATGTTGGTCCTGGTGAGATAATAACTGTTGGCAAAGACAGAAGGATAAACATCTCACAATTTTCCACCAGCAATGAATTAGCGCATTGTATATTTCAGTATGTATATTTTGCAAAATCTGTTTCGGTTATAGATGGAGTTTCTGTCTCCATTTCGCGGAGAAATCTTGGCAGGAGTCTAGCAGATATAGTGAGTGAAGCCATTCCAGATGCAAGAAATAATTCAGAGTATCTTGTTGTCCACGCTCCAAGAACCGCAGAGCCAGCTGCAAAAGCTCTCGCAGATGCTTTAGGATTGAGAGAAGAGAGTGCCCTTGAAGTTGTGGAGGCGGCTCCAAGATCTTTTATCAATGAGAAAACAGATATCACAAAAGTATTAGATGGGAAATTTGTAGTCCATGATGAGCTTACTGCTGAGAAGAAAGTAATTTTGGTTGATGACAGTATAATCAGGGGGAACACTTCTAAGAAACTGATTAAGCTCCTGAAAGAGAGGGGGCAGGCGAAAGAAGTGCATCTTGTCTCCACATTCTACCAAATCAGGCATCCATGTTATATGGGCATTGATTTTGCAACTTATGATGAACTGATTGCGGCAAAGAATGATGGCGATGTAAGAAAGATTGCGCGGCAGATCGGGGCAGATTCTGTAATATATCAGACTCATCAAGGGGTCATAGATGCTGTAGGAAAGGAAGGCGTGTGCACTGCCTGCTATACAGGAGAGTATCCGTTTCCCTCGGCACAGAAGAGGGCCCTAGAAGCAAGAATGGAATTCGAGGCTGAGAGATAGATAAGGATGAGCTACTAAAGCGTCTATGTTTTTCTCACAAGGTTTAAAAGTTCTATAAACGAGGGATTAGCATAGCGGGGTGGGGCAGTCAGGAGTGCCCGCGGGGCCCATAGAACCTTTCTTGCGAAGAAAGCTTCACCAAAGAAGCATAAGAAGATAAGGGAGACCCCGAGGTCGTTGGTTCAAATTTGGAGTCAAACTGACTCTGATGAAATTCCAACCCCCGCTATTTTCTTATTGGCTCTTTGATGAATCCCCTAAATTCTTCTATAGAACTAAACTTGGGAATAGTCAAATAGTAACTATCATCGCAATTAGGTCCAGTTAAGCTTGAGAAAATTTTTAATGAGTCTAACATATGTTTCACATCCATTAAACCACTGGGATTCATAGATTTTGTTTTTAGCCGGTCATATTTTTTCTCGTTATATGCTTCATCCTCAAAGAAGGCCTTTAGCCACTCTAACTTAGTATTTTCATTAGATTCTTTAATAGATCTTGGAATCTTCCATTCCCTAGAACCAAAGCTGCCAAATTCTTCAGTGAGAATCTTAACAATTCTAAGGCTTTTTACAGAAACCTCACGTCCTGCAACCATTTTCATTTTTACTCCAAACACCATGCTAAAATCCTTTCTGAAATTTTCAAGTAATCTTTGATTTTTGTTAGAGTATCCTATAACACCCCTAAACTGCCTATCTTTCTCCTTAGTCTTCCATACAGAAACAGATCCATCCCCACAAAGATGTGCATGTATCCTAGCTAACTCGGGAGAAATTTTCATCGTCGCGTTATAGTAAGAATATATGTTTTCTGAATATTAAAGTTTTTCTTTGGTGTGTTTCATGATTCTCGGGATCATAGAAAAACTTATAAATTTCAGGATGCAAGGAAAGAGATGACAAACGACAAACCATTAGACACTTCACAAATCTTGAGGAGCGAGAGGGTGAAAACGATTGTCCGTGAAGTCGCACTCATGGAGCCTTCTTACAAGGCGAATACGCTTGAAGAAGTCATATTCAAGGCAAAAGAGATGGGTTACAAGATAGTGGAGAATTCTATCGTGAATGTTGTTCATGGCTCTCCAAAAGAGAATGAGCCGCGCGGGGCTCTTGTGCTTGAGAAGGAAGAGGGAGGGGCAAGAGTAAGAGACTGCCTTGGAGATGGGCTCATCATCCAGGATTTAGACCGACAGTATGAGTTGTATGGCCTTTACTTCTTGCATGATGATTTCAGGTACGTGAAGTAAAGGCGCGGAAAAGGTATCGCTGTTCTGTCGTGAAAACCTTTTTAAAAATTCTTGTTCTTAGTATATTCGGTAAAGAGATGACAGACGTTTACGCATACTACAAATTGGTCAACAATTCCAGATTCATCTTTGATGATAAGATAGAGGAAAGTGGGATTGTCATTCCTGACATAGACCTTGTCGGATATGATGTGCTTCCGCTGGAAAAAAGGAGGGAGATGGATGAGAACTACCTCAATTCAATAAGCATAGAACGGAGAAGTTTCAGGATGTATACTGGGATAGAACTAGACGAGAATATCATGCGCTTAGTAGAAAAAGAAAGGGAGATGAACCGCGGCCATGTAATCTTTACGGAGCAAAGAGGCGTACGCTACAAGCTGATAAAATTGAAGGTGGGAAAGGGAAGAGGGGTTCTGGAGGCAGTAAGAATCGTGAATGAAGTGTATGGATGCGACCAAAGGAAAAACCTTCAAAAAATCATTGGTGAGATAAATGAGAGATAGAGTTGATGGAGAGGGGAGAGATGGAGAAGAGAAAGAAAATGTTCTCGGCATCGATGATTCCGGAAGAGGTCCAGTGATAGGCCCGATGGTGATGGCTGGAGTCAAGGTGCCGGCATTTATGCAGGAGAAGTTCCGCGAGCTGGGAGTGAAGGATTCAAAGAAACTTACCGCAAGCCAAAGGGAAAAACTTGGGGAGATGATCAGGAAGAATTCTGAATTTTCCATAATAAGAATTTGGCCCTATGAGATTGATTTCGGGAATGAGGCGGGCATCAATCTGAACAAGCTCGAGGCGATAAAGTCGGCGCAGATCATCAACGACCTCAAGCCCGATAAGGCCATAATTGACTGCCCCTCTCCAAACATCCCGAGATGGCAGGCAGAAGTTGAGAAAAGGTTGCAGCTGCAGAAGCCCTGCAAAGTTGTATGCGAGCATAAGGCAGATGTAAATCATCCCGTCGTTTCTGCAGCATCGATAATCGCAAAGGTCGCGCGAGATGAAGAGATCGCGAAGATACAGAAAAGGATTCCTGAAGAGATCGGAAGCGGATACACTTCTGATCCGATAACTGTAAAGTTTCTCGAGGGGAATTGGGAGAAGTACAGGGATATCTTCCGCCAGAGCTGGAGCACATGGCAGAATCACAAGAATAAGAAAGATCAGAAGGAGATCTTTGAGTATGAGGGGAAAGACAAGGAAGAGCAACAGTTCTGATTTCTTAATCTAGAGAGGATAGTTATGACATCCTCCGCACCCTAAAGGGTGCGGTTTCCTTCCGCTTTAGAGGGGGAGGATAGGGCACACATGCAAATGCCAGAGAAAAAGTTTATGCGGGGAAGAACGCATTCATCTGTGAGCTAAAGCTCACAGTTTTCTGCGTCTGGAAATAAAATACTCCTCGGTCTTTATAAATATTATGGTAACTGAGAAGGTAACCTCTGAATAAAAATAATGGTAACTCAGCTTAAGGCATGTCTAATGCAAGTCTAATTAGCTTTGTTGCCAGAAGCAAAAGGAGGAGGGAAACATTGACACTTCTCTCAAGATCTTGGAGGCTAAGCCAGCCAGAGATAATGAGGGGATTAAAGCAGTACAAATCCCATAATTCAAGGACGTTAAAGGAGCTGTCAGATAAAGGGCTTATAGTCTGTATCAACCCTAAAGATCGAGCCTTCAAATTCTACAAGATCACAAAGAAAGGGAAGGATGTTTTGGAAGAGGCTACGAGGATAAGCTGATGCCACACCATAAAAATATAAGCGAGAAATTCTGGGGGGTGTAATGGATTTCCCAAAAATAAAGAAATACCTTGGAGAAGAATGGCTAAATCGACAAATAAAGATTATAGAGGGTGGAATGTGGATTGAAGATCCTAAAGGAATGGACACCAAAGACATCATCCCTGTCGGCTATTTTATTTTGGAAGAGATAAATAAACTTATCACTAAATTTGAGGAAATAAAGGGGTTTGATAAGTGGGTAAAAGAAGCCAGGACTTCAAAGCAATTTAAGACTTGTCTATTCGAGTTAATGTCTATTGAGGCCTTTATTGATAAGTCTGATTTTATAGAATTAAAAAAAGAAAACGACGATGGAGTTCCCGAGGCATTTGTTAAAAAGGGCGAGTATATTTTCTTTTTAGAGTGTACTCTGCTAGATGAATTAAAAAGTTCATTTGAAAATAAAGCTGCTGACTTGTTTAAGAAATCTACAAAAAAATTCAGAAATTCTGAAGGTATACACTTAGTAGGCGCATTTGACTTTTTTGGTGTAGGTAAACTAATGCCTACGACTAATTTTCACTTATTAAAACGTCATATAAACAGCAGGTTTTCTAAGGGAAGGGGGAGCGCAACTATAGCATACATAATAACAAATTTTTACTTTACAATAAATCCAGAAACCAAAAAGATGTATTCAGCTAAAGAGTATTGGCTAATTTTAAATCCTAATAAGGGGGAATACGATACCTATTTCTTCAAAAATGTTATGAGCGTAAAGGATTTTATTACATACTAGCTACTGTGCTAATCCATATACCTCTCCCTAGATGTTGCATAAAAATGTTTATTAAGTGAAGCCTCATTATAGGCATAAGCTCTAAAAAGAGATAATAGATCTTAAAAATTGGAGGTATTAAAATGACAAACAGTATAGAAAATGCTGGTGCCCGTGCAGCAGGATTTGTTACGGGATGTTCCAAAAGTGACCTTAACACCAAAAAATGCAAATGCAAAAGAATTGGTGAGGTCGGAACAAGGAACAAAGCCACGATAATTTGTTAAAAGGACCTAAGATTTTGATTGTACGAACTTGGTTTTCCCAGGACTAAAATAAAAGTATTTAAAAATCCCAGAAACCCTCCTTTCCCCTAGCAAAATTTATAGAAGAAGGCCAGGTTGGCTTCCTCTTCTAAAGAGAGGGCAGGTCAATTTACGATTTCTGGAGGCCTTAAGGTGCTTCTTCTCGATACCTAAAAAAATGAGACATGCAACTCTATTCGTACTTTTTATTGCCCTTTTTGTAATATTTAGCACTGTAGGCGTACATGCAATTCCTGCTACTTCAAGAGAGTATTTGGATGAATTTTCGGATGAAGGAGAGGAATGCTTCCTTGAGGGGGAGTATACTTATTTTACTTTAGACAGCGTTGAAAGAAAAGTAGCAATATTCAACTGCCAAAATAGCCTATTAATACCGTTTGATTTCCTAAATAGGCAGACTTTAACCTTAGAACAAGCTTCAAGCTTATTCGAATCAAAATTTCTTGAAGAGAAGTTGAAGAATGGGGAAATAAACAAAGAAACCTATGACTATGACATATTCAACGAGTCGTCTGACACATTTTTCTGCAGTTTATTTGGATACCAAGAATTAGTCCAAGAAACTGCAAATGTGGCTTCACAGATAACTGAAAAAGAAATTTTAGAACATTTACCTGGAGATTCTAAAGCGTATGCTATTGTTTCTGGAACGGTTATAACTGGTAAAAAGCTCGGCTTAATAAAGAACGCGAATTATGGTTCATTGGCAATAGCTGCGATATGCACAGGTAGCAAGGTATACAATAGCTGGGCTATAAGTTACTTAAAGACTTGTCAAACTTATTTAGTAGAAATTGATCAAGGAAAGACGTATGAGGGAGAAGTTGACGATCTTGAATCATGTCACATGAATTCTATAAATAGAATTGATAAATTAACAAAAACTCCAGAAGCTTTCATATCTTGGCTAGAGACGAATATTAAGAACGGAGTAATGATCGGGTACTATTGTTTATTTGAAACGTGCAGTAGTGCCAATCTCGACCAAAGCAAAATAGATCTTGCCAAGGCTAAGATAAAATCTCTTGAAATAAAAAGATACATCTTCGCCGATGCCGAAAGGATTGGTGACCAAAATGCATATTATGCAAATAAAAGGATATCCGAAAAGAAAGATAACGCTAGAGATTTAATGGACGTGGCGAAAAATGAAACACAAGGAGTAGAAGCACTCCTAACTAAAAGTTGCAAAATTAAGTGGGTTTATAATCTCTATTACGAGCCTGACTGTGATTTCGTTAAAATTGAAAATAATTTTACTTCACTAAAAAGAGATTTAAGCAGACAAGACTCTTTCTTCGCTGAGAGTAAATTTAATACTGTAATAAGGAATACGAAGATGGTTGTTACCGAATTAAATTACACAAAAGAGGCAATTTATTTTGAAGTTAATAGGGATAGGCACTTAGATTTGTTTGCTGTAGGGTTAACTTTGCTCGTAATCATATTTTTGATATTTGGCGGATGGAAGTTAGTTAAAAACAAGAAGAGAGCGATACTCGTGTGAAAAAAGATGGTAGAATCAATCCTTACAAGTATTGAATTTGAAATAAGCTTGCTCCTTTTCATATCTCTCGCAGGATATCTTATCGCATCTCGCTTCAATCAATCTGCCGTCGTAGGAGCAATCGTTCTTGGCCTGATTGCAGGTCCAAGCTTTCTTGGTCTCATTCATTATGAAGGATTTGTAGAGGGAATGGCTCGATTTGGAGTTATAGTTCTGCTTTTTGTCATCGGACTTGAATTCAAGCTCAAAGATGTATTCAATGCCAGATATGGTCTTATCGCGCTGATGGGAGTGATCCTTCCATGGATCGGTGGATTTCTTGTTGCCAGGATGTTTGGTTATGAGCTCGCAAGCGCTGTCTTCATCGGCACTGCGCTTACTGCGACAAGCACTGCAATCACAGCAAATGTCCTGAAAGAGATGGGAAAGTTGCAGACAGAGACCGCTAAGGCCATTATTGGAGCTGCAGTCATAGACGACATTCTTGCCTTGGTCGCTCTTGCTCTGACAGAGCAATATGCGCTTGCTGGAGGAGCCATATCATTGGGAGCGATATCTTTTACATTAATCAAGGCTTTGGCATTTGTCATCGCTGGCTCTATCTTAGGAACAAAGATCCTCGGCAGTTTTGTCACAAAAATTGATAACTCGCGCACAGCACGCAAATATCCAGAGATAACTTTCATATTTGCGATGATGATCGCATTCCTTTATGCTATGTTTGCAGAAGTCATTGGCTTGTCAGCGATTGTCGGCTCATTCATCGCTGGAGTTTCCCTCGGCGGGATTCAGCTGCGAAATACCTTGAGCTACAAAGAGGGTGCTGAATACTTGCACATCATTTTCGCTTCCATCTTTTTTGTCTCGCTTGGAATTCTTGTAGAGATAAAGACTCTAAGCTTTATCCTGATACTTTTCCTGATTGTTCTCACGGCGATAGCAGTCATAACAAAAGTTGTCGGATGCTATCTTCCTGCAAGGGTGCTTGGGTTCTCGCATGAGGATTCTGCAGTTATTGGATTTGGGATGTCGCCAAGAGGTGAGATGGCCACAGTCATTGCACTCATCGGTCTTGGTGCGGGCTTGATCTCACAAGGCGTATTCACTGTAATTGTCCTGATGAGCCTCATCACAACCATCATCACGCCCATGACACTCAAGAAGTGGCTTGCCAAAAGCAAAGGCGGAAGAGGAGGATATTTAGAATTGAGGAGGAGATATTGAGCACTTTCTTTAGAAAAGAACCTGCACTAAGAAAGATAATTTTACTTCCTATAACCGACTATTACACTTGCAATCTTCTCTGTCGGCTTCTTTAGGATTTTTCCTTTATGATAGAACATCCTGCTTCCTCCTCCATCCGGAGCAGCTGCACTCAAGCATCCAAGTTTGTCCATTATTTCAGCAAGATCTTTAACTTTTGATGTGGTGCAGACAATCATTCCTGCCCAACCCCTCTTTACACCTATCGCAATCCTCTCCCTTACTCTGCCATTCCTTATTCTCCTGTTTGAGAAATCCGTTACAACCTTAGTGTCTTTAACTAGAGCTGCAAGGCCACCAACAACAGTGTCTACATAATCTGGAATCTCTCTGGAATTAGCTATGAATTCTATGCTGTCGTACTTATCTGAATACGCTAGGTCTACGCCAAGAGAATATTTCTTTTTATTGATTAGCTTTCCATCCTTGAAGATACGGCCTAT
Organism: Nanobdellota archaeon; assembly: GCA_013331945.1. Classification (GTDB taxonomy): domain Archaea; phylum Nanobdellota; class Nanobdellia; order Pacearchaeales; family UBA12030; genus UBA12030; species UBA12030 sp10106u. The sequence continues at coordinate 22,718 of DUFK01000031.1, forward strand.
AATGCCCCCATCATAGAAGGTTGAACTCGTCATAAATTCAAGCTTACTGCCGTATTTCTTTTTTGCTTCTGCCACAAAAAGGCTGTATTTTTGTGGCTTTTTTGAGACTAGGACATCGATTGCGATATCCTCTAGAGGGAAATCATAAACAAGCACCTCTCTGCCGTCTACTTTTGCTTGAATCGGATTTGGGTAAGAGATATTTGCCACGTACTTTTTATTCTTTCCCGAAGGCAGAGAAGAAGCGTATGCCTGCTCGCTAAGGCTTGGCACCGTGTAATTATTGGCAGCAACGGAAGGATAGAGAGAAAGTGCTGCAACTGCAATTGCTTTCAGTAATGGCCCCATTTTTATCCTAAAAAGAGCAGATAAATATTTATTAACCTTGTGACGTGCGCCAGAAAGGGTTACATTTTTTCGTCGCCTAAGCGTTGTTATGTGCCCCTCGGAGAAAAATTTAGTGCAGTGATGCCGAAGCCCAAAAAATCAAGGTCACGGGGTGAGACCGTAAGATTTATAAACATATACGTATATGTTTACGTATACGCTTAAGAATAGCGCAAGGAAGATGGAAAAGACAACCGTAATCCTGCGAGGGGATGTGAAAGAAGCTCTTGAACGAGAGTTCGGTAAGAGGAAGATGTCAGAAGCCATAAATGAAATTCTGTTTGAGAAGCTCATAGCAACAAAAAAGAAAAAGGGCATGTTTGGTGCAGATAAATGGCTTAGAAAAGTAAGTATGAAGGACTTGAGAGATGAAAGAGATCGTTTTTGATTCTTCTGCATGGATAGAGTATTTTAGTGGAAGCGAAGAGGGAGAGAGAGTTAAAGAGATTATAGCCTCAGACGATATCATCTATACCCCATCAATTTGCCTAGCTGAAATAAAAGGAAAATACATAAAGGAAGGCAAAGAGTATAAAGATAGAATTAATTTTATCTTTTCGAGAAGTAAATCTGTAAACATTACTAGAGACATTGCAATTTTGACCGGCAACAAGAAACATGAGTGGAAATTACACATGACTGATGCACTTATTTATTCAACCTCTAGGTTTTTGAATTCTACGCTTCTAACGAAAGATTCACACTTTAAAGAATTAGAAAAAGTACAAATGTTATAAACAAGTAAAATGATTGATGCTGGAAAGATTAGGAGTGCCAGAGACAAGTTTTTAATTCAAGTCGATGGCTCCAGCAACTTTTCAATTCCAGGAACAGTTCTTACTAATTCTTCCTTTTTTAAAGGAAATTCACATCCAGCATTGCTAATTCTGCCCAATTTATCTTTGAACTCATCAAATTGCTCTTCAGTAAGCAGAAATTCGCGCTTATCGTATCCATTTGCTAGCTCCGCAGAATCAATTGAACTAAAAATTCCTGCATATTTAAAGTCATAGAATCTACATACCTCATATTGTAGAACATGAGACCTCGAACCAAAAGAGGTCTCGGTAACTGGCAGAATTCTTTTGCTGTAGTTGGGGATCACAATCTCATCATCAAAGTATTTGATTGATCGGTAAACCCCCGGTAAATAGCTTCTTGTAACAACACGATGTTCAATATGCATCCTAGACCATCGGCCAAAAACAAATCCTCTTGGAAGGATAACGCCCTCGCCGATAGGGACTTCGATATGCTTTTTGGCGGCTTCACGAGTTCCAAGTAGGAGATACTCGCACGAAGGGCATTCATAAACTCCAATGTACTTGCATTTTATTGGTCTTGTTTTTTCTGTCATTTGTGTAACTTTATGATAGCACTAAATAGCAAAAGATTAAATTTAAATATTACTCCCCCCCTCATACGTTATAATGATAGAACAATCTCTAAGAAAGATAGGCCTTACCGATGGCGAAACAAAAGTGTATCTTGCCCTCCTAGAACTTGGGAGCACAACTTCTGGAAAGATAACAAAAAGATGCGCCATTTCCGGCAGCAAGGTATATGAGGTTCTGGATAGACTTCAGAATAAAGGGTTGACTAATTTCATCATCAAAAATGGAGTTAAGCATTTCGATGCTGCCAGTCCAGAAAGGATTCTTGATTATCTTGGCGAGAGGGGAAATGAAATCGAGAAGGAAAAAGCCTCAATCCAGAAAATAATCCCGCAATTGATTGCCAAAAGGGCAGTGAGCGAGCCATCCGTAGCCAAAATCTTTACCGGATGGGAAGGTCTAAAGACTGCGAATGAGGATATAATAACAACTCTCAAAAAAGGAGAAGAATGGCTAAGTATGGGCCTTACAGAGCAACCAAAGCTATGGGAGATTTACTTCACAAAAAGGCAGATTATGAGATCTAGGAAAGGGATTATCCATAAGCATCTGCTAAATGAGAAGTATAAGGCACTTTACACAAGACGAAAAGGGTTGGCGAAGACGGAGCTTAGATTCCTGTCAAAAGAACTTGAAATGCCGACAAGCATCGAGATATATGGAGACAAAGTTATTATAATGCTCATCACAAAAGAAAACCCAATGGCGATAATGATAGAAAATAGTGCTATAGCTAAAAGCTTTAGAAAGTATTTTTATGTTTTGTGGAATAATGCTAAAAAGGTATAAAAGTATTGTCAGCACATAAAATCAATCCACAAACAAAAAATCACAAAAAAGAGCGCACCTTCTTTAAAAAAGAAGCTGCACCAAGAAAGAAGGAGAAAATGACCTATATCAAATCCATAACACTTAGGGGATTCAAGAGCTTTGCACGAGAAACTACCATTGAATTCGACAAGGGCTTCAGTGCCATCGTAGGGCCAAATGGAAGCGGAAAGAGCAACATAAGTGATGGCATCCTCTTTGTCCTTGGAAAGCTGGGCAGCAAGGGTCTTCGTGCGGACACAAGTGCAAGCCTCATCCATAATGGAGGTGCTGGAGGAAAACCTTCGTTCGAGGCTGCTGTTGAGCTTTGTTTAGACAATGCTGACAAAACACTTCCATACCAAGAGACAGATGTCAAGGTAAGAAGGATTGTAAGAAGGAACGGCACAAGTATCTACAAAATAAATGATGATACAAGGACAAGACAGGAAGTACTCGAGTTGCTCTCAAAGGTCGGCCTCTCTCCGCATGGGTTCAATATTATCCTGCAAGGAACAATCAGTAGATTTGTAGAGATGAAGAATGAAGAGCGAAGAATGATCATAGAGAATATCGCAGGGATAAGTAATTACGAGGAGAGGAAAAAGAAAAGCCTTCACGAACTTGAGAGGACAGAGGATAGGCTCAAGGAAATCAAGATCATACTTGCTGAAAGAGGAAGTTACCTAAAGAATCTGGAGCGAGAGAGGCAGCAGGCACTCCTCTACCAGAAACTGAAAGAGGATATTTCTATTGCAAAGGCTGCACTTATCCTGAAGCAGATTTCAAAGAAGCAGGCAGATGCAGCTGGATTCGGGAAGAGGATCGAGGCAGAGAGGAAGAAAGTTGATGGCGTGAAGATGGAAATAGCTGGAATGCAAAAGGAGGTCTCTGGATTTTTCGAAGAGATCGGGGGGATTGCAAAAAAGATAGAAGAAGCTACTGGAAAAGAACAGACCGACTTGAGACGCGGGATTGTAGAGGTAAAGAGCAACATCGCATCTCTCGAAGCAAAAAGAGGGGCGCATCTGGATCAGATAAAGAGCAACCTTGATAGGGAGAAACAGCTCGTGTTCGAGCTGGAGCAGAATGAAAAGTCTCTGGTTGATCTGAACAAAGAGATAAAGGACAAACCTAAGAAGTTCGATACAAAGCTGATTGGCCAGGAGATAGTAGAGGATGAAAAGCGCCTTATAGGGAATGTAGATGAACTTGTAAAAAAGATACGCAAGACGCGCGCGCAAAAGGTAGACCGGCAGGAGTTGCTTTCATTCCTGGAAACTATAGAGAATGTCTGCCTCATCATCAAGGAACTTGTGATAAAGATACGAGAGAACAGAGAGCATCTTGCATCTCCGAAGAAATTTGAAGATGAGGTAAAGCTCGGCTCGAACAGAATTGTCCTGGAGAACGAGGTCTCAAGGATCAAGCTCTTCATCAGGAGAGGAAAAGAAGAGAACGAGAAGTTCAACAAGATTGTTGCTGAGATTGAGGAACAGCTAAAGAAAGTATCCTCTGTAGAGAAGAGCACAGAAGAGCTGGAGAAAGGATTCGAGAAGAGGTTTAAGGACCTATTTGAGAAAAGAAATGAGCTTGAAATAAAGGCGCGTGCGAAGGAGGAGCAAGTGAGAGCGAGGGAAGAAGTGCAGTGGCAGATTGATGCTGTGCTGAAGCAGATAGAGATAGATAATGCGCGCATAGATGAAACAATACGCGGGCTGAATGCAGAGCTCGCACCTTTTGAGAAGCATATAGAGGCCGCGCGCAATGTGAGAAAGAACGAAGAGAGGTTACAGGAAGAAATAACGAACAAGGTGCAGAGGCTTGAGGAATTCGGGGGAATAAATATGCGTGCTCTTGAAGTGTATGATGAGGCGAAGAAGGAATTTGATGAGATAGAAGGAAAGGCAGGAAAGCTCGAGGAAGAGAAAATTGAAATCCTGCGTGCCATAGACGAAATAGACAAAAAGAAATCAAAGGAGTTCATGAAGACTTTCAATCAGATAAATGAGAATTTCACGCGTATTTTCTCAAAATTATCGACAAAAGGCACTGCGCACCTGGAGCTGGAGAACAAAGATAATCCTTTTGAGGAGGGCACTGGAATAGATGTGATGATAAGGCTTGGCAAGGGCAAGTTCCTTGACACGCGAAGCCTGAGCGGAGGCGAGAAGTCTCTGACGGCTTTGGCATTCATCTTCGCGATACAGGAATATAAACCATATCACTTCTATTTGCTGGATGAGGTAGAAGCTGCACTGGATAAGAGAAATAGCGAGCTCCTTGCGCACTTTCTTCAAGGCTATATCAGGAAGGCACAATACATCTGCATCACACACAATGATGCGATGATTCATGCATGCGACAAGATATATGGGGTGAGCATGCAGAATGGATCTTCAAAGATCGTGAGCTTGAAGCTATAATTATTTCCTGTACTTTCTTTTCTCCTTTAGTTCTTTCAAGAGTTCCTGCTGCACCTCTGCATCTTGATAAAGCTCTGGGTTTTCCAAGTAGTCTGAAACTAGAGAATGTTCATATTCCTCCATCTCTTCCATGAGCCATTCAAGAGCCTGGCCTTTGAATTTTACCAGCGAATTAAGAGACATCCCCTCTTGATCGGCCTTTGCCTGCGCACCCTGCTCCCGATCAAAAACAACAAGGATGCTGTCACAAGAGACAGTTACTCCTCTTTTTTCTGCCTCGTACATGACTATCTCGCGGGCGATGAGCTTACTCCCAAAATCACTAACTACATCATCGAGAAGAAGGATCTTATCCTCATCATACAATCTTCCTTCAAGAAAACTTTTTTCTCCCCATTTTCCTGCGCTTGCATGTGTAAGAATCTCGCGGGCGTCATCAGGGGTTCTAGCTGGTTCTGGAAGAGGCCTTGTGTAAAGATAGGGGATGCAATCACCTCTGCATATATTGCCCGCAACTGAAGTTGCTGCAGCAATCGGAATGCCTGCCATCTCTATTCCGACGATCTTGTTGTAATCAAGTAACTCATGAATAAAAAAGAGGGAGAGAGCTTTTCCAATCTTTGCAACAAGCTCTGGCTCGCTTCCTATAGGGCGCAGATTGATGTAGAAAGGGCTCCAGATTCCCCCTTTTAGAGTCCACCCTTTTTCCGCATGCTCCTTGCTTTCGGTATTCCAAAGCGTTTCGATGAATCCCTTCCTGTAAAGGCCGAGAGTGATATCACGTGCATATTCTTCCTTCTGATGTTTGTATCCATCCATCTTTCCTCAGTTCTATATTTATTTTGGTTTTAGAATTGTTTTGCGAGCTCGATGACAGCGTCTCTAATTTCCTCCGCAGTTTCTTTTTCGTAAATTTCTCTCCCGACGATCGCATGCCATCTCTTTCCAGCGACTTTTGATGCCTCTGAGATACTGCCGCCCTGCGCTGCTCCAAGGCCTGGAGAGAAGAAAGTTGGCTCGAGTTCTGGATGCTCATGCTCGAGCATTTCCCTATAGAACTTGATCCTGTCTGGTTTAGTTCCCGGAACAACAAAATTCGTGACTCCGAGATTTGCCGCATCTCGGTAGATGTTCACGACGGAAAAGTAGCTCATATAACCCCCATTATAATCCAGAAATCCATTATGTGTCATCTCCCCACCGACAATCGGCTCAACTCCTGCATCTCTCAGTTCTGTGACATAAGCCTTGAGTGTCGTGGGGCCTGTGAAAGGGAAGATGATTGCTGCGGCTATTCCACATTCTTTCATTATGCTGGCAAATTCTTTTGCGGTGTCTGGGATATCAGTTCCACCTTTCTGATGATCATATATCACTGGCTTTAACTTGTTGTCTGGGAGCTCGTTTGAAATCTGAGATAATCTCACTTCCTTGACCACTTCTTCAAGCCCGCCCATGAGGCCTCCGCGCAATCCGAGAGAGAATCCGATCTTATAGGCCCCAATCCCCTCTAGGTCGCAGGTTGCCTCTAGAATTTGCATGTATTTTCCGAATCCACAATCACATGAAGGTATGATGCTTCTTTCTGCTTCGATTATCTGTGGCATTTTCTTGGTCCGGGAGTGAGTTGTGCACTCTAGCGCTTCTTTCCGTTCTTCCTTCCATTCTTTCCTTCTTCCTCGACAAAGAATTCTACTATCCTTCTCCAAGTCCCTGTAGCGATAAGGATTATGAGAAGGATGAGTATCAAGGCTGCCACGAGATGATATGAATATTGCGAAAGGAATTGCTTTGTTGCAGAACCAGAACCTGTCAGGCTTGACGAGGTTTTATTTCCTTCTGTGATAGATCTTTCCGTTTCTGCACTTGCATTTTTGTTGGCAACACTTTCTCCGGTGCCTTTGCTCTTGTTTCTTCCCTCTTCCGGCAAATCAATCACGATCTCTTTTCCGTTTCTGCCAGCGCTTTGTGTCTCCTGCTCTGAGCCCCGCGCTCCCCGCTCCGAGCCCTGTGTTAGAGTTTCATTTCCTTGCACTGTTTGCGCCTGTGGCTTTGAGGAGAAAAGTTCTCGCAGGAAGGCCATCAATCCTTTTGAACCAAATGTCTGGTTTGTGCTCTGTGCCTCTTCGGTCACATTGTTCTTTTCTGCTTGTGGTTTTTCTTGTGGCTTTTGGGTTACCTGGGGAATTTGTGGGGACTCTGGCTGCGATACAGAAGTGTTATTCCCCGTGCTCTTCACTTCTATCCTGAAAATCTTTCTGAGGAATTCGCGAAGTGAATCAGCAAAGCCACGAGTCTCTCGCACAGCGCTACCCGTGCCTATACTTGGCTTCGCGCCTGAGGCAAGAACTTTTATATCGACTGTTTCAGAAGCATAGACTTGAGATTCCTTAAGCCGTGCGGTCACGGTGATCCTGTATGCGCCCTCTGCAGTCGCAAGTGTTGGAGCTACATGAAGGAATACAGATTCGCTCTCTCCTGGAGATACCTTAACAAGAGAAGGATTTATCTGCGAAAATTGGAGGGCATTTCCGCTCAATGCGAGAACGTATTCTGCTGGCTCTCTTCCCCGATTCTCTACAGTAAATGAAATCGCTGCAGCAGAATCTTTAGGCACCTCAACTACCTTCTGCGAAAGAGAGATTCCTGGCAAGAAGCATTGCTCTCTCGTTATTGTTGTAACTTTCAGCGTGTCTGAAGATGAAATTTTGCTTATAGGATCAGTCATTTTTACAACAACACCATAATTGCCTGCTGGAGTCTTCTCATCTGGAGCAAGTGCAAGAGTTGCTATCACACTCTCGCCTGCAGACAAGTCTGCAACTTCCCTGTCGAGGGTGGCAAATGAGGCGCCGGAAACACTGAGGGTGAATTTATTGCTGAATTCTCCTGTATTCTTTATGAGCACATTTTGCCTCGAGGAGAAAGTATTGCACAAGGCAAGAGTCTCTGGTGCGATGTCAAGTTGCGCGTCGTAGCACTTCTTTACTTTTACATTTATCGGAAGGACTTTGCTCTCTTTTCCAAGAGCTCCTTCGATGTTGACCTTCACAGGGAATTCTCCCTGCGTGCCGAATGACGGCGAGAATATGAGCTCTGCGACAGCTGTCTGTCCTGGTGCAAGAGAGATAAGTCCTCTGTTCAGGGAAGCAAATGCAGAGCCGGAAGAGCTCATCTTATAGGAATTTGCAACGCTCCCCTTATTTTCTAGAGCGAGAGGAATGGAAAGTTTTTCTGCTTCGCAAATCTCATAAGAGGATTTCTCTGAGGTAAAGGCGTAATTATAGCATGGAAGCACATTGATGCGTGCTTGTGAGCTCGTTATTCCAGATGCAGATCTTGCGCTGAGGGTGAAGTCATGCACTCCGCCCACATCAAATGGTGGATTTACGAAAGCGTAGACATCCTTCTCCTGGCCCGGAAGAAGGCGCACAGATGAATCGCTCAAGGTAGTGAAGCCCTTTGCCTGGCCATCCACACTCAGGGAGTAGTCCTCTGTAAATCTTCCTATGTTCCTCAGGATAGCTTTGTAGCTTGCAACTTCTCCAGGGCATGTGCTCTTGGAAGAGGCTTCAAAGTTTAGGGAGACAGCTCTGCAATCCTCTACAACGATGTTGTATTCAGCGCTTGCACTAGCACTTGCAGAGTTCACAAACAACTTCAGGCGGTAAGTTCCTGGGCTTGTTGTGGAGGGCGGGGTTACATAGGAGAAAAGTGTCTTGCTTCCCCCTGCAGAAAGGATGAATCCTGTTGGGACAGAGATAGAGAAGCGTGCTGCATCTCCTTCTTGCGAAAGAGAGAAGCTCTGCGCTGCTGAAGAAAGCACTGTGGACTGTAACAAAAGGGTAGAACCAGGGCATGTTCGTGGCACTGTGGTATCTTTTGCGATCGAGAAGCTCTGACCCTGCGCGCTTACGCTCGCACCCGAGAGAGAGATACCTGTGAGTATGAGCAGGATGATTCCAAGTACAATTCCAGATCTAAGTGATAACTCCCTTTTTTTGTGCATCTTTCCTGCACACTTTAGACACAAAAATTATAAAAACCTTGTGTAAAAATTGCGCGGGGCGCAGAATAGGTATTTTACTACTAGAGGTATAGGAAAAAATAGATGGGGCTCTCACCCATGCTTATAACTAAAACAAGGCACGAGTAAAAGAAGGAGTAGAAATATTGAATAAAAACTTAAAGTTTCTTTCTCAATGCGGCAAGCGGCCTTAATACGTCGGGGTTAAGGATTACTTCTAGTCCCTTCATTGTGTCATCGAAAGCCTGTAAGTCCGCCATATTATATGCTCTGGTGTTTGAAGCACCTTTACCAGGAGCGCCCGGCGCCTCTGGCGCTATACCGAGCAAGCGACCACTGCCACTGACAAGGTCATCCCTGCCATCGGCGCCAGACCTGCCCTCGAGCCTGCCGACATACCACGCCCTCATTTCAGGCGTGTTTCCATGTGCAGAGCTTGGGTAAACTCCCATTACGGTATCATAACCAAATCTCTCTTTACCTTCTGCAAAGATATAATCAACATAATCATCAAGTAATGCTTGATCTCTTGCTAGCACTTTCCATACGAGATTGGATTTAGCATCTGCTCGTGAAAGAGATTCGTTTACTTTTTCAAGCTTTCCCCCCTTGAACTCTTCTCCCTCCAATGTTTCGTAGTCTTCTTCTGTTAAGACTAATGCTCCGCCATTTCTCTTACTTTTTTCATTCATATCTCTGAGAGTTTGAGAATCAAGTACAATCTTTGCTCGCCCATCTGGATGATAGGCAACTGCATCGCATGTATCAAAATAATTATCCATATAAGAACTCTTAACATCAGCACCAGAATTCCTGACATCAAGTCTTCGCTGCATTAATCCAGCTACAGAGATAGGAACTCTGCCATCAGCTATCAGCATCGGCATCTGCTCGACGTTGCTACCATAAAACTCCTTGTAGGGTTCTCTTTCTGAATTTAGTTTTAATGCCATAATCCTTCTATAAGGTTGGTGTTTATAAATCTTTCTATCTGTTATCACTCTATAAGGAGAACTAAAAAATAAAAGTAAAAAAATAAAAAATAAATGCTTACTTAGTAAAGCCTTTCTTCGCTTTCTTCACGCCTTCTTCCTGTTACGACAGCTATGATTATCGCCAAGATTATCAAGATCGCTATCAAGATCACTGCGATAACAATCAAGTTCTGTCTTAGCCTGTCATTTCCAGCACTTGAATCGGTTACATCTGCGCTCAAGCTCAAAGTCTTTGCAACTGTTCCATCTGCCTTGACAGCTACGCTGAATGCGTGTGCGCCAAGTGTAGAGGTTGCAGCTGGAGAAACAAATATGTTGAATTCTCCACTCTGGCCTGCGGCCAATGTAAGTATTCCTGGATTTGCGCTGTAAGTTCCGAAGTCAACTCCACTAACTTCTGCAGTGTAGGTCTGAGCAGAACTTCCAAGGTTGGTTACAGTAACCTTGTAGACAACTCCTTGCTCCTTTGCAACAGTTTTTGCACTGGAGTCAATTGCTACAGCACTTCCTGATGTTTGTACAGGAGCTGCGGTCTTTCCTTTTACGGAAAGTATAGCTGTCTCTTCTCCCTTAGCTACTCCATCCGAGCTGTAAACCTGTATCTTAAGTGCATAATCACCAGATACAGTTCCTGCTGGAATTTCAAGCCTTAGAAGAGCTACTGCCTTGTCTGAAAGTTCGTTGTCCTCGTTCTCAAAGTCTTCAAGTGGAAGCAAGTCTCCGATGAATTTCTGTCTGCTGATTCCAAGCTCTGGAATGCTAGCCTTGACAAAAACGTCTTCCTCGATCTTAGTTCCTCTGTTTCTTACTGCGACTTCAACAACTGCAGTCTCACCGGCATTTACGCTCTCAGGTGCCTGTGCGTCAAGAACAAGCAAGTTGTGCCTGACTCTGTCGATGGTCAATAGAACATCTACCTTCTCATCTGAATCTTCAGAAGAGGCTGTTATTCTCAACTTGAGGTTATCAGTCAAATCCTGATCAAGTCTGGCATTTGCTGGTATCTTCAATGTCAAGAACTTGGCATATGTTCTTCCTTGTTTGACATCGAACAAAGATGTTTCGGCATCAATTGTTCCTGATTCCAAGCCTCTGATCTCTGCTTCAATACTGACATCTTCAGTATCATTAAGACCATCCAACTTCACTGTTATGAAGAGGTTTTCGCCAGTCTCAACTGTCAGTCTGTCCAATATTGCAGCGCCATCTTCAACTACCTTGACTTCGTTGACAACAACTTCGTCAATGTTGAATTCGGTGCTCTGTGCTAGTGTACTAACTGCTGTGAAAGCTGCTAGAACTAACGCCATCACTAGGAATAAAGGCATCTTTAAAGTTTTGTTTTGCATCTTTTGCATTGTATTCCCCTTAGCCTTAGGGCTATGTTATCATTCTTAAGTTACTTGGGCCTATTTAAACTTTTTGGTGATAACTTTTTACCGGAGTTTTAGGGTGTTTTTTTACCCTGTTTTGGTCCAAGTAAGCCTTAGCCCTGGCTTAGTTTCTCATCAAAGTTCCCCCATGCCCGCCCCGGCATGGTATGCTGAGCCGGAGCGGGCGCGTGAAGGAATTATGATACAAAGAAAAGGATGGAACATTATTTAAGGGCTTTCTGAGACTTTCTGGGCTGGGGTGGGACGGGGGTGGGACGAACTACAAAGAATCTTTACTCCATATCTCCTTCACTGCGCTTCCATTTTGGGCATAACGTTAAAGGGCTTAGAGGAATAAGGAGAGATTACTAGCTTGCCATCAGATTTTAAGATAGTCTCGAGCTTACCAGCATTGTTTAAAGTTTCGCGTATGATTTCTGTTTTTTTTGGGAATGTATATTCTTTATTATTCTTAGAGTGTTTAGCAAAATATGCCATGTAAGAAACCAACCCTAACAAACCTACAGCTGCTATTTTCCCAATTAACTCAGTAGTTGAATCATCGTAATCTCCTCCGCCGGGATCGCTGTTGTACATTTTTTACTCCATATCTGGCATTCCGCCCATTCCATGAGGCATTGCCCCCGAACTTGACTTGCCAGCGGCAACAACATCGTCAATGCGCAGGATCATTGTGGCAACTTCGCTTGCAGATGTGATGGCCTGCGTCTTTATGCGCAGGGGCTCTATGACTCCTGCTTCAAAAGCATTTTTCACTTCTCCCTTGCTTCCGACAACGATGCCTGCATGCATGTTTCCTGCGTCATGCTGTGCCTTGAGCTCTGTAAGAATATCAATAGGATCAAGGCCCGAGTTCTCAGCGAGAATTTTTGGGATACTTTCAAGTGAGAGTGCAAATTCTTCGACAGCGAGCTGCTCCCTTCCTTTCAATGTTTGAGAATATTCACGCAACCTGCGTGCAACAGCGACCTCTATCGAGCCGCCACCAGCAACAACTTTTCCATCGCGAAGTGCGACTGCAACATCTCCAAGACCATCTTTTATGGCGCGCTCAACTTCATCAACAACGTGCTCTGTTCCTCCGCGCACAAGTAAAGTGATAGCTTTAGGATTTGGGCAATCTCTTACATAAAGCATGCCCTCTTCTTCCTTGCCTTCTTTCACTTCTTCTACAAGACGCGCTGAGCCAAGATCTTTATCTGAAAGCTCGTTCAGATTTGATGCAATCCTTCCCGTAGTTGCCTTTGCAAGCTTTTCCATGTCGCTCTTCTTTATTCTTCTTGCGGCAAGAATTCCTGCGCGTGCGAAATAGTATTGTGCGACATCATCAATTCCCTTCTGGCAGAATACAACATTTGCTCCGCTTTTCTTAACTTTTTCTACCATTCCCTTGAGCATCTTCTCCTCTTGATCGAGGAATGCTTGAAGCTGATCTGGAGAGGAAATGCTTACCTTTGTATCAGTCTCAGGACCTTTTATCTCAAGTGCACAATCAAGAAGCGCAATCTTTGCATTCTCAACGCGCTTTGGCATGTCAGGATGAACTCGCTCTTTATCGAGCACAATACCTTTGATAAGTTCAGATTGTGAGATGCTCTTCCCCTTCTTCTTCTCAATTTTGATGCTGTCAAGATCAACTTCATTACCCTCAGAAACCTGCAGTACCGAATCGACAATAAGTTCAGCAAGCATGTCTCTTGCGCTTTCTGCTCCTTTTCCAGTTATTGCAGTTGCTGCAATTTTTACAAGAAGTGCCCTATCCTTGCGGTCAATCTTCGTTGAAATCTCATGCAAGACTTTGATGGCCTGCTCTGATGCCAATCTGTATCCGCGTGCGACAACAGTCGGATGGATGTCCTGATCAAGAAGCTTTTCGGCATTCTTCAGAAGCTCGCCGGCAATAACTACAGCAGTAGTTGTTCCATCCCCTACTTCCGCTTCCTGCGTCTTCGCAATCTCAACCATCATCTTGGCAGCTGGATGCTCTATCTGCATCTCCTCAAGGATTGTCACCCCATCATTTGTTACAGTGATATCACCAATAGAATCAACGAGCATCTTGTCCATTCCGCGAGGACCTAGCGTTGATTTTACAGTCTCTGCGACTAGACGCGCGGCCATGATATTATTCCTTTGTGCATCTCTTCCGATCATCCTGCTGATGTTCTCCGGAAGGATGAATACAGGTTGTCCTTGTGCCATTTTCACTTATCCTAGTATGTTTTTATTCTATGAATGATAAAGGTGGAGATGTAATGCGTGCCTTGCACCCTACTTGCCCACTTAGTCTGTTTATTTATCTGCCCCTAGATCTACCCTTAGCATATGTGATGATGGAATAGTGTTTTATTTTTAAATTTTTGCCTTTTGTGGCTTGGGGGTTCTGCGCATGCTGGCACTCTCGCGCACCTGGGTCAGACATCAAACTTCAAGTAGCTAATTCTTGACATTTGTCTGAATCTTTCACCAGTCTCTCCGAAATACCTTAATTGGTCTTCTATTGCATTTACATAAGGCACAACACTTTCACCGCCATGATGCTCGCTAGACCTGATCCTAGCAGCTATTCTTAGATTTCCGAAAATACCCCCAGCAAGGATTGCCCTGAAAAACTCTTCTGCAACCTCTTTTGTGTTCGGCACACCCCTTTCCAATTTCTCAGTTGAAGTTAATAGTCTACACTTAGATAAGTAAGATGAGACCAGTCTGGATAAATTTTCTTTTCTCCTGTATGCTGCTCGTTCACCGCTAGAATCAGGGATATTGTCCAAAAGTACTGGAAGTTTGTTGTACACACCCGGATGGCCAAGCAGGCATCCCAAATGCAAAGCTCTATGGCCATAGACTACAGAGCCACCATCAATCAAAGAGACGAACATATTATGGAAAGGATACCCATCTTTCTGTATAGTTGTTATAAAGAAATTTTTATCCGATGGATTAGCTAGGGGAGAAATCAACTCAGACGTTACTTTCTCGAGTTCATATTTTTGAGTTCCACTAATGTGTTTGCCCCCGAGAAGTTCGAGATACTTTAAGATGCTAGGAGTAAAGACGTCTCTATCATCAATTCTTTTAATAATCTGGTCTAACTCAGATCCGCCGTAATCTTTGTACTTCGCAATTTTTGCCGGAAGCATTTCGTGCAATAATACCACAGGATTCAATGACTCAGAAAGAGTAGATAAACCGGCAATTCCTTCCCTAGAGACTTTTTCTTCTAGTGTTTCTTCTCTGATCAATTCTAGTAAAAGCTGTCTCCTTTTCTTGAATGCACCACTCTTATCACGCAATATCCTCGGAAAGATCTGGGTTTGATTTAGGCTGGTTAAATCTGGATATACTCTTGATCCTACATACTTGCCTGTAAACTTAAAAATAGCTCTTTCTCTTTCAAGTTCCTTATCTTCATCTGGAACCAGATAGGGCAATATTGGGAGCCCAAGAAACTTGCCATTTCCAGGAATTACAGGCATGCCAAAGATACGCGGAACGCCATTACCCTCATTATACTGCTTCAAAAAGAAAGTTTCTACCTCACTTTCTCTTCTTCCTTCCCTGGTAAATTCCACAGTTATGTGATAATTTGATGATTTTGTTCCTGTAAAATTTCTTTTGTTTCCGGCAGATATCTTCACATCGTCGATAGACCTTACACCTCTTTGCCTTTCTCCTTTTTGGAGAAGAAAATCAGAGATGTTGGCTAAAAGGGCATCTTTTAGATCGCTGTCATTCCAATTTATTCTATTAAAGAGATTGAGTTGATTACCGCCGCCTTCATCTTCTTTCGTGGTGTGAGCACTATCCTCTGGTTCTTCGCTAGACAAATTGAATTGTGGACTCATTGCTCTCCCCCTAATATATCGATATCTTGATTATGTAGTGTATATGCCTCGAAATCGTTAAAAATCTATCGTAAATTCCCTCAAGAGCGATATTTTGGTTACGATCTAAGATTTTTTTACATTCCTTTGCGAGCGGTTTGCGGACAAGATCCAAGGCGAGCTCTCGATCTTGTTTGTTGAGAGAATAGATAGAGTCCTTATAATACTCTTCTGCCGCTTTAACCATTTCAAATAGTTTACTATATTCACCCACAGTAAATTCTGTTTTTGTCAGAGCCCTTGCAATCCTTTTTATCTCATCTCCGATATATTCCTGATTCATGGCAAGCCACCATAGATTGTACAAATCTGTAGGGTTCAAGCTACTTCCATTATTATTGGCCCCATTATAAGAGTATTTTTTCATCAATTTCCAGACAAGCAAATAATTCCTATTTATCTCAATATCCAAAGATCTGATCTCATTATACTTCTTTACGAAATCTTTTGAGTTAATGGCAATTCTAAGATGAGAAAACATCGCTGCGATTGTGATATTTATTCGGCTGATTACTTCTTGAGGCGGAAGCTTCTCGTGGCTGAGAACATCCTTAAGCAGAAGTTCTCCATCAGAATGAGCCAATGTAGACAGCCCTATTAAGAAATCGGTGGTATTCTTGATCTGGCTTAATTTCGATTTTAATGTCTTGCCATTTAGTATAATTGAACCGAATCCATTGATATATGCGGAAGTTATCTCCCGTCTAAGAGTTTCCGGATCTTTCCCATCAACACTGATTATTATCTTCCTCTCCTTTTCAGAATAGCTCATATCATCCTTACTCGGCAAAATAATCAGCTCGTTATTACCATTTTTCTCAATAAAGACTATGTCGCCTTTGCTAAGGTTGTTTTCTTTAACCCATGAAGACGGAAGGCTTATTACATGGGATGAATTTCCGAATTTGATAATCTTGCGTGGCTCTGCTGAGCTCATTGTATATGCTTATACCCCCAAGTCTATATGGTATATACTGGATATACTTATAAATATTATTGTGAAAAAGAATATATTGTGGCTCGGGGCGGAAAGGGCGCGAACCCAAGTTTAATTTAAGTTTGTTTGAGCATATTTGGATTTGTTCAAGTATATATAGTATATGGGTTAAATTTAAATATGAGGGCTCCCAAAGCGGATAAGGAAAGGGGAACACAGTTTATGAAACAACGAATTCAGCTCACTAAGTTCAGGCAGGAAGTAGGGCTCAAAGTTGGAGATATGATGACTCGTAAATTAATTCTCGCTAATCCAGATACATCTATAGAATCCTGTGTTAAGAAGATGCTTGACAATAAAGTCGGAACCGTGCTCGTTACAGAAAAAGATAGGCTTATTGGTATAATCACCAAGCTTGACATTCTGAGGCTGATACCGCGAAAACTTGACCTTTCAAAAGTTAAGGCACGGGATATAATGATTAGAAAAGTCAAGACGATCAGGCCGGATGTTGATCTATATCAAGCAATAATCTTGATGCGCAAGACAAAGATAAAGAAGATGCCGGTAGTTGCAGAAGGAAACAAGGTTATAGGAATGCTTCACGCAAAAGATATTGTAAAGTTTGAACCTCAGCTCTTTGAGCATATTGCTGAAGCTGTTCACATCAAAGAAGAGAGCGAGAAATTGAGACGCTTGGATAAATGGAGAGAGCACAGGGCACTGCATGGCATCGAGCCAAGAGGGAGTGTTGAAGGTCCTTGCGAAGAATGCGGAAATTACGGGATGCTTGAAGAGAACGAGGGAAGGCTTATTTGCCCTGCATGCAGAGATGTATATGGATACTGATTCTTTTGCCTGCATTGATTTAGCAAACAAAAAACTTTAAAAGTTTGATTTCTCTGCTAAAGAGTAAAGAAAAAGGGCAAACGAAAAAGATGGTAGAATTTGATAAGGTTACTAGCTTGATGGTCAGGCAGAAGGCCGGGCTTTTTGATTTCAAGGAGTTTTATGCGTTCATGTATCGCTGGCTTACATCCGAAGAGTACACTGTAGATGAGAAGGAGTATACAGAAAAGATAAAGCCGCATGGTAAAGAGATTTTCATCGAGTGGCGCGCGAGGAGAAGAATCTCTGATTACTTCAGATTTTATCTGCAGGTCACGATTTCAGTCCTTGGAATGACAGATGTGGAAGTTGCGAAAGGCGGAGGAAAGTTCAAATTAAATCGCGGAGAGGTAAGGGTGGACATCAATGTATTCTTAGAGAAAGATTATGAGAGCAGATGGGAAACGTCCCCAACAGCAAAATTCATGAGGGGAGTCTATGATAGGTATGTGATAAGAGGAAGGATCCTGCAGTATGAGATCAAGCTCAGAGATGAGGCAGTAAATTTCTCAGAACAGATCAAGGCGTACTTGGCCCTTGAGGCGAGAAAATTTGCGTAGGGATGCGAATTTCCTTGGAGAACTAGTCCAATAAAAACCCATATAAACTTTTTCCCCGAAGAAAAAATTTAAATACCCCGGAGCCATAGTGAAAGAATAATAAGTGATATCAAATATCAAACATTACATATCACCTATTAGAAATCACGCCTCTTTATGGGGCAAATCAGATAAATAAAACGAATCATAAATCAAAAAGTTAAGGGTAGGCTTTATTTATTATTAATCTTCACTCGAGCCTTATTAGACGAGAAGATACGAAAGATAAGACGAACGATAAGAGATTAAGTGCAGGATGAAAAGAACCGGAAAGACCTTAAGATTCAGCAAAGACTTTATTTTATCACAAGAGAAAGCATTGATTGCTTAAAGAGAGTATAAGACAGAAGGCAGATAAAAGGTTTGGAAGGTAAAAAGAGAGGTAAGGGGTAAGGCCTATTTCTTAGCTTTTTGACAAGGAGAAAAATGTCAAAAATAAGTCCAGTAAGTATTAAGTATATAGTTAGAGCGAGCTTCTATGCAGAAGGTGTTGTAGAAAAGCCAGATGTGATAGGAGCGATATTCGGCCAGACAGAAGGACTTCTTGGGGATGAGCTTGAACTCAGAGAGTTGCAGAAAGAGGGCAAGATCGGCCGCATTGAAGTAAGCCTGGAAACTGAGAA
>DUFK01000013.1 GCA_013331945.1 Nanobdellota archaeon
GAAGTAAGCCTGGAAACTGAGAAAGGAGTGACTAAAGGAGAGATAGAGATTCCTACATCACTTGACAAGGCTGAAACAGCATTAATCGCAGCTGCTCTCGAGACGATAGAGCGCGTCGGGCCTTCAGAATCCAAGATCAAGGTCGAAGCGATTGAGGATGTAAGGGCAAGTAAGAGAGAATATGTTATGGATAGAGCAAAGAAACTGCTTAAGGATTTCCAAGAGAACAGCGGAATGCCTGAAAGCGGTGAACTCAAGATGACTATAACAGACAACGTAAGGATGATGGAGATCGTTGAGTACGGACGCGATCGTTTGCCTGCCGGCTCTGGGATCGATGAATCTCAGGAGATGATCATCGTGGAAGGCAGAGCAGATGTGCTCAACCTATTGCGATGCGGGATAAAGAACGCCATCGCCTTGAATGGAACATCTGTTCCTGAAACAATCAAGGAGCTAAGCAGAGAGCGAACAGCTACATTATTTGTAGACGGCGATAGAGGAGGAGATCTCATCACTAAGGATGTGATCGCTACTTGTGAAATCGCTTATGTCGCAAGAGCTCCTGACGGAAAGGAAGTTGAGGAACTCACAAAGAAGGAAGTCCTCAAGGCCTTGCGTGACAGGATGGAGTTAGGAAAGGGAGGAGGAAGAATCCCTTCAACACCAAGCACGCAAAGATACCAAGAAAGAAGTTATGACGACAGAGGATATGGAAACAGAGGAAATTACAGGAATGACCGAGGCGACAGAGGAAGTGGAGGCGATCGAGGCAGAAGCGGTTATGGCTACAGGGGAGGGCAAGGAAGCCAGGGAGGCGGAAACCGAGGAGGCTTCAGACACCACAATGAGTATGGCAGAGACAGAGATGAGAGAAGAGAGCCGATGGCACAGGGGCAGGAGCACGGAGCCCTGGGTGGGGAGCACGGAGAAGGAGCTATCAGGCGAGAGTTAAGAGATTTTGATGTCTCCAAGCCCGAAGAAGAAGCACTTACAAGAATTCAGGAAGAGATCATAGGCACAAGAGGAGCCTATCTGCTTGACAGCAATCTAGAGATCTTGGGTAAAGTGCCCCTAAGCGAGCTTCCAACTGCGCTAAAAGGAATAAAAGCATATGCAATAATTGCTGACGGCGTCATAACATCACAAACAGCGAGGGCTGCAGAACTCAGTGGAGTAGAGATAATCCTCGCGAAAGAGTTTGTCGGAAGAGGAAATTTCAAGGCGATAACCTTCACACAGCTTGCTCGCGTAAAGTGAGAGAAGTAAGAGAAAGCTGTTTGAGATAAGTCCTGTGCAGAAGGAAGGTGCATGGACAAGACCTTCAAAACTCCTTCGGGTTAGAACAAGGAAGTTCCATACTTAACACCCTAAAAACTTTACAGGAAAGGTTTAAAAGTTCCTTTCATTTTTTCTTTTTGTAGAGTGCAAGAGGTAGAAGCTTTAGGAAAGCTTCAGCAAAACTAATGGAAAGGAAGAAGGTAATATTGATCAGTATCCTTATTCTCATGATAATCATAGTCGGTTCTGTTACCTCATACCTTTTCTTTTACACGAGAACTTGCACTACTGACAAATGCTTCATCCAGGCGATGAGGGAATGCAGCCGTGCCACATACAGAGTGAGTAATGAGGGCAATGTCTGGCAATACAAAGTTTTGAACTCACTAAGCTTTTCTCAAGACCTTTGCACCATCGAAGTAAAAAATCTGCAGATTGCGAGCGAAGATCCTCTTGCGAAGAAGGTGCAGGGCAAGAGCATGAAATGCCGCGTTCCTAAGGAGCTTGCTGGCACATATATCAAGGTAGAGTCAAAGATGGAATACTGCACTGGCCCGCTGAAGGAATCTTTGCAAGACCTTCTCATAGACCAGCTCTACAAGTACATTGTGCAGAACATAGGGGAGATTACGAAAGAGCTGCAGAGGTAGAGGTGATTTCTTTTACGCGCATCATTCTGATTGAGATTGGTTATGGATGGAGGTAAGAATCTTCTCCAAATTTTTCCTTTGCGCCGCTGCTCTATGTGAAGGAAGCAGGAGAAGATCTCCCTTATAGGAAGATCCATTTATCGAGAGGGTAAATTCTCCCCCCAGCATATCGGCAGAATATTTCTTTGAGGAAAAGTAGTCCAGCAATATCTTGCCATCTAGGTTAGAACTGGTGGAGAATAAGCCATAATCTAATTTTATGCTTGAAGAAAAGTCTCCATCATCATCCACAACTCCACTCAACTCTCCTTCTTTGCCATTGTAGTAAAGCCTTCCAGAGACAAATCCCCGATCTATATTTATCTTGATGAGACCTTTGTGCCTGGTTTTTTCAGTCGGATATCCATAGATGAAGTATGGGCCTTTCCATTCGCCTTGGAACGGGCTTTCGTCTTTCCCGGAGAATGGAGTTACAGAATAATTCCTGGGAGAGTGGCAGCTATTCATCAGGTACGCAGAAAGTATTCCGAAGGCAGCGATTTTCGCAGAGCGCGAGATTTTCCTCCCGGCAGCATTTTGGATTTTCATCCATTAAACCACTGTATGGATTTTATAAAATCTTCCGGGGAGGATGCGGCAGCCGGGATCCCCTAATCAAAACATCCGTTTAAGAGTTCTCTGGTAAGTTGTATAGACTTATCACAGCTTTGTTTGAGGTGCCAAGACAGGCTAGATTTAAAGTAGGCATTCACTATAATTTTACCCTTTTCTTGAACGACATTCACAGCTGGAATGAAATCACCATCACCAGAAACTAAGATTGCGCTATCATACGCATCATCATAAGCTCCCTTAACCATGTCAACCGCTATATGAATATCATCTCCTTTTATAACATAATAAAATTCACGTGAACCCTTGATCTTTCTTTTTTGTAATCTGCTTAGAATCAATTTTACTTTCTCTGTGCTTCTGACCTTATCAAAAAATTTTTGTTGCTTTGTGTATTGCTCCGGGTTTTCAGAAAAATTCAAGGGAGCATTGTAATACATCACCCTAATTAGCTCATCTTTTTCAGACAAGACGTCACCAAATTTCTTAAAATTGAACCCGGCCAAGCTCCTGGATTTTCCGTAAATACTTTTTAATCCATAATAGAAATTACTACCATCAATAAATAGAACTACTCTTTTCATGATAAAACCCGGCCTTGCCGAAGCAATGCCGGGGAGCATATAACAATAAATTAGGGCCTATCCTTTAAAAATCTTCCGAGGGGAATGCGGCAGCCGGGATTCGAACCCGGGTCACAACGTTTCTGCTTCTTTGCTTCCGAGAGCTTTTTCTAAAAGCTTCAAAGGTCCTTGGCAACGTCGTATCTTAACCACTGGACTACTGCCGCTCACTAATCCAAAAAACCAAGGAAAGAAGTTATTTAAAAGTTATTGCAAGTATGCATATGACTCTTGCACAGGCGAGCACAGGGCAGAAAGCTCTTCTTTGATCTCCCGTATATCTATGCTCCTGATCACCTTGTCCTGCAAGACAAGATTCTTTCTTTCATCGAAGTATAGGAGATTAAATCCATCAAGCCTCGAGTCAAGTCCCGCAGTTATAGAAGAGAAATTGTGCTTCGGAACAATCCTTATCCTTATTGGCGTTCCGCATATTAACTTGCCATGTCTCGGCACCAGATAGTTGACAAGATAATCTCCTTCTCCCAATGTTCCATCGTGCCGGAATTCAACAGTCACAAAATGCCCGTTCTTGCCCTCAACCGGGAACCTGCCCCAGAGATGCTCATCAAGGCATTCAGATGTTTCTACATTGTTATGATGAAAGAATTCTCTAAGCTCTCTTGCATACTCCCCTAAATCTTCTCTTGTTACTTTCATGTTCTTCCCCCTACAATCGCGGTGAGAGAGCGCAGCTCCTTGCGTACTTGTTCAAAGCTATATCCCTTTAATTCCTTGCACATAACATAATTCTCTCTTGTATCATCTAATCCGAAAGTCTCATATTCCCTGACCTCTTTGGTTGCTTTGATCATAAACTTAGTGTAATCTAGCTCTCGGTTGATGCTCGCTTCGATCGGAATTCCTCTTCTGTCCATAATGTAGCTCAGCGTATAAGCCTCTGTTCCCATATTTGATGGTCTGAGCTCGACTGAGAAATAGCTTTCGTCATTAACTGGGAATTTCTTTCCGAGAAGTGGGACAAGACAGGAAGTTGAATCAATGAAATGATCATCTAGGAATCCAAGGAATTGCTGTGCAAATTTTTCTATCTCTTCTAGTTTTATTCCCATTACATCTTCTCCTTGTTTTCTTGTTGCATTTCTTGGTCCAATGGGCCCGAGAGGAATCGAACCTCTGATCTCCACCATGTGAAGGTGGCGTCATAACCGCTAGACCACGGGCCCAAAAGAGTACAAATGTTATAATCCTTTCCTATCTAATTCATTATGCACCAGGACAACGACTTGTGAAGCAAAATACATCTCTGGGCCTACACTGATCGTCTTTGCAAATCTCTTGGCGAACTTGATATCAACTTTATTCAGTCCTTCATGATCTCCAAGGATGAAGACTGCGTTCTCCTTCAAATCTGTATCTCTGATATCCTGGCCTTTTTCATCAAGCAGATAGATTGTTTTTCCAGCCTCTGCCGCTTCCCTCACGACTTGCTGGAAGCTCTTCTTCTCTACATAGCATCCATCAAAGGCCCTCATTCGCTGGCCCTGCCTGTACTTGAAAAGCATTCTCTTGAAAAGTCCGTCAATATCTTTCTTGCTGAAGGGGATCTCTTCCCTGCTATCGAACTCAAGATGCTTCGGAGGATCTGGAGGGCCATTTAAAATTAGGTGGAAGAGAACATCCTTGCGTCTTTTTTTGGAAAGGAAGAAGGCTGCAATTATCACGTTTACAGCGATGTCAAGCCTTCCGGCTTTCATCATGTCATCAAAGTTTCCGCTTGTCCTTCCCTTTGGGGAGAAGTAGATGAATTCGCGCATTTTCAGGAAAGGGGGAGTTTTCCAAAGTTTTAAAAATTTTGCCTTCCCTTGAATGCGATGGAAAGATTTGAAGGAGCTACTACTGCTATAATCACTCCGATGATGGAAGACGGGAGTGTGGATTCTTACAGTTTAGACAGGTTGATCGGATTCAATATCAAGAGCGGGATACACAATCTTGTCGCCTGCGGCACAACGGGACAAAGCCCGACATTAGAGCATGGAGAGTGGGAGGAGGTAGTAAAGGAATGTGTCAATCATTCACAAGAGGAGGAGAGCGAGACAGGAAGAAAAGTTCCGATCATCGCTGGTGCTGGGACAAATAATTTCTCAAAGTCAAAAAACCTCACGCAGATTGCAGAAAGGCTGGGTGCAGATGCAACTCTGCATGTTACCGGATATTACAACATGCCATCCCAGCTTGGAATTTTGGATTATTTCTCATTCTGCTCTGCTGCATCTGAGCTTCCACTAATTATGTATGACGTGCCAGCACGAGGCCATCCAACTATCCAGCCAGAGACAAGAATTGCCGCTGCACTGCTGAATCACGGAAAGATTATCGGAGTGAAAGATGCGACGGGAGGAATAAATCCTGGCAATGAAGAGACGGGAGGAATGTGGCGAGAGACAATGCAACTTGCACGCGAAAATAAGTTAGATAAGCATCAATTTAAGCTCATCTCGGGAGATGATCCGAAGACCTATGATATAATGGCATCTTACGAGGGGGTTGGAGTCATTTCTGTTGCGAGCAACATCTTTCCGCAGGCGGTTTCCCGCATGACGGAACTGCTTCTTGAGGGAAAGAACGATGAGGCGAAGAGTATTGATGATGCTCTTGCGGCATTCAACAACGTTCTGAAGGTGAAAGACGTTGAGTATAACCTAACAAGTAAATTAAGAGTTCGTGACTCATTCTCAAATCCAGCTCCCGTACAATATGCTGCATATGCGCTTGGAATGATCCAAAGTGATAGATTAAGGAATCCGCTTGTTGCGCTCAGTGACAGGAGAGTCCCCTCAAAAGTGAGGATGCAAATACTGAATGCACTGGAAGTGATGTATAATTCAGATATGAGTGAAATGCTTTTCAGGCCGATCGAAGAATTCTATGGGGTGGATGTGGGTGCAAGACTGACTCTCATGAGAGAGCCTTCAAGAGAGTAATAAGATTTAATCCTCTTAGTCCTATTTTCTTCTTTCCTATTATACGTGTACTCCAAGCACTTCTGCAAGAAGTGCTTGCCTTACTGCGATAGAATTCCTTGTCTGATTGAACCATGCTGCGTTCGGTGTTGAATAAAGTTCTGTAGCGAGTTCTCCTGCATTAGGGAGAGGATGCATTATCATCAAGTCTTTTTTTGCTCCGGAAAGGATTTTTTTGCCTATATTGTAACTTCCCTTCAATCTTTCATATTCTGCTTCTGCTTCCAGACCTTTGAACCGTTCTTTCTGGATTCTTGTGACGTAGAGAACATCTAGCTCCGGAAGTACATCTTCGAGATGATTTGTCTCATAAACTTCATTTCTGGAAGATCTTATATCGATAGAATATGCATCAGGGACATTTAATGCATCTGGAGAGATAAGGGATATCGTGTTCTCATAGTTCCTAAGTGCCAGAAGCAAAGAATGCACTGTCCTGCCATACTTTAGATCTCCGAGGATTCCAATGTTCAAACCATCTAAAGAACCTTTTCGCTTGAAAAGAGTGTATAAGTCAAGCAAGGCCTGTGTAGGATGCTCATTGCTTCCATCTCCTGCATTTATCACTGGTGCACGGGCAACATCGGCAGCTCTTGCTGCTGCACCAGCTTCTGGATGTCTGATAATTATCGCGTCAATATCGTAAGAATCGATTGTCTTTATTGTGTCCTCGAGTGACTCGCCTTTTTCCACAGAAGTTCCAGCTGTCCCATGGAATCCCGTAGTTACTCCGCCCTGATACTTCATCGCGAGATCAAAGCTCGTATACGTGCGCGTTGAAGGCTCAAAGAAGCAGAGTGCTGCGGCCATATGCTTGAAGTTCCCACTTCGGGGATTTTCTGAGAAGAAATCTGCTCTATCGAATACTGCCTCTATCTTTTTCCGATTATAATCTGCGGTAGAGAGGATGTCTTTGCCTTCTAATTTCCCACCTTCTTTATGTCCGCTTTCACTCATCACCATTGTATCCTGTAAATCTCTCGAGCTTTATCTGCTCCTTTTTTATGCCAAGATCAAGCAGCAAGGCATTGACCTCATTCACCATGCTCGGAGGACCGCAAATGTAATAAATCTTTTCCTTAAATCTCTCAATCGAAGAGATAATTTCTTTGTTTATTCTTCCCGTGCTACCCTTCCAATTCCCTGTGCTCTTTGATTCCTGTGGCCTTGTTATTGTGTGCACTATTTTCAGGTTCTTGTTTTTCCCTTCAAGTGCAGAAAGCTCCTCCATGAATGGGATCTCTTCCGGCGTTTTGTTGCTTAATACGAGTGTGATATTTATAGGCAGCTTCTTCTCTGTTGCATATTCTATCATGTTCTTGAACGGAGTTATGCCGATTCCACCAGCAAGCATTATTGCATCCCTCTTTTCATCAAGCAAGAACATTCCATAAGGCCCCTTGATCCGCACTTTATCTCCAGGCTTGAGAGAGCACATGACTTTAGAGTACTCGCTTTGGCTCATCCTCTTTGTTGTCTCTAAATACCCATTAGTGATGGGAGAAGAGGAGATGGAGAATGATTTCTTCTGCCCTTTTCCGCCAACAGGAAGCTCCAGAACGATGTGCTGTGCCGGCTTGAACGAGAATTCAGGGGGAGTGGAAAAGTGGAAGGACTTTATTTCGGGAGTTTCCTGTCTAACCCGAAGAACTTTCGATTCGAATTCGGTCGTGTTTAGTTTTATCATTTTACTAGAAATCTCTGGCGGGATTAATAAATTTAATCCCTTTCTTCGTAATCATCAGAAGAGGCAGAAGCTATTTTCTTTGCGCGTATGTTTGATTCGGGGCTGAAAGGAACATATTTCACCACTCCACCCCTGATTAAGTCTATAGCCTCATCTCTGGTTATGACATCATAATTCACAGACATACTTTGCCCAGACTGGAAGACCTTATGCACGTTCGCCAATGTCCCGCATTCCCCATCGTGATAAAATTCATGATAAGTCAGAGAATAAAAGATAGAATCTCCAGTTATCTCTCTCCGCTCGCATTGTGGATTTGCGCAATAAAGGACAAGATTCCCTTTATGCTCCTGAATCCAATCAAGTGTGTCTTCAAGGCTTTTGCTTTTTTCGCCATCGGCTCTGTCAGGGACCCTATCAGAATCATCTTTCCTGAACCAAGACCATGTAGACGGATTGTACCATGTCATCTTAACAAGAATGTAAAAAAGTTTAAAGACCTATCGAAAATTCAAAGAGCCAGAAAATGTGTGGAGAATGTGTAAATAATGTGTAGAGGAATATAAAATTATCTTCTTCCGCGCTTACCCATCCGTGCCCGCTTACCCATTCTTCCTTTCTTCCCTTCAACCTTCCCTTTCCTGAAAGTCTTCATCAGGAAGTAAAGTGCCAAAATCAAGGTGAGCAAAAGCAAGAAACCAAGTGCTGTTGGTGCGCCATTTGGTCCGATTACTGCTCCTGTAATTCCTGCAAAGAAACCAGGTGTTGGCTGTTGTTCTGCAGCTGCTATCGTAGCAGTACATACCTGCTCTGTCTCAGGCTTGCTTTCAGAAGTGCCGCAATTGTTCCTGTCTCCGCAGAATCTTGTCTGGGTTCCATCTACGCAAGCAGTCCATTCCTGGCATATCCAATCCTCAACGCATGCAGGCGGCGCGGGTGGTGCTGTAGGGGGAATTATTGTTGTTCCAGCTCCTTTGCTTCCCCCATCACTGCCTCCGCCTCCACCGCCTCCGCCGCCGGAGTTTGTGTTTGAATTTGGAGGGGGGATTACATCACCAGCAAGAAGCACTTCATCAACGTAACCTGCCTGATAATTAATTCCGTTGTGCAGCTTTCTCTTTCCATCAAAGAAGAAGGCAATTGAGATATTTCCTTGCTCTTCAGAGCTCCCTAATGGAAATTCCTTGCAATCCCGAGAGTAACCCATATCGACCGCTTCCAACTGATTCCATTCACTCCAGTTTTCGTCTCTACTCCAAGTGTTAAGCAACGCGCTGTGATGCTCCCCAAATTTCCATCCTATCTTGAGTTGCGCTGTCGTATCCGCAAGAGTTGTAGTGCTTCGACAGTATCTTAACGTGATATTCTCATAGCCAGTTGTATTTATGGTCTGAATCATAGTTGCGTAATTATTAATCTCCACGATGTAATCCTCTTCCGAGCCTGATTTTAGTAATGTGAATAAATCCGAGCGAATGTCTGGTCTTGCAGAATTGCTGTCTGCATAGGGCATGTCAAAATAATCTCCAGTCCATCCCAAATCCAAGGGATTTTTATCAGAGAACTGATCAGAAAAAAGTGTTGTGGCGAAAGCACTGCTCGAGAAAAGTGCTATAAAAATGATGAATAAAATCAGCAAACCGGTCTTCTTTCTCATATTTAATCGTAGCTAACAGCTTATTTAAAATTTTCTAAATGGATGAAGCAGATGAAGTACGGAAGAGCAGAAGAATTCTGCCAGAAAGCTACTTCTTTGCCTCTTTGTACGCGTCAATCGCAAAGGCAGCACTCATCAAAAGATATGCGAGAGTGCTAAGAGTGATATATAGAGGCCCATCATCTACAATAACCGACTCTGGAGCAAAAAGGATAGAAGCAATGCTCAGAATAAATCCTATCGAGAGTAAAGTTCCGACTCCTGCTCTTTTCCTGTTATAGATATACCCAGTGCCCCAGATCAAGAAGTTTAGGACCGCAGAAACCCATGGTTTTGGATAGAAAGTTGCTGCGCGCTCCGAGCTCCGAGCGCTACGCTCCTGCTGCTGAACCCTTGCTTTCTTGATTGTGGCTCTCTTTTTTGGCATATTTAGGGAAGGATTTTTGGATTTTTAAATCTGACTGCTAGGGCTTTGAGAAAGGATTGATTTTATTACTCCTCTGCATTTTTTGCTCCCGCAATTGCACCTCAGAAATTCCTTTGGCCCCATGGTCTCAGAATAATTCGCAGTAATCTCCTCACTTTTTTTGATGTCCCTTACTGCGATGTCACAGAAGTTGCCAGCATGCGTATTGGCATCACAAGAGTGATTAACATACTTTGCAGGCGACTGCAGCAGGATGTGCTTTCTCTCAAGATGAACAATGTACCTTTTTTGCGCTTCTGGAAGATTTTTTATCTCCCCTAGCGTCAGCTGGTGAGATATATCCCATTTGATCACTATCTCTCCTTTCTTAAAATTCCGACCGGCAAAAACCCCCTTCCCCTCAATTTTCGATTTCTTGGCTATAGTATCCTTGATCATCTTGACGCTATCTGTAATTTCCTTCTTTCCCTCTCCCAGTCACATCCTTCTTTATCATCCTGACGATTTCCGGGAATCTGGATATCTTAAAGTGTCCGTTCTTGCTTTTGAATACAACAATCTTCGCATGCTTTAATTTCTGCCCGTACTTCCGAGCATGGGATACAGGAACCACATCATCATCTCCGGAGAACAAAAGATGGAGATTCTTAGTCTGTTTTTCAACTAGGGACAGATCAGATTTTAGCTTGAATCCACCGACCAAATCTTCTCCCGGAAGGGAATCATCAAATGGGGGGCAGATTAGATATGTTGCAAGTATCTTCCTCGGGAACTTATGCTCAGATAGGTACTTCGCAAGGAATATTCCGCCAAGAGAGGAGCCGATTAGTATCAAATTATCCTTAAGCCTCGGAAAGTATCGTTCGAAGTGGATCTTCCAATCCTCGTACCTCGCATCATCTTGCTGAGGCATACGCGGTTTTATCACTTCAAAACTTTTGCCCAGCTTCCCCCTCAGATACTCGTCGCTCCAGCGTATTTTCCTCTTGAAAGGTATTTTTCTCGTCTTCAGGAAATGAAGATAGTCTTTCCTGTTCCTGAAAGTCATCCCACCATGGATGAAAAAAATCTGAGTTTTCATTTTTCTGCTTTTGTTTTCGTTCTGCTCTTTTGTAGAGCATATGTATGGGGATATAAAAATGCTTCCGGCAGATGCGATTGTCATAAATTATAGTAAAAAGTCGATAGCTATCTAAGACTCCAATAAATCAGACATAGCGTCAATCTCTTTTTCAGTTAAGTCATTGAGATTAAGAAAATAATCTGCAGCATCCATTAAGTCTGAGATTGTACGTAGAGAAGGATCGCCTTTAGAGTAAAAGGCCGCTACAACAACAATCTTTCCTAATCTCCTAACCAATTTTACGCATTCGATAAGACCCGTATCACCCCCCAAGATTAAAGCAACATCGTAAGAACCAGTGTAGGCAAAACTGACTAGGTCTGTAGCAAGCATTACATCAACTCCCTTCTGATAAACCTTCCCATCCCCTTGTTTAAGGGGTGTTGATTTTACTTCAATAAATGGATTAGATGCAATTTTTGTGAATAATTCTTTTTGCCCCCCATAATTTCTCTTTTGTTTTTCAATTTGCTTTATGTAACTTGCCTTTGTATCTTCAAACGTCTTTTTTATGACCCCAAATTCTTTATTAACTCTTCTTCTTGTTTCATGCGGAAGCTTTTGCTGAGATATATAATTTAACAGACTTTCTTGCTTTTTAATCAGAATATTTAACTCAGATATTTTTTGGTTACAGGCCCATTTGAGTTTTCTAATCAGATTTGAGCTGTATCTTCCAGTATAAAACAGGGTCTTTGTTAGTTTCAAATCACCTTTACTTAATTTGTCGATAATTTGTCGAAAGAGGTTACTTTATCGATTAAGAAAGGGATATATTTTTCATAATTCCAGAACCTCTTTTTTCCTTTTAGAAGTGACTTATTCAAGAAGTTTAAAGAACCATCAAAATTTTGTTTATCATTAAATATGATAACTTTCATTATAAAAAGGAGAGAGCAACATCCCGTGAGAGACACTGCCCTCTATTACTGTATTGGATACGATAGAGAAAAGATACTTATAAATCTTTCCGGTACACATTTTAATTTTCTCCGAGATTTTTAGTTGGTTCTAGGATATAAAAATGCTCCCAGAACACCCTATCCAATCTTGAGTTGCACATCCAAAGGAGGACTTGAAAAGTAGGCCCTTACATTAAATTCTGGATCTATCAGTTCAATCATCTCAAAATTCTCGCGCACTATTAGTTTGAAACCTTTTTGAGGCAGATACGTCTTTTTGAACTTAGTGTAATCTAGGATAGTAAAATCCGCATCGCCGAGTTCGGGTCTAGTTGAATCTGGCTTTCTTATCTTTAATAATCGAAGTTTTCCAGCGATGGTATCTATTGAGGGAATCGAGAATAATGGACCAGTTGGAGTTTCTTTCACCACCTTTCCAATTTTTCGTGTGAGTATGGAAAGCTCATCATATTGCTTCTTGTCTTGCGAGAAAATGCAGGCATAATTAATCAATGCCCCCTTCTCAGAAGTATGCTTATTCTTCAAATTATTTGCATTCCTTACAATTTCCTGCACTAGCTGAATCAGGCTTTTAGTATCCATGGTAGATAAAAAAATGCTCCCAGCGGGATTCGAACCCGCGTCTCAAGCGTTCTCCCGTTTTCTGTGCAGATTTTTGCCCGCAAAAAGGTGCCGAGAGGCTTGTGTCCTTTCGGTGAATTTTCTTAGTAAAAAATCCTGACCGGGCTAGACTATGGGAGCATTTTTAGCAAATTTTTGCCACCTCAGTAAATGTTTTTGGTTTTTAAAACCTATCTCTTTGTAGAACCTAAAACCAAAGCCAAGTGCAAGGCACTAAGCAATCACTTCTTCAGGGCCCCGACAATTATAGTAACAAGAATTGTCTCTATGAATCCGATCAGCATTCCCCAGCTGACGAAGAAAGAGACGTAATTCTTAACGAAAAGTGGAACTGTGATTATGGAGTCTAGAATCACTCCGACAACTACATAAGAAAGACCTAGGAAAAATCCTTCTCCGAGCCCCTTCTTTACTTTTCTCCCCCTAAAGTATACCCATGTGGAGATCAGTATAAGCACGAGAAGCAGGGCGTAATGCAGGATGTTAGAATTTATGTTCTGGACACCAAATCCGAACATCAGAACGCTTACTTCAAAGAAGATCAAAACCCATAGAAGGATTCCAGTAAGTATTGCTCTCTTGAATTCCATGTTATAGCTGATATTTCTGGATTTTTAAATATTGCTCGGGGTGAATTTTCCTACTCATACTTCCCGCGCTCGTAGAATCCTGCCTGGTGTGCGTGATCTAGGGGAGTGCGTATGTGTTTTATGGCACAGCTGTATATCTCCATCTGATTGACTACTGCCTTTGTGTATGCTATAACGCCGTTGGCATATTCACAATAATAACAATTCAACTTTTGTACTGGATTCAGCTTGCTTAAAAGATACCTGTCATATGCAAAGTAATCTCTTCTCTTAATCCTTGGGATATCATGAAGTCCGAAATAGATCCATTGGAATTGCGTAACGAATATGTCTGTCAGAATTAACGGCAGGATGCAGATGTATGCTGAGATGGCTGCTATGGGTGAGAATATCGCGTATCTCTTCCTCAGGAATTTTCCCTTCTGCGGTATGATGAAGCTTCCCATCCATTTTCTTAAGAGCGGAACTTTATAAAATAGCCCCGCCAGGATTCGAACCTGGGTCTCAGCCTCCAGAGGGCTGGGTGCTTGACCGCTACACTACGGGGCTATTCTGCAAGAGATGGCGAAAGTAATTTAAATCATTTTCTCTTCCGCAAATAGTGAAAAATGAGGGCAGTCATACTAACCATTCTTGCAATAGTATTTATAGGAGTTATTATAATCGCGGTCGGATACAATATCAATGTCACAGAAAAAGATGGCAGGAAGACAATCACAAAAGAAACAGTTTATTGGCTGAAGGGAGTAGGTAATAATATAAAGGGCCTTGTCGGAATGACAGTGACGCAGGATTGGCTTCCAGAAGTCAATAAAACCAGGCTGAACGAGAACGAGACTGAGAATGAAAAACAAGAGAATCAGACTCAGACACTAAAAGAGGATAAAAGATGATTAAAGGAGTTAAAGTGCAAGCGGAGAAGAAAGAGCACAAGTGGAAGATAGGGACCATAATCCTCTTATTCATAATCCTCTTCTTCGTCCTGATGGCCCTCTCTTCATTGAAAGAGGCTGTTACAGATAAGGTTCTTGTTGTTCCGATCGAAGGCACTATCTCGAATTCAGATGAAGGATTATTCTTATTCGGGCAGAGTGCCACAGTTCCACACATAGTCTCATGCCTTGAGCGGGCAGAGGAGGATGAAACAGTTAAGGCTGTTCTTCTTGATATAAATTCTCCCGGAGGAACTGTGATTGGCTCGCAGAATGTTGCGGATAAGATTTCCAGAGTAAGGGAAAAGAAACCAGTTGTCGCATTCATCAACGAAGTTGGCGCTTCGGGAGGGTATTGGATTGCTTCTGGGGCAGATAAGATTGTTGCAGAACCATTCAGCATAACTGGCAGTATAGGAGTTACTTCAAGTTATCTAGGATATGGTGGCCTTCTTAACAATTTCAACATAACATATGAGCGGCTTGTTACAGGCGAATTCAAAGATATCGGCACTCCGTACAAAGATCTTACGGAAAAAGAAGAGAGGGTATTGATGGTGAAGCTGAACATGATTCATGAAGAGTTTGTGAATGTCATTGCAGAGAACAGGGGGATGAAAAAAGAGGATGTGGAGGAGATTGCAAATGGTCTTTTCTACTTGGGCAAAGAAGCAAAGGATCTTGGACTTGTTGACGAACTAGGAAATAGGGAAAGAGCTGAAAATGTTACAAAGGAGCTTGCTGGGGACGATGAATTATTATTTGTGGAATGCAAGCAAGAGGGAGGATTCTTTTCGGGACCGAGCGCTAAGATGCTCGCGACATTCGGGTATTATGTTGGAAAAGGGATGGGAGATACATTTGTAAAATCTGATGCTGGTTCTGCATTCCAAATAAGATAGCAAGAGTTCTAGAGCCTTGAAAAGGGCAAGGTATAAAAGACAGGCCTATCAGTAAAGAGGATGGCAGGGATAGATTATGGAGAGTTGGAAAGGATCAGAGCAGGGCTAGAGTCAGAGGTAGAGGGATTTCCCCGCGATAAATGCGAGATAGCGGCAGAGAGAGTCGCGCTGATCTTAGGGCTCAGGATGGTCGAGGGGATAATCAAGACAGATGAAGGCCTTCAGCACCATGTCTTTAATTATGATTCTCAAACAATGGCTTACGTGGATGTAAGTGCAGACCAATTTCGTGGCTTTGAGGCTCAGAAGATTCTTGTAACCCCAATAAAGGAGAACGGGATATACAGGGAAGTTAGAGATCATGATTATCAGGGAATAAGCGCGGATTGATTAAGATCGATTGAAGAGCTAAAGCCAGACCAGAGCCACAAAGATTTTTATAACTGGATTCTTTTCCTGCGTGAGCGATAAGCTTCGGTGGCTCAGTAGGTAGAGCGCGTCCTTGGTATTAAGCTTTTTAGAAAACGCACGGAATGCGCGGCATTCCGGCGCACAGAAGCGCAGAGCGCTTCTTGCGAAGCTTATGCAAAAAACATTCATCAAACAAATAAATTGCAAAGAAAAAGCAACGATGAAACAAAGAGGACGAGGTCGCGGGTTCGATTCCCGCCCGAGGCTTTTAAGCGCACCTAGAAGATTAATACAAAAGCTTTATATAGAAATAAGCTTCTTTAGCTAAAAATGAGAAAAGTGAAGAAATATGGTGAAAGACAATCTAAATAATCTTAAGAAAGAATATACGAAGGTCAAGGTAAAGTACAAGCTGCCTGAATTCGCTAAACTTAATTCCGAGTTTGAGATTGAGAAGCTTGCTGGAAAGAAGACAGACTTCCTTCTTCGTGGGATAAGGAGGAATATAGAGCAGCGAGCAGGAAATTTCCTCAAGATGCTTGAAGAGTTTGTAAATCCTTCATTTGCCTCAGTGGCCTCGCTTACGCTGATGAAATCATTCACTGAAAGAGAAAGATTGCTGGTAAAGAACAGCTATGAGAACATCGTAGACCTGATGCTTAAAGCCGCAATCCTTGAGATAGACTATAACGAGAAAAGAGAGGCCGGATTCATCAATGACGCAGTGAAGATATGGGAGGTTACGAAGAAGGACCTAGCAGAACTCATGGTTACTGCAGAAAGGATCTGGAAACAGAAGATTGTAGATGAAAAGGTAGATTACAATTACTTTGGCTAGCACTTTGAAGCTTTTAGAAAAAGCTTCTGCAAAACTGCACTAAGAAAGAATGAAAAAAATAAAGAGGAAAATGGCACGCAAAAAAGAGGCACGGGAGAAAGAAACAAAAGAAGAGCCTGCGGAAGAAGGCTTCGCCCCAGAGCAGATTGGGATAGATGAGGAAGGCCAGCCTGAATTCTCGCTTCAGCCCCAGCAGAAAGAGAAAAAAGATCCTACTGCTGTAGAATTCAAGCATTCTTATGTAGTTGAGAGCATCGATACGAAGGATTTGGGGAAGAATAAAGGAAAGGAGAAGGCTCAGGGCACAGGGCTCGGGGCTGGAAGCACGGGGCGCGGGGCTCGAGACACGAAGAAAAGTGAAGATAATTCTGAGAAAGAGAGAGAAGAAGATTATTGGTATGTAGGATAAGAGTTCCGACTTTTCTTTATCTTTTTAATTTACAGTCTTTTCAGAAACATCAGCTTCGTAAATCCTTCTGATTGAAGAGGTATGGTCATCCTTGCTCTCTGCATTTAGTTCCATTGCAAGTGTGTAGCATTTCTGCGCCCTCGTGTGTTCTGGATTAAGGTCAAGTGCTTTCTGGAATCTTTCTGCGGCCTTGGCATAAGCACGTGATTCCAAATGAATCTGTCCGATACCTAGATTGGCATCAAGGTTGTCTGGCTGAAGGAGCAATGCATTGTAGAAACATGAATCAGCTTGAGAGTACCATCTCTCTTTAAGGTAGCCTTCTCCTGCAATGACATACACTCTAGCCTCGCGTGCTTTCAGTTCCAAATCCCCATCCAGGGGATGATTTTCTTGTTCCATTTTTCTGAAAAATCAAGTTCTCTTGTTGCGCCCCTGCCTTTTAAATCTTATGGTTTTTTCCTCGATGGGAAAAGTGCGTGAAAAGCTTTTAACATTTTTTCTCCAAATGAAAAGAGGAAAAATGGTAAAGATAGGGATTATAGGTGGCTCGGGGCTAGAGAGGCCGGAGTTCTTGCAAGAATCTAGGGCATACAATGTGTACACGCGCTTTGGTCGGCCTTCCTCTTCGCTTGTGTGCGGAAAGATTCAGGGAGCTGAAGTAGTCCTCCTTTCAAGGCATGGAAGAGATCACAATCTGATGCCAACAAATGTCCCATACAGGGCAAACATCCATGCGTTGAAGAGAATTGGATGCACGCATGTCATTGCAACAACTGCCTGCGGCTCCCTCCGAGAGGATATAAGGCCGGGAGATTTTGTTCTGCTGGATCAATTTATAGACAGGACTACAAGAAGAGTGCAGACTTTCTATGGGCAAGGAGCGGGGAGCTCAGGGCACGGAGCTCAGAGTTCGGGGCCGGGAAAAGTCGCGCATATCCCGATGGCAGAGCCGTTCTGCAAAGACTTGCGTTCCCTCTTGTATGCAGAGGCAAAGAGGCAAAAGTTGCGCACACACGAGAGAGGAACTGCAATAACAATAGAGGGGCCTCGCTTTTCCTCACGTGCTGAAAGCAACTTGTTTCGGCAATGGAGGGCAGATGTGATAAATATGACTACAGTGCCAGAAGTCGTTCTTGCGCGAGAAGCAGGATTGCATTATGCAGCTATTGCGATAGCAACAGATTATGATTGCTGGCGCCATACGGACGCGCGGGGCTCGGAGCTGGGGGCAGGGGGCGAGAGCGTAAGTGTAGAGCTAGTTCTTCAGAATTTCAAGAAGAGTGTGGAGAAAGTGAAGGCACTGATTCTCGGAACAATTCCAATAGTGCAAAATCACTCGGATGCGTGCGCAGAGAATATAAAGAAGGCGTTTCTTTAAGGCCAAATAGGAAGATTTAAGTACTATATGTACATATGTACATTATGTCATTAAGGGTTGAATTGGATAAGGGATTGGAGGAGAGATTTAGAGAGACTGCTATGCGCAGGTATGGCTTTTCGAAAGGGGCAATCAAGAAAGCTACAGAAGAGGCTGCAGAATGCTGGTTAAATACGACGAGAAGGGATAAGAGCCATAAAAAGAAAGCTAAAGGGGTGGTTAAGTCGATGAGGGGGTTATTAAAAGACGTTAAGGGGAAAACATCTGTTGAATTAAAGCACGAAGCGACAAAAATCTGGGCTGCAAATGTTTTAAAGAAATCTTTAAAGCAGGAAAAGGTGTAAAATGTATTTCATTGATTCCAGTATATTCTTAGAACTTTACTTAATGCAGGATAAATGGGAAGATTGTGAGGTGCTATTTCAGAAAATAGCTGATAGTAAGCTAACTGCCGCTTGTTCTGATTTTCTCATATACAGCTCAATTATAGTTATGGAAACGAGAGCTAAAGAAATTGAGAGGATTAAAAAATTCTTAGTTATGATAGAGAACTTAGGGGGGTTAAGGATTATTAGGCCGGGGCTGGAAGAATGGAAAAATGCTACAAAAACCATGAAAGAAGAGAATTTAGATTTCGATGATGCGCTCGTAATCTCTTGCATGAAAGCCAACAATATCCGAGATTTAATCTCTTTTGATCGCCATTTTGATAAGGTGAAAGAGATAAGAAGGATTGAGCCTAGAGGTGTGTTGTAGGGGCAAGAACTATAAAATTATCTAGAATCTTATTTGAAAGTCCTCATGAATCCCTCATAAGCAGGACCATAGAATCTG
Source organism: Nanobdellota archaeon (assembly GCA_013331945.1). GTDB lineage: Archaea > Nanobdellota > Nanobdellia > Pacearchaeales > UBA12030 > UBA12030 > UBA12030 sp10106u. The sequence continues at coordinate 18,889 of DUFK01000013.1, forward strand.
TCTGCTGCGAAGGCATTGGAATAATGCTTGGCTGCATCCGAATAATTTCCCAGAGCTTCATAAAATTCCCCGAGCCTGTGGTGCATTGGGGCTTGATCAAAGGCACGAGGATTTTGGTCTCTGAGAGAATCCTCTAAGTTCTGTATCAGGGTGCGCAATGCGCCATCTGAAAGATCTTTCGGCTCACGTGCCCTTCTGCTT
>DUFK01000018.1 GCA_013331945.1 Nanobdellota archaeon
AGCTCAACTCTTTCATCGACTTTCCTCCCGATTTCCAGCTGGAAAGTGTGATAAGGCGCGATGTAAAGCTCAGAGGAAGTCTGATACGCATTTAGAGACTCTATTAACTTCTTAATTTTAGAATTTAGAACTTCTTTTCCATCACGGAGGGCATGAAAGTGTAAGAAATCAACATGTGAGCCTCGTTTCATCATAAGGAATGCAGCAACAACAGAATCTATTCCGCCAGAGAACAGACAAAGAGTTTTTGCAGATGACCCTACAGGCAGTCCAGCAAGGCCAGAAATCTTCTCTATGTAAAGATAAGCCCTCTTTGAAGTGATTTCTGTAAAGATCCTAGCGTCAGGATTATCGAGATCGATCCCAAAGCCGAGTTTTACCGCAAGAGTCCCGATTTTCTTGTTCAGCTCGTTCGAATCGAGGGCAAAATTCTTATCACTTCTTTTTGCGACAGAGGCTATTTTCTTTGCGCCATTCTTTTTGAGGTTTTTCAGTAGGACCTCTGCTCCATCTAGAATACCTTTTTCCGAGAGTGGCGCATCCTCGGCAAAGGCGAAGTATTTGATTCCGAAAACCTTTTTCAATGCCACTTCGCATTTCCCCTTATCTTTCTCTCCGAACTCACAATTGATTCTTCCATGTTCCCGCTCGACTCTTGCCTTTACTTTCGCATGCGTGAGTGCCTCGCGGATATTCTCAAGAAGTTTATCTTCAAAGAAATCCCTGTTCAGTCCTTTAAGGCCGATTTCCGAGTAATGGATGAGTGCTTTCATGTAGGTCTTGGGCTTTACACCTTTAAATTTTTATCCACTGATACGGTAGAGTAACCACTAAAAAGGCGTTAAAGTGGAAAGGTTTAAAAATTGGTTATTGCTAAGGTAAAAATGGTCGGGGAAATCAGACTATCTGTAGATGAAGTCGTAAGGCTAGTTATGGAAGCTGGAGCTTTGCAGGATTTAGATAGAAGGATGCATAGCGAAGAAGAGATTAGTGCCCTTGGAAAGATTGTTTCTGCGTCTTCAGATTCGTTTACATTAGATGATGTTTTTCAAACAGCAGAGGAAGCTGACGTGGAACGAAAGTATATTGAAATGGCCGCCTCTATTCGCTATCCTTCTGTAGAGCACCGATTGGATGAAATAAATAAGATAGGTGGAAACCCGTCTGTGGGGGTAATTATAGAAAAGTATGCGAGGGAAATAAAAAATGAGCTATCACGTGTTCTTCCTTTAGAAAAATTTAATGTTGATTCCCTTAGTTCTTCTCAAGAATTTAAAGTGTATAGGCTGCACGAAAAAGTTAAAAGAAATTTTTGGGGCCGGAAGAGTACTGAATGGGAAAGCGATCTTTTAGCGAGTGGATTTTATAATAATTACTATGATTTCCTACGCCTTGAGTCATATGACCCTGCTTTTACAAAAGTATGTGGGCCTATAATCAAAAAAGTTGCGGAAAGATTTGGTCATAAGATCAAGGCCACCTACCACTATAAAATAGATTAATTAAGCAAAATCCAGAATCCTTATCGTATTCTTAGCTAAATCAAATGCAGGCACCTTTGCTGGGTCTGGCTCATGGCCCACTTTAACCTGATAAGAAGTTCTGGCCTGCCAGGTCGAGCAATTTATGAAGGCCACATTATTGTTGTATGTAGTAGAAAGCTTATGCAGCTCACCCATCGCCACTATATCAGGAACCTTCTCTATCAAAAATGGATCTCGCTCAAGAGGGATGTAAGGTGTTGATCCGTGCGTTGGCGCAAGATGCCTCCTCTTAAACAAGTAGGAAAGAAGAAGTTCTGGATTCTTGTACCCCTTGTTTACCAGTGCTGGGATGTTGTTTGCATAATAATTAAGCGAGTGGCCGTGATACAGCATCACATTATACCCTTCAAATTTCTCATCTGCACCTATATTCACTGAAGACGGATTGCTCAAGATTATTGTATTTTTTAGCTTGTATAATGCTGAGGCATATTTCTCATCGAAAATTGGTTGGGGCTGGGCATCTCTTGTCGCGTCGTGATTCCCGGGGATCATAATTATCTTTATATCATCACGCACTTGTGAGAGTAAGTATGCTGCCTGATCATACTGCTCCTGCAGGTCAGTTATCGCAAGTTCTTTTTCCTGTCCAGGGTAGACTCCAATTCCATCGGCGACATCGCCGAGGATAAAAAGATAACGGCATTTCTCAGCGATCTCTTTGTTCTTCCCCTCAACTTCCAGATTCAGCCATCTTAAGAAGTTCTTGAACTCTTTTTCCATAAATTTATTGCTGCCTATGTGGATATCAGAGAGAAATAATGCATAACCCTTTCCGCCCTGCTTCCTTTCCTTTCCATAGAATTCTGGCTGGATTATATCATTCGCAAACAGGAAAACATTATTTCCCCATCCGCGCACGCCTATAACCTCATCATAAGCGAGATTCTCCGCGCGCTCGAAAAGCTCTTGATTCTTTGATGACACGATGATATTCTGCACTCCGGTGAGATCCTCAACTGCTAGGAAAAAGTTTCCGTTTTTGGTAGTTCTCTTCTCCTGTACCATACCGATTACGCTAAATTCTTCTTTTTGTGATCCTATCTTGTTAACAGAAGTTATTTTCTCCAGCTCCGGTCTCGAGACGATAAGATCCCGCAAACGCAGGAAGCGATTCCTGAAATAGACTACGAAATCCTCGACATGTATCTTCCTGGGCTGATCAACGTGGGTGTAAATGACCCTGACACCGTTAGGGCTTTTCAAAGAAGACTTAAAGACATCTTCCCCTTCATCCTTTTTCCCCTGTCCCTCAAGGGAGATCTCAACTTTTTGTTCGATTCGCGCCTCCACACTCTCCTCCAACTTCTGCCCAATTTCCACTTTTAGCGGCTGAACCTCCAAAACTGTTTGCCTTTTTGCTTGTGGCTCATATGGCTCATCCAATCCATGCATCTCGCGTGACTCAGAACGCTCTTGTTCTCCAATAAGAGATATGAAGAAAGAGTCTGTAAGGATTAGGGGCCTGATACTTTGTTTCTCGACTAGTTCAAGGAATTTGAAGATTCGCTCGGGGTTCTCGCGCTCCAAAACCACAGCCATCTCTGGCGCTAGCAAAAATCCCTTGTCAACGAACTTGCTTACGAGTTCTTTTTTATCCATGTTATTTTCCCACATAAGGCGTGTGTGCCATGTTGAATATGAATATGAAGTTGAAGTGCCAGGAACGTTTGAACGTTTGGAACTATACCCCAGTTATACACTCAAGTTATCCCTCAAAATTCCCTCAACTTTCTCTACAAGAGATTTATTTATCGCAAGCCTTATCTCTCTTGTTTTTCCTCCCCTTCCCCTACTTATCACCTTCGTGGTGATCAGGCCGAGCATGTCAAATTCACCGATTATATCACTAATCCTTCTTTGGGTGATTTGTTTTGCTCGTGCTTCCTGACAAAAAGAAGAGTACTTTTCAAATACATCGCCTGTATAAAATGCAGTGCCGTTATAGTTTCTTGCGTTCTCTATGATAGACAAAAGTGTAAGCTGAAACTGCTTTGGCTGGCTCTTAACGATGTCGAGAACAGAATCCTTCTCTATCTTTTGTTCAGATTGATCTATGTGTTTCATTTCGAGAACATTTCCTCCCTCTCGTTCGGCTATTTCTCCCGCGACACGCAGCAGATCAAGAGCCCTTCGTGCATCTCCATGTTCAGAGGCGGCGTATGCAGCACATTTGTCAAGAACTCCATCCCCAATTACTCCTTCCTTAAACGCTTCCGTGGCCCTCTGAGTTAAGATGTCTTTAAGCTGGACCGCGTCGTAAGGATGAAATACGATCTGCTCTTCACTTAAACTGCTTTTAATCCTAGGATCGAGGGTGTCGACAAAGGTAAGCCTATTTGAGATCCCAACCAAAGATATCTGGCTTCCCTTAAGCGAAGAGTCAAGTCTTGTGAGATTATACAGCAAAGAATCACCTATCTTATCCACTGCCTGGTCAATCTCATCTAGAACAAGAATTAATAGTTGGTCCTCTTCATTCACTATTTCTATAAATTGCTTGTAAAGAGAATCTGTCGGCAAACCTGTCTCTGGGACCTTCTTTCCGAGCGCACTGAGAAGTTCCGCTAGAATCCTATATTCTGTATCCGCAACCTTCTTAAGTTTGCAGTTGATATAAATAATTCTCAAATTAAATCCGCCAGTCTTTGCCTTTTCCAAGAGTTGGCTAACGACGTACTTGACACTAAGGGTCTTGCCTGTTCCTGTAACTCCATAGAGAAAAAGATTTGAGGGCTTCTCAAGCCTAAGCGAGGGAGCCAAGATACTTGCGATCTGCTTGATCTCACTCTCGCGATGGCGGATGACCTCTGGTGTATAGTTCGCCTGAAGTGTCCTCTTATTTTTGAAGATAGAATTCTTAGAAAAATTGTCAAAAATTTCGTCAAGCATATCCCTTCCCCCTTTGTTTCCTATAGAGTTTTGTTGTCGGGTTTATAGACCTTTAGTCTTTAAAAAGAATGTTGCACAGGAAAGCGTCTAATCTAACCTATATTTCCGATGGAGGCAATCTTTATATAGTGCTACCACTCGGAAAAGGAGTTTCTGAATCCTTTCTTTTATCTATACTTTTTTATTATCTACCTTATATTATATATATTATATTATAGAAATATTTATAATATAAATATAAAAATCAAGAAAAAGTAATCAGTATAAAAACGTTTCCAAGAGAAATAAAGGGGTGTGGGACCCTCCTTTGTTATTCACAGGAAAGGCAGGAATTTAAAGCCTTTCCTGAAAAAAGAAGAAAATAAAGTGAAATTTCCTGATTTTTTAAATAAAATTTTAACTTGACAGAAAGGTTTATATATTTAATATCCACAAAAAGAAACATAAAAGAAGATGGCAGACGAAAAGAGACCTTCACGTGAGCTTGTTGGCAAGCAGATCGTGACAAAGGAAGGAAAGAACATCGGAGAGGTACAAGATATTACCTTCGAGATAAGGACAGGAGAGCTTGTAAGCCTTGTTCTAAGGAACCCTACAAAATATGCGTTACAGATAGGGATCGAGAAGTCTGATGATGGGTTTATTGTCCCTTACAATAGCATTCTGGCCATTGGTGACTTCGTTGTTGTTTCCGAAGAGGATTTACTTTAAGTTCTAATTAGGGTTGGGTATAAATATAATCAGCACGTGATCTCTTAGCCTTCTTTCCTTAGTTAAGTTTATTAATAATATTTATTAGGTATTCCCATGTTCAGAGGAAAAATAGCTTCTATTCTTGAAAAAGAGCTCAAGGACGCAAAGCTTTCAAAAAGTGCTATACACGAGGCACTTGAAATCCCTCCATCTACTGAAATGGGCGACTATGCCTTTCCTTGCTTTTCCCTTGCTAAGGTCTTAAGAAAAAACCCTTCAGAGATCGCCAAGACTCTCGCGGTAAAAATAAAACCAAACCAAGAATTGGAAAAAACAGAAGCGATAAATGGTTATGTGAACTTCTTTCTCAAGAAGCCTGTTTTTGCTGAGGAAGTGGTTGGAAGGATCTTTGACGAGAAAGAGAAGTTTGGACATAGCGACAGGGGCAAAGGAAAGAAAGTAGTCATAGAATCTCCAGGACCAAACACAAACAAACCCCTGCATTTAGGTCACATGAGGAACATGGCCCTCGGAATCTCCCTTTCAAACATATTCAAGGCAAATGGATACAAGTCAATAAACGTCGACATAATCAATGACCGGGGGATACACATAATGAAATCTCTTCTCGCCTACAAGAAGTTCGGCAAAGGGAAAGACCCGGCAAAGGGTCACAAGCCAGATCATTTTGTCGGTGACTTTTATGTTCTGTACTCAAAGGAAGAGAAGAAGAATCCAAAATCTAAAGAAAAACTCCAGGAAGAGCTCCAATCGCTTCTCAGGAAATATGAGGCCAGTGACAAGGAAACAATCTACTTACTCAAGAGGATGAACTCGTGGGCCGTCCAAGGCATCCAGGAGACATACAATCGCTTCGGAATGCACATTGACAAGGCGTATTACGAGACAGAGCACTTTGAAAAGGGAAAAGCCCTGATCAAGGAGTACGAAAAGAAAGGCCTTTTCGAGAAAGAGGATGATGGCTCTATCTCCATAAACCTAGAAGAGGAAGGCTTGGGAAAGAAAGTTCTCCTGCGTGCAGATGGCACCTCAATCTACATAACCCAAGACCTCTATCTTGCTCTCCAGCGCTACAAGGATTTCAAGCCAGACAAGATGATTTATGTTGTCGGAAGCGAACAGATATATCATTTCAAGGTTCTCTTCACAATACTGAAGAAACTCGGGTTCAAATTCGCAGAAAATTATTATCACCTGCCATATGGCATGGTATATCTTCCGGAAGGAAAGATGAAATCAAGGGAAGGGAATGTTGTAGATGCAGATAACCTCATGGACGAGACAGCAGCGCTCGCAAAAAAAGAGATTCTCAGGCGAGAGCCAAAGCTGGATAAGAAAGATCTTGATGAGAGAGCTGAAAGAATTGCACTCGGAGCGATAAATTTCTTCCTTATACGATACGATGCCCTAAAAGATTTTACTTTTAATCCTGAGGAGAGCATCTCTTTCGAGGGCGAGACAGGCCCATACATCCAGTATGCGCATGCAAGAGCCTCAAGCATCCTGAGAAAGGCAGAAAAAGAGTTCAACCTCAAACCAAAATTCAATCCCCGAGTCCTAAAGCTCGCAGAAAAAGAAGAGCACGTTCTTGTAAGAGAGCTATCCCGTTTCCCTTCAATAGTTAAAGATGGTGCAGAGAAGTTAAAACCAGATCTTATTGCAAATTATGCCTATAAGCTAGCACAGGCGTTCACAGACTTTTATACCAATCAGAAAGTTCTCGCAGAAGATACTAGGGAAAGAGAAGAGCGCCTACAACTCGTGGCTGCAACGAGGCGAGTGCTCGCGAACGCGCTCGCATTAATCAATATCGCGGCCTTAGAAAAGATGTAATCCTCGAAGTCGAAAAGAAAAACAAAACTTTAAAAGTATTTACATCATAATCAAAACATAAAAGACTAAAGGAAAAACAAAAATGGCATTAGTTGGATTTAACCTCACAAAAATATCTATAGAGAAGAAGAACCCCATATCAGGACAGGTAAACATAAAGACAAATCTCAGGATATCTGATATCACGGAAGAAAAAGCAAAGGTTGAGCTCGGAAAAGAGAATACTATTCTAAGGTTTGATTTCGAATTCACAATAGAATACGAGCCAAAAGTGGCCTCAATAAACTTTGAAGGCCATATCCTCGAGCTTCAGGGAGAGAAAGAGGCTAAGAGTATCCTCAAGGAATGGAAGACAAAGACTATCGATGAAGATCTGAGGTTAAGAGTAAGCAATGTCATCTGGACAAAATGCAATGTCAAAGCCTTCCTTCTAGAAGAGGAAATCGGCCTGCCGATTCACATCCCTTTGCCGAGATTGACTAAGTAGAGAATCTACGCTCCTTTTGGGCACAATTATAAATCAAGTTTAAGTCCGAATTCTTTCTCTGAAAACTCAACAGGATCAATAATATCAATGATACTCCTTCTCTTCAATTCTCCAGGGTAGGGTTTTGGATTTTCCCAAACAATTTGGGCGGCGGAAAAGGTTTTATCATCTACAAGCGGAAATAGGTAAGTCGGAAAGAAGAGATTGTAATTCCAAATTCCCAGTTTCTGTTTAATTGCTTCATCCACTGGAATCTCCAGCCGCGCAGCATACTTTTTTATCTTCTCTAACATATAGTCTTGTGTCATAACTTCTTTCCGAATTATTTCCGAACAAGCCACTATGATATCAGTTTGCAGTCCCTTTTTTGCATTTTCGTTTGGATGCGGAATGTGGACAGTCTCGCACTGAACGTCAAAAGCACGATAAGTTGTAGATTTAGGGCTCTCCGCTTCCGAGCGCCAGGGAGATGTTTCGAATCTTTCAAGTTCCTGGGAATCGCCAACTATACCTAAGAGATTAGCAACAAGTTCACTAGATGCACGCTCATGGCCCCAATATTCTGGATTCTTTCGAACAGCCCATAGAAGAGACTTGGCTTTCAGCTGTAAGTCTTTTCGTTCGTTCTTATATGTTTGCTCATTGTACCCCTCCACGCCATCAACGAATCTGAGACTATCGCGAATAGGATAAATAAGATTAACATTCCCTGGATTTAGAGTTTCCTTTACCATTTTCCTCACTCACTTTTAATTTATAGCGCTCTTTCAGCACCTTTGCCGGTTCTTTTATCTCAACAGCATAATTCTTTAGAAGATACTCTTGGTTTTTCTCGTCTCTTACGTGGGGGAGAAGATATCCGACAGAGTATAGATAGTAATTAAATCTCGCTATCGAAGCATCCTCTGCCTCTTTACTAGTAATTCCTGCCCTTTTAACAATACCATTTATATCTTTTTGGTACTCTATTTCAGGAATCGCTTCAGCCCGCACTAATTCACCATGACAAGCTACAATGTCTGTTAGTATCCCTCTTCTTACATCATGATCCAATTCAGGAATTCTAGCGATCTTTTGATCTTCTTCGTCCGAGAATGCACTCATGCGTGAAAAAAGATAAATGTCTGGCGTCAATAATGGGTCAAATGCCTGGAGTAGCTCAGAAGAGTTTGGAAAATCTCCGATTAAATCTGCAAGCTTATGGAGGCCATCATTACCCATATAAGCAAGGTAGTCTTCTTCATTGCGAAGATCCCAAAGCAGAGTGAACGCTTCTCTTTCTAAGTCAAATCTATGATTTTTTCCTTGGTGCCGGCCTTCCCCTCTCGCCAGCCCTCTTGAAAGTGTATGACTAATAGCATAAGTGATGTTATCATCCTTCTTACTCTGCTCAGATCCAGATTTCATTTTAGTCTCAGTTTTCTTCTAGAATTTTTAGAATCCTTACTCCACCCCAATCTCACAGCTCTCTACGAATGAGAAGCACATGTTACAGTAGTAAACAACATTTCCATCCTGGAATCCACCCTCGCTGTTATCCACATTTACTTTTGTACAATAGGCTCCGCCACACTTGGAGCATTTCCTTACAAGAACATCTTTCTCTCTCACTGGAGATGTCTCTAGGATTTGCCTTCTTTCTTCTCCTGTCCTGAATAAATCCATTACGACTGCCGATACCATTTTATTTCACTTCCTTTTTATTTTGATTTGTATACTGGAATCGTAGCCCTTCCTTTGGGCCGTATTCTAAAGAAGATGTCTCCACCCCTCTTCGCTCCATTTTAGGACTTATATGGGGGGATGTTTTATCGTTGTCTTCTATAGGAAAAAAATAAGCACCAGCCAAAGCAAGTCCTGACAGCGCAGCTGGTATTCCAAGACAAGTCAACAATCCCTCTACCCACACTGGTAAAGGGTCACTAAACTCTTCTAAATCTTGGCCAGCTTGGGCCCTTACATAACTCCTCAAATTTATTCCGTTCTGGATCATGTAGTCTACTCTAAGCTGCTTTAAGGTCTCTGCATCTTCCCTTTGTTTCGGATCAATAGCAAGCAAATAAATATTTTCATCTATCCCAGCCATTAAATCTTCAAGTCTTTTATTCTTCTTTATTCCCATCTTGCATAATCAAAGCCAAACTTCACTCCTCCTCGTGCATCTTGCGATGCAGGATTTGAGATCCATTTAGCTTAATTTACCTATATCTTACAAGTATTTAAATCTTTCTATTTGTTACTCCTTTGGAGTAATTATGAACTAACCCAGAGTAGAAAGTAGGGCTAAGGGGGGGCCGAGTAGTCTGGGAAATGGGGGAAAAGAAAACGCCGGGTACAGGATTCGAACCTGTGAGGCTTTCGCCATCGGTTCTCTTGTTGCTTTCTTTTCCGAGGTTTTCTTTCCCAAAGAAAAGCTCATTCGAGACCGACCCATTACCATTCTGGCAACCCGGCTTGCGCTTCTACTTCAAATCCTCGAGTTTCCCAAACCTATAAACTTTATCTCCCACAACAAAAACCTCAAAATCCTTGAGCGGCTGCTTCAGATAGGGTGATAGAATCTTCTCCCTTCGCACATCAGTGCCCTCAATGATCGGCAGGATGGATGGCATTGCAACAAGTTTTTTGCCATTCCACTTTCCGACAAGGAAACACTTGTACAGCTCTGATTTCACTCCATCTCTAATGGAAATAGAGGGGTGCTCATTTCCGATTATGATTGTTTTTGCCCTCCGGAATTCTGGATCCTTCCAGATCTTGTGCCCATGAGTGATGCAGATATCTTTCTTTTTGCCCGGAAAATAAAAGTCAACAATAGAAATTTCTCTCATCCGCGCGATTGGCTCGAGAATAGTATCGTGATTGCCTTTTACAAGCACAACCTTTTTCACACGTGAAGAAAGCAAATCTAGGATTTTCAGCGTCTCGCGCCACTCCTGTGTGCTTATCTTGCCGAATTCATGCTTCAAGTCTCCATTTATCACAATAGCTTCCGGCTTCGCCGGAAGTGATAAAAGGATTTTCTCAAGCAATGCTTTCGTAAGCTTGAACTGCTGTCTTGGAACAAGAATCCCCATCCTGTTCAGTGCTTCCTCATAACCTATATGCAGATCTCCAATCACAAGCACTTTCTCCTTCGGAATCCAGGCTCCGGGTCCAAGTGCATAAATCCCTTCAATTAGTCTTACGGGTTTTATTTCAGATAACATCTTTCTAGAAAGAGCGGAGTGCTATAAAAATTATCTGAAAAGCTCGCTCAAGCTCTCGCCCTCATTTGTCCTGTAGATTGCCTCTGCGAACAATGGCGCAAGAGGCATCACTTCTATCCCTTCATGGGATGGCTGATAAATGCTGTCGCTAACTATAGCTAAATCTAATCCTCCAGCCATCCTTTCCCGCGCCCCCTCGCTGAAAACTCCATGGGTGCAATAAGAATAAACTTGTTTCGCCCCCAATTTTTTAGCCGTCACCGCAGCTGTAACTAACGTGCCCCCAGAATCAACAATATCATCTATCAAAAGAACATCCCTTCCCGCCACATCTCCGACAATCTTGTAATCCTCTGAAATCTCCCCTGGTTTCGGTCTGTGTTTATGCCCTATTGCTATATCCTCTATTCCGAGTTTATTTGCGAATCCTCGTGCCCTGGTTGTCCCTCCGACATCAGGGGACATGACAACAACATTCTTTAGTAACTCAGGATGCCTTTCCCTTAAATATTCTGAAAGAGTTATTGAGCTGTAAAGATTATCAACAGGGATATCATAAAACCCCTGGATCTGCTCAAAATGTGCATCGATCGTCAGGACTCTGTCAGCATACAATCCGATCATGTCCGCGATGGCCTTCGCATTTACTCCAACTCTGGATTCATCCTTCCTATCCTGCCTGAGGAATTTATGGTATGGGAGAACATCCACTATCTCATTCGCCGATGAAAATTTCATTGCGTGATTCACAAAATGCAGTTGAGTTTTCCATTCATCTGGATGAAGCGAGGAGTCATGGATAAAAAAGCAGTTTGCTCTCCTTATATTTTCCTTAATCCTGACTTTTGTCTCCCCGTCCCGGAATTTTTCGACCCTGAGCTCATTTAGTTTGAATTTTTTATCCCTCTTACTTAAACTCTTATAGATGTCGTTCGCAAATCCCCATGCATTTCCTTCCGGATTCGCGATGATGACACACTCATGATTTGGCATTGTTCTTTTCTCAGTTTCCCTTTACTCCCAATAGCTCGCGAGTGTACATGGCTAAAGTTTTATATCTTTTTTCTTTTTCAAGCAAAGAAGCAAAGATAAGGGAAATGATAATCAACGACAGGGTTTACGGGGAAATTGAAGTAGAAGAACCAATTTTGCTAGAGATAATGCATTCAGAGCCGGTCTTAAGGCTAGAGGATATTGGGCAGTTCGCTCCAACAAGATATTTTTACTACCCTTTTCGGGGTTTCCAGTCAAAAGAGCATTGTGTCGGCGTTATGATTCTATTAGGGCGGCTCGGGGCATCTTTAGAGGAGCAGATTGGGGGCGAAATACACGATGTTCCGCATTATGCATTCAGGCACCTGACAGAATGGGCTCTTGGAGATAGAAAAGAGGACCTTCATGATTCTAGATTGCATGAAGTTATTTTATCCTCAGAAATTCCAGGCATACTTAAAAAATATGATATTCCACTAGAACTTGTCCTGGAAATAGACGGCTTTCCTCTTCTTGAGCAACCCACCCCTAAACTTTGTGCAGATAGGGTAGATTATGCATTAAGAGAGATAGCATTCTTGCACGATGAATCTCTTGCCCAAGAACTTGCACATCATGTAATCAATTATGAAAACCAAATATGTTTTGACACGAAAGAGCATGCAAGGACATTCGGGGATTTCTTCTTGAAGCTCCAGTCGGAGCATTGGGCGAATCCAAGAGCAATGGTATCTTGGGAATTGCTGGCAATGGCCCTAAAGTCTGCATTAGATGAAGGAGCCATTTCAGAAGAGGACTTAACCAAGACAGATTCCCATCTCGCAAATGCACTGCGCTCATCAGAATCTGAAAAAGTGCAGGAGTACATAAGAACTTTAGATCGAATGTCAAGTAAAGGCTATGAACTAAAGGAGAGTCTCGTAAACCCGCAATTCAAGGCAATGAAGAAATTCCGCCATGTTGATCCAACTTATGTTGAGGACGGAAAAGTCTACACCCTGACAGAAACCGATCCAGAATATCGCAAGAGCTTGGAATGGCATCGAAGTGCGAATGCACGAGGCATCAGCGTCGACTTAATTGGCTATGGTAGTTAGATTCAAGCTCGCGTTCTATAGACCTTCGGACCTCTTGGTTGTGCATCATTACCCTTCCTTCCAATTCTCCGGGAAATTCGAATTCAAGCTCGTCAAAATCCCCCTCATCACTAAGGCTCTTTCCCCCAAACAAACGCACGTACTCTACATTCATCTCACAGAACCCATATTGGTGGACCAGAATTTCAGCAGCCCTTTTTGTGATAGTGTTAACCCCTATGAACCCCTGCTCATCTTCTAGGACTCCTTTTGTAGCCGCGATAATTGCGTCATAGCAAATCCGTTCGAATTTACCTTTTTTAAGATTATCCCCACGCCTAAAAAAGTAAGGGAAATAGCTTCCGTCATGCCCGGAAAAGGACAGCTCATAAATTCTTACCTCTTTAGCACCCATTCGTTTCCTATGGAGAAAAAATATAAAAATCTTCTTAAGAATTCTGAAAATCTTATTATCTTCTTTCTTTTTCGTAGGCTCTAAGTTTTTTTATCGCACATGTAATTAAATTCTGCGCGGCAAAAAGATAATCTAAATTATCCTTAATTTTATTTGCAGGGTGAATTGCACTTAACAGCTTTATAGCTCTATCTATCGTAATTCGTGTAGTCTCAAACATGCCTTCCGTTGCCATAATGTTTCTGTATAGAACGGATGTTAAAAATCTTTCCCAATCCTCTCCAACACTTGCTTATGCATCCTCTTCAGGAATTCTATCTTATCCTCGATGCGCATCAGATCTGCATAGCCCTGCATAATGAGATTGAACGCAAAAGGTGATGGAAGGTCATTGCTTATCTTCTCCACCTTGAGCTTTCCGTCATGGATCCACCCTAGCACTTGAGAGGAATTCTCAATATCCATCAAATCTTCGAGCACCTCTCTTCTTGTTTCCTTCAGGATCGGAAAATTATCTCCAATTCTCTTCACGCTTCCCAGGAGAAAGCCGGATTTCATCTGCTGTTTGCCAACGCTCTTCTTCCTTCCTTTGTAGCTTCGCAGGATCATCAAACTGCGGGTTGCACAATGCCTGAATCTCCTCTTGAAAACCTCTGTCTTTTCTATAGCCTGTTCCAAGATTTCTCTCAGATTCTTTGGATTTACATCTTTCAAGGCCTTGTCTATGTTCATCTTTGAGTGAGAAGCAAGAAAGAAGCCATTATCACTGATTCCAAGCTCTATGTCTCTATTCCCATATCTTGCGATGGCAAATGCAAACGCTCTGCTTAGTGCATCATTAACGCGCCGGCCATACAATGTATGAAAGATAAGATATTTCTTCTCATCTTTATCTTCATAAGACTCGATAAGGAGCCTGTTCTCATGGGGGATTTTTGAAAAAAGATGCTGTTCGCGGAAAAATCCATAAATTGCATTGACAGCCTTCTCATCAACATACAAGAACTCACCGATGAATGCCTTTATTTCCCTCTCTTTCTTCTTTGCCTCGAACTTCTCATTCATCAGCTTTCGGAAGCGCTGGATTTCAAGCGCAAGATCAAAACTTAAGGGCAACATCTCTGAAAACCAGGAAGGGATTGTCGGCGGCCGCGCAACGCTTGCATTCACATATGCGACCATTCCCTTGGTGTACAAGAATTCGAAGCGGTGGCCCCCAAGCACGAACACATCTCCCCTCTTTAGTTTTTCAAGGAAGGATTCATCAATGACTCCTATCTTTTCCTCTCTCCTGTCTGGCGGGGAGGCAACAACGACAGTCACAAAACTCTCTTCCGGGATAGTGCCTATATTTGTCATGTAAATCATGCGGGCGAGCATTCCCCTTCTTCCGATCTGCCTCGTCTTCCAATCAATCCATATCTTTGCATAGACATCCTTGTTCTCAAGGTCAGCATACTCTCCAGCCAGGTACGCAAGAACTTCGTAAAAATCCTCTCTCGATAAGGAGTTATAGCAATAGCTTTTCCTTATGAGTGTAAAAAGATCATCGATGTCCCATTTCTGCGATATGGCCATGCCATATATCTGCTGGCATAACACATCAAGCGCATTTTTTGGTATATGGATGCGGTCGATTTTCTTCTCGATAGCTTCCTTGAGCAGGACAGAGCACTCGACAAGATCATCTCTATCGAGAACAATCATTCTTCCCTCTGATCGTTCATGCAATCTATGCCCTGCTCTTCCCTGCCTTTGCAAAGCGCGTGCGACACTCTTCGAGGAACCGAGTTGCAGAACAAGGTCAATGTAACCAATGTCTATCCCTAGTTCAAGCGAAGTGCTGCACACAACAGCCTTTAGCTTTCCTTCCCTCAGTCTTTTTTCAATATCAAACCTATGCTTCTTGCTTAGAGAAGAGTGATGGGCCCCTATGTTGCCGACATCCTGGGCATAATTTCCCGGAAACATTTCCTTCAAATGGGATACAACACGTTCAGTGGCGCTTCTTGTGTTGGTGAAGATGAGAGTGGTCTTATGCTGCTGTATGAGTGAATCAAGCATCTTGTAGAGGCTCTGGTGCACTTGGGAAGAGGTTGTGTCTATGAGATCATCGACAGGAGAGACTACCTTCAGATCAAGGTCCTTCTGGAACTGAACATTTGCGATAAGACAATTTCTCTCTTTGAACAACCCCTTTTCCTCGCTATCAAAACCCACAAGGAACCTCGCTATCTCTTCAAGGGGAGCTATCGTAGCAGAAAGACCAATCCGTGTCGGCACATTTTTAGAAAGATTCTCAAGCCTTTCAAGAGAGAGGCTCAAATCCACTCCTCTTTTATTGCTTGCAAGTGCATGGATCTCATCCACGACTATGAATTCCACATTCTTCAGATGTTCGACAAATTTGGTCGTTGTGAGGACTATTGCAAGGCTTTCAGGAGTTGTAATGAGGATGTGGGGTGGCTTCTTGAGCTGCGAAGTTCTCTCGGCAGTAGTTGTATCTCCAGTACGCACAGCAACTCTTATCTCCTGCAGCTTCACTCCAAACTTTTTCGCAACCTTATTGATTTCTTTAAGGGGCTCCTCCAGATTCACATGAATATCTTGATTGAGTGCTCTTAATGGGGAGATGTACACGGCATATATTCTATCCTCAAGCGAGACTTTCCGGGCCAACTTCACAAGATGGTTCAAAATAGAGAGGAAAGCGGTCAGGGTTTTTGTTCCTCCCGTTGGTGCTGTGATAAGAATATTCTTGCGCTCGTGAATTGGAAGAACACCATAAATCTGTGGCAAGCTAAAGCTCTTGAACTTATCAAAAAACCATTCCCGCACTATCGGATCTAGGGCGTCTGAAATCTCTTTTTCAGTTCTTGGTGTATTTAAAGAAGTTATCATTTTTCTTACAGAAGATTCCTGCTTAGTACTCTGGGAGTATAAATACATTATTGGACCATGAAGATACTGGTGAAAGTATTCCGCCTCACCGAAAATCTTTATAAAGATCCTCCACACAGGATAAACATGCCACAGATATCCGAGGATAAAATAAAGAGGATAAAAGAGACCATTCTTTCATACCTATACCATAATTCACCTGGTGCATTCTACACCTACAATATTGCGCAAGAGATAGTGAGAGACGAAGAGTTCACTAAAAGGCTCCTGCAAGAGCTAACCAAGGAAGAGCTCGTGGCAAAAGTGGGCAAGAATTCAAGGGGAATAAACTACCTAAGGCGCGCACGCTGGCGCCTGAGTAATAAAGCCTTCAAAGCATATTCTGGCCTTCAGTAATACTTTTATATCTTTAACCCCTTATTAGGGCTAAGGACTATGATTTTCGGAAATGATAAAAGGCTGAAAGAAGCCTTCTTTAGGATTCGTGAGGAGATGGATTGGATAAGGCAAGAACTCTCGCAGATGAGGGAAGAGATTTCTTACTTGACTGATTCTGTTGAGGCTGTTTTAGGCCACCTCGAGGAACAAAAACAAGAGGAAAGTGCCAAAAGATGTGCCAAATCAAGTGCCGATGTGCCTAGAAATGCGCCTAATTTTACCGAAAGGTTTATAAAGAAAGGACAGGATGTGCCTAATTTTGACTTCGGCACATCCGAGGAGGTTTCGGCGCATTTTCCCCCAAAATCTGGCGAATTAGCCCCTAAAGACGATTTTTCCATAGGAAATAGGGGGGTTTCGGCACTCAGGCAACAGATAGGCAACACTCAGGCAACAGATCCTTCCCCCTCTAGCTTCCAGAATTCAATCCCCCCAGAACTCTCAGGATCTTCTGGCCATCTTCAGGAGAATGTAGAGAGATTAAAGAAGGTCCTTCAGGCCTCTTTCAAGAGCCTGACAAAGCAAGAATTCGTCATCTTCTCGACCCTGTATCAGATGGAAGAGGAGCTCAAGAGGCCTGTAAGTTATTCGGAGCTAGCCATAAGGGCCAACCTAACCCCCAATTCCCTGAGAGACTATATAAGTAAGCTTATAGTCAAGAAAGTGCCAATAATCAAGGAAAAGCATAACAATAAGCAGATTTTGCTCAAAATAGCGCCTGAATTGCGCAATATTGAGACATTAGGCAATCTCATCCGGCTCGTCGAGGAATAAGCCTAGGGCCGGATCTTATCAAACCTTCTAGAACTTAGGCTAAGGAAGGGCTCTTTATTGTTTTCGGTGGAACGAAATCAAAGAATTAAGGCTTAATTCCCCCAAAATCGGGCAGAAAGAACTCACATTTACCTCATCAGGAACTCACCTTTTTCCAACTCACCACTCTTTTTCACTGGATCTTAACTAAATCTTAACTCTATTTGGGCTCACTTATCCACTTATATCCCCTTAGCCTGGCTTATTTAACCTTACTCAACCCCTCACTTTTACTTTTAGATAGAACTTAGGCATAAGATTTTATATATTTTCCTCTTTTCAGGCCCCCAAAGGTCTCTCTTACCCTCATCTAATGCTTTTTAGTGCCTTTGGAACCCTCACTTTTACTTTTTCTCCATTTAGCCCCAGTCCAAATAGGACTGGATGGTTCGTATAGCCTGTAAATTTAGCTTTGGGGTTCGTATTAATCTCTCACTTTTTGCTTTTCTTGGGGTTTTTCTCCTGAATAGGCTCAATCCCCCGACCCCTTTCCTTCCTCTCTTTCGTCTTTCTGGACAGTATTATGTCATCCAGGAGCCTCTCTTTTACCCTTTCCTCAATAAAGTACCTTTTCTTACCGCTAGACTCCATAACTTCACTTATCAAACCCTCATTTTTCTGTTTTACGTTGTTGATCTGTCCCCTCACTGTTGATTTGTCTTTCCCTGTTATCAGCGAAATATCTTCATAGCTCAATTTTTCTTTTGAGTTCAGCAACGCGAATAAAACAATTCTTTCCATCGTTGTGAGCCCTTTTAAAGCCCCTGTTTGGACAGGTGTTTGGACAACTGTTTGGACANNTGTTTGGACACCCCCTGTTTGGACAGGTGTTTGAGGGTGTTTGGACAGGTGTTTGAATGGGCTTTTAAACGGCCCGGAAGTGTTCTCTGCGACGAAGAATTCAACGAAATTCTTGACATCTTCGAGATCTTTTTCTAATTTTTCAAGCCTGCTTAAAACTTTCGAGAAATCTTCCTCGTGATCACGGTGCTTGTCGTGGAAGTGAGAAATCCATTTACTGACTTTCGAGATGTCTTTTTTTACATTTGAAAAAGATTTCTTAACTTCTTCTTCAAAAATCTCATCCCCTTTTTTCTTAAACAGCCAATCAAAAAGCCCCATTAATATTCTTTCTTTCCAAATGTATTTAAACCTTTTGTTCCTATAGCTATAAAATGCCTGAATTTGGGGTGGGGCAAAACGGAAATCCGTGGCATTATTCTTATACTATGTTATCTCCTGCTCAAAAGCTTTTAGCACTTGACAGCATCATCACAAATGAAGTTTTGCCCTCTGAAGAGCTGGATGATCATACGGTTTTGAACTATACGATTCTCAGGAGGATGATTAATCAGAGCGTTGAGGCCTCTGCAGATGATCTCCTACGCCTTGAAGAAAAGGTGATGGAATGGGCAAGTGCAAGTGGAGTCAGTGGACCCCTATTCTCTGAAGAGAATGTTGTTAATGCTTATCATTTTGCTAGGATGAAAATAAGTTCTATGAAATTGAGTGGTGATCATCATCTAGATGTTAGGGATGACAGATCTCTTGAACCCTTCTTTTTCTATAGGAGGGCATTTGAGGAATATGTCAGCACTCTTGCAAAGACCTGGCACATTAATCTAGCCATGGCAGAACAAAAAGCGAGGGAGTGTTCAGATTACCCTGAATCTAATGAGTTCCGAAGGGAAATATACAGGGATTAGATTCTAATAAAAAGAAAAAAGCAAAATTGCCTAAAACTTTTAAGAAAGATTTTTAAGGTTTTAGAGGCTGGGAAGTAAATGAAAATGGATCTCGAATTGGTGGTGAATCATTATGGGCCTGATGGATTAGTTGGGGATCGGCTGCCTTTACTGGATTATGGCGTTATTTTCTGTCATAAGCACCCAGATGGCTCTTTTCATTATGGCGCAAGTGATACCCTTCAAAATGCCCAAAGTGAAAAGGTAATTAAATTTGTAAGCGATTATCTGGATTCAAATGGAAAGAGCAGTTTGGTTGAATTGAAATGCAGGTCATATGATCAGATTAACCTCGGAGTACTTTCTTTCACAAAACCATTTCCAAAGCAAGTCGGGCGTCAATTAAAGGAAATTATCGGGAGCCATAATGCCTCTTTACAACAAAAAGTTCAAGTTACTGCCTAAAACCTTTAAGCAAAAAATGAGAGAGATTAAAGAGAAGAAGGAAGAGTATCATAACTTAGATGTAATCATTAGTTATGATGAGAAGAGCCAAAAAAGTAGCTATAAAGCCAAACTCTACTCTGGATTGCCTGGAGAAGGTATAGAGCTTGTGGATCAGCTTATTGGATGTAATATTGGAGGTGAGCATAAAGAACTTAAGGATCTTCTATCAAAACATCAGCCCCGCTTGATTTCAAGTGGCATAAACAAAGGATTAGAAGGCCATCATGCCGAGATTCACGAAAGTTTCTGCGAAGAAATTTGGGCTATAGCGAGTCCTTATCGTGTTGATCCTCCTTTTCGCTATCTAAAATAGATTTGAAGGTTGGTGAGGGTTTAGCCTTAATCCACCTAAAACTTTTAAGCGAGGCCCGAAGGGCCGAGCGGGGGAGAGATCAAGAGGGGCAAGGGGGGTAGAAAAGGCCTAAAAGGTGCACTCATGCGAGAAAAAATGCAAAAAAGGGCCAAAAACCCCTAAAAACTACGTATAATACCTGTTACACGAAGTCGAGTTTTGAAGAGTTTTGGATGGTTTATCTTAGCTCTTTTATCAAAGCCCTTATTGTTTTGTATGGATTGATAATCGGAGAGAAATACACCGCAACATCTCCCCCCACAAATCTCCCGACCCTTCCAAGCGAGTTGTATTCAACATATTTTCTTTCAATAGAGACGCCTCTAAGCTGTGCCATCTCTTCTGCATAACCTTGTCTTAGGCCTGCCCAAAAGCCTAATCTTTCCTCAAGCCTTTCGTTTTCCATCTTCCCTTAACCCACATAAAGCTTTTAATCCTTTCCCCCTCTCTTCCGAAGTCCCAAAGCCAAACATTCATAGCCTCCAATTCCGCCAGCTACTGATAACACGAGAAGCCCCGCAAACCTATACATATCCCTCCAAACTTTCTTTTCAGCCCCTGAGAGCTCTCCAGCCTTTTGTGGATCATCTAAAATCTTCTTCTTTTCTGCCACAAGTATCCTGATCTTATCCAACTTCCCTTCATTATTCACAATATCTTCAATTGAAGCCTTTGTTACCTCTTCTTTAAACTTTCTTATCTCTCCATCAATTTCTCTCATACGAACGTAAGTTGCTCCATAATAGTCGCCATACCTAGATCCGTAAACTCCCTGTCCGTAAATACCAAGAGTGCCAATTCCAATAAGCCCTATGCCACATACAATCTCTTTTAATCCCTTTGTGCTATTTTTTATTACTGCTTGTTCTCTGTTCGGATATCCCATTTTTCTTAAGCCTTAGCTTTCTCTGCCTCTTTCTCTCTATCCCGTGCTTCCCAGGCAGTCTTTGATAACTTTTTAGAAAAAAAGTAACTACAGTACACTAATGTCCCTCCAACTCCTAAAGCAATTAGATTTACACCACCACGCCATTTCCTCTCCCCGCCTGAAATATTCACTGTGTACCCCTCAAGTCCCTTCTCTTCTAGAACTCCCTCAATACTGGTCTTTAATTCTCTTACAACTTCTCTCTCCCTTGCAATCTGCTCGGCTTTCTGTGCATACTCATTTCCCTCAAGATTATTGACATAAAATCCACACCCTACAAGTGCTATAAAAGGTAGAAATCCTAGTCCATACTTATCATTGATTCCTGTCTCATAGAGTCTTTTTGGCCTTTCTTCATTTACCATTATCTTCCACCCACTCAGAAAAAACTTTTAAGCCTTTCTATAGCGCCTGATCATTAGACTACTCTAAGGAGAAACAATCTTCTCTATTCCATCTCTAATCTTCTCCATGAACTCTGCCGCACTGCATTCATTCAATCCAGACAAAGTGAATCCACCCAAACAGATAACATGCTCTATTGGACTATTGTCCTTTCCATCAAGTGGCTTATAGACTTCTACGTAACATTCACCAGAACCATAGTCATTTATCTGATACCTTCCAGAAAAAGAGTTGTGCACGTCATGGATATCGATATATATCCGAACACTATCCCTGGCGGATTTCTCTCTATTGGACACCATGATACCTTTAGATATTAACGAGTTAATTCTATTAAACCTTCCCCTCAAGCGTTATATCCACCCTTCCTCCAAGCCCGTCCAGCCTCTCTGCGAGGCTTCCCCTTTCATGGATCTCCCGGAATCCATCTGGAGATAGCGAAAGTTTGTACTTAGTTATTTTCTCAAATGCGGCATCTTCCGGAAAAGAATCCAGCTTTGCTAAGGCTCCTCCACAATTCCTGAAAGAGACCATCTCCAAATCCCTTTCTGCATATGGCATATTCTCTCTGTCCAGCATGCTAATCTTCCCTCTTATAGGCCCCTCATAAAGATCTGAGAATTCTTCCTCTGACAAGATGATTCCGATTTCTCCAGACATAAAGTATTGTGCCTTCATCTCTTTCGATTATCCGATTCAGTAAGCTCTTACACGATCTATGCAATCCTCATATGTGCGATCCTTTGCAAGGTAGAAAAGGCTGCTGAAAAAGTCATGGCTTCTTTCATCTTCATCTTTTGTTCCATTGACCCTTTGAATCGCTCTCCTGACAAGGCCACTATCCACAACAACTACAGTCAACTCTCCGATGTGCCTTATACTGGTGTAACTTTGTTCCGTTTTATTACAGCTAACTCAGTTAGTCAGCTCTTCCACTCCTTTTACATTATAATTTGGAATATTCTCCTTAATTGAATTGAGGACTGTTTCCAAATCCCTCTTGCAAGTTCCCTCATCTCTAGAAGTCACGTTCAAGAAGCCATTTAGATAAACTCGTTCTTTACCTTCCTTAAATGTTTTTTCATTTACACCAACATACTTTATGGTGGAATCACCAACGTGATAAATCATAGCTACAGAATGGGGGTCTTGCCATCCCAAAACCAATTCTCCTGCATTCTTGAGGCTCTGAATTACTGATTTATCCTCGCCATAGAACATTTCTGGCATCCGGTATCTCTTTCTCATCCTTACGCAAAGTCCAGAAAAATATTTAAGACTTTCTCCCAGAACGTCTTATCTCCGCATATCTAAAGCAGCTCGTTGTATGGTCATTCACAAGGCCTGCGCCCTGCATGAACGCGTAGCATATCGTAGATCCTACGAACTTGAAGCCCCTCTGCTTTAGATCGGCGCTCATCTTATCTGATTCAGGGCTCGTCGCCCTCAGCTCTTTCAGGCTTTTCACATTTCTATGCATTGTCTTATTGCCTGTGAATCCCCAGATATAATTCGCAAAAGAGCCAAATTCTTTCTGCACTTCCAGGAACTTGCGGGCATTTATGACGAGGCCATTTATCTTAAGCTTGTTCCTGATGATACCTTCATCTTTCAAGAGCCTTGTGATATCAGCATTCCCATACATCGCGATCCGTCTTGCATTAAAGTTGTTGAGGGCTTTCCTAAAATTCTCCCTCTTGTTCAGAATGATTTGCCAGCTCAATCCCGCCTGAAATGTGTCTAGGACAAAGTACTCCCACAACTTACCGTCATCTCTTGTCGGAGTGCCCCATTCCTTATCGTGATACTCAATCATCAATGCATTGCTTCCAGGCCATTCACATCTTTGCCTCAGATTTTGTTTTTCCATCAGCATTAAGAAATATTTCCCCTAATTTCTTCTCCTCTTTTCATTCCTCGCTTTTGCCACGCGCTCCCCGCTCCGTGCCCCCTGCTTTCTTCTCTCTGCCCTGAGGTGCAGTATCAGAACGACTATCAAGATTATCACACCTAGAGCAATCAAAAATTCTGAAAGCAATCCTGTGATTACCAGAATCGCTCCTATCACCAGCCATACTTTATATTGGTCTTTCATCTCTACTCCCGCGCTCGATCCTGCGCCATTTTAAATATCCTAAAAATTTTGTTAAAATCGGCATTTTCCCCTAATTCAAAACTTTGGATAGTTCTACTGGTCGATTTCAGTGCTAGCATAATCAAATTCGGAGTCACAACAATAAAAGTCTTATCGTAGTATATAAAAATAGCCCTTTTGCTCTTTACTACTCTCTTCTCTTGTCCTAGATATTTCCTAGCATACGACTTGATTTCCGGCACTTTTTCTTTGCTAAGCAGTACTTGGATGTCGTCAAGGCACTTATCTACAAATTCCCCTATACTAGTTAAGTTGGATAGTGGCCTGTGCCTTAGGATCTCGTATGGAGCATTTTCAAGTGAAAAGACAACGTTTTCTCCAACATTAAATTCTACCTTGCTTCCATCAACCTGGAAAACCATTTTTTTCCTCGTCGGGCCGTTAGAGGTAATCCCTATTTTAACCCCACTAAACTTTTTGCGTATTATGCCTGAGATTAAATTTACGTGTTGGAGCAAGACATCTTCATCTTTATCTATCATCTTCTAAGCAGGACACTCTCCTTCTGTGTAGTATGAAACTTTTCCATCTGCGCACGCAAAACAGCTATTGCTATATTTTTGTGCACATGGATATTTTACACATTGAATCTGCCCGGGATTAAACCATCCGCAGACCGGCTTGTATAGTGCAATGCACGCTTCGGCATTCTTCTGCCCCGGCTCGCAGAAAACCTTTTCTTTTTCAGGACATGTAAAGAATTCGCAGTTATTATTTGCATCTCTCGAAACATAAGAACCATCAGGGCATTGTTTTGCATCTGCGGTGCATACCTTTGCCTCTTCTACAAATGTCTTTCCTCCAGCACGGCACTGGCGAGGATAGCTTTCCATTATTTGGTTGCCTGCGGCAGCGCATTTTTCAAAATCATCTATCCCTGGATTCTTGCATCCACATCCCTTTTCATCAGTGAAATACTCTTTCTCCTCTGCGCAGATGAAGCGGATTCTGCTGCATTCCTCCTGACTATTTCCGATGTAGGTCTTGCGCCCCTCAACTTGCTGATTCCCTGTCGGATTGTAGAGGACGAGAATCACGACTATCGCAAGAAGCCCAATCGCAACGACAAACACTGAATTCAAGACTCTTTTGTCCATCTGTCTCCGAAGGAGTTTTGATTAATAAATTTAACTTCTATATCTAATGTCTATACTTAACATAGATGTCACGCATGTCTCTGAGAACTTTTCCTTTTGCATTGTAGGCATCTGCTATTAGGACATCCGCAAAATCTTTCTCGTACTCCCGCGAGAGCTGTTCATCGGTCAGACTAGACTGAGATTCCATCATTAAATGGCCACCTCCAAAAGGGATTGTGCTGTATGCAATAGATTCAGAGGGGCGCACACTCCTTCTCTCGCGGAATTCCCAGCCTTCTCTCTTCAGCCTTTTTTCAAGCCGTTCCTTAGTTTCTTGCGGCATTTTAATATACACATAAACCGAAAGAAAACTAGAAATACTTTTCTTAAGAGCTCTGAAACCCCAAAAGAGTTAAAACCGCCGTTCTTCTAGACAAAACATGATCAAAGGAGGCACTATAATCTTGCTGGCAATTCTTTTGTTGGGACTGCTGGTATTTATTTTTGCGCGCAATATCGGAAAAATCAGTGGCATCAGTCCACTTGGTGAGAATGAATCCCCCTTCAACGAACAAATTTCTCCGCCAAAAGAAAACAAAAGCAGCGCCGCCACGTCAGAAAATTTAAGGCCTCTTTTTCACGATGGTACATTAATTGTGGATAAAGGGACTTATCTTGTAAACAGCACAAAATTGACGCTCAATGGAAATCTTATTGTTAACGGAACCGGAGAGCTGGTAGTGAAAGATTCTGAGCTGATTTTCTTGCAGGACTACAACCAACAATATCGTGTTGTCGTAACAGAAGACGCTTCGCTTCTCATGGAAAATGTAAAGCTATCGACAGGAAGTAAGTGGTTTAATTTCTATTATGATAAAAGAGCTAAAGCCACCCTCAATAATGTATTTGGTGATGACTGCTGTACGCCTTGGCATGGTTCAAGCGATAACGCCACCTTTTTAATAAAGAATAGCATGATCGGGCTCACAGTGAACCAAAATGTTAATGTAATTGCAGAGAATAGCAGCCTTTTTTTTGAGCTTGTTCTTGCCAATGTTTCTGGAACCTATACTCTTCCTCAAGGCTTTATGGAAAGATATGATCTTGAAATCGTGAACAATGAAAACGCTATGATTAAAATTTCTGCGAAGAATTCAGAATTTACCGATTGGGGCGCAACTCTTGATAAGTATACAGATATAACATTTAGAAATTCCAAGATGACCATCGGAATCAATGCTGGCTCTGATTGGTCAAGACCTTCACCAAAAGTCCAGGTTTCCGGGCTGAAGAATAAAGTTTACGATGATTATCCTCTTGAGGTTGATACAAATAAATTAAGGCTCATCAATACCTTTGTGAGAGACTGGTATCCGCAGGCGTGGAATGGGGCGCAGATTGAGATATCTAATTCAGATCTTGCAGATATCGCCAATAGCGGGCAGGATTCAACAATAATCATAAGGAATAGCAAAGCATCAATTGCCACAGCAAGGGAGCAGGTGACTTACAAGTTTTATGACTCAGCAATTGAAGGAGATGTAATCGCTCACGATGATTCGAAGATATATCTTTACAATACAAAAGTGAAAGGAAAAATGTTCGAAACAGGAAATGGAATGATTTTTGTAAATGATGAAAGGATATAATTTTAAAATGACTTGTATACCTATTATAAATGGAACCGATAGTTAAAGTCAGGACTAAAGATAAATTGCCTCTTTA